>NZ_JCAFTG010000010.1:0-199458 GCF_059370035.1 Stenotrophomonas sp. YJH_SMC_37
CAACATCCTGGCCAGAAAGCTGGCCAGGATCGCTTGGGGCGTCTTCAAGAGCGGCCGGGACTTTGACCCGGCCATGCTGAAAGTGGGTCAAGCCTGCTTCCAGCAGGCTTGACCACGAACATAGGATCTCGGCTCTACAGGGCCTTGGGATACATGACGCCCCGTCACGCCGGTTACAACTCCACCGTCTCCCACCAGCGCGTACCCGCCTGCGGCGCCTGCATGTCCAGCGCTTCGCCCATCATCGGCGTGGCCACCGGCACGTTCTTCGCCGCGGCCAAGGCGGTGATCCGCTCGAACGGCTGCTGCCATGCGTGCAGGGCCAGATCGAAGGTGCCGTTGTGGATCGGCAGCAGCCACTTGCCGCGCAGGTCCAGGTGCGCCTGGAGCGTCTGTTCCGGCTGCATGTGCACGAACGCCCAGCGCGGATCATAGGCACCGGTCTCGATCATGGTCAGGTCGAACGGGCCATACTTTTCGCCGATGGCCTTGAAGCCGTCGAAGTAGCCGGTGTCGCCGCTGAAGAAGATGCGGAAGTCACCGTCCTGGATCACCCACGACGCCCACAGGCTGCGGTCGCTGTCGCCCAGGCCGCGGCCGGAGAAGTGCTGGCCCGGGGTGGCGGTCAGGCGCAGGCCGCTGGCCTCGGTCGATTGCCACCAGTCCAGCTGTTCGACCTTGCTGGCGTCCACACCCCAGGCAATCAGCTGATCGCCGACGCCGAGCGGGGCGATGAAGCGCGCGGTCTTGCCGGCCAGCTGCATCACGGCGGCATGGTCCAGGTGGTCGTAGTGGTTGTGCGAGAGGATCACGCCAGCGATCGGCGGCAGCTCTTCGATGCTGATCGGCGGTGCGTGGAAGCGGGCCGGGCCCATCCACTGCACCGGCGAGGCGCGCTCGGAGAAGACCGGGTCGGTCAGCCAGTACTGGCCGCGCAGCTTCAGCAGGATCGTGGAGTGCCCAAGCCGGAACAGGCTGCGGTCCGGCGCGGCGTCCAGCGTGGCGCGGTCCAGCGGCTGCACCGGAATGGGGTGGGCCGGGACGGTGCCCTTGGGCTTGTTGAACAGGAACGTCCACCAGATCTCCGCACCGTCGCGCAGGCCCATCGCCGGACGGGGCAGGGCATTGCGGAACTTGCCATCACGGTACTGCGGCGAATCGGGGAAGTCGGGGAGGGACCAGGACTTGCAGAAGGTGTAGGCGGTCACAGCGAGGATTCCAAGCAGGAGGACAAGGAGCAGGCGCTTCATGGGTGACGTCCGCTGGGTACACTGAACAGTGTAGTTTCGTGTTTTTCAAAAGTACACTGTCCGGTGTAAAATGTGCGCATCCGTTCAGTTATCCGGTTTCTGCCATGCCCCGTGCCCCGCAACGCCTGACCGACCGCAAACGCGAGGCTATCGTGCGCGCGGCGGTGGAGGAGTTCCGTGCATCGGGCTACGAGGCGACCAGCATGGACCGCATCGCCGAGGTGGCCGGGGTCTCCAAGCGCACCGTCTACAACCACTTCCCGAGCAAGGAAGCGCTGTTCTCGATGATCCTGGAGGAGCTGTGGGAACGCAGCGTGGCCAGCGACGCACTGCCGTATCGCGCGGACCAGCCGTTGCAGGCGCAGCTGCTGCAGTTGCTGGGCCAGAAGCTGGAACTTCTCAGCGATGCCAACTTCATCGACCTGGCACGGGTGGCGATGGCCGAGGTCATCCACTCACCGGAGCGGGCGCAGGCCATCGTCTGCCGCATGGGCGAGAAGGAAAGTGGCGAGAGTGCCTGGATCCGCGCAGCAATTGCCGATGGCCGCCTGCGCGAGGTGGATCCGGACTTTGCCGGCCACCAGTTGCACGGCCTGGTGAAGAGCTTTGCGTTCTGGCCGCAGGTCACGATGGGGCAGCCACCGCTGACCGCGCAGGAACGTGCGCGCGTGGCCGAATCGGCGGTTGCGATGTTCCTGGGCTTCTACGCGGTCTAGCTGGCGGCGAAGCGACGGAACTCGTCGGCCGGCAGCGCCGCCGAGTACAGATAGCCCTGGCCGACATCCACGCCCAGGGCTCGCAGCTTCTGCTCCTGCGCCAGGGTTTCGGTACCTTCGGCCACCACGATCGCGCCGCAGCGGTGCGCGACCTCGACGATGAAGCGCACGATCGACTGTGACTTGGCGTCGGACAGCGTGGCGATCAGTGCCTGCTCGATCTTGACCTCGGCGATGGCCAGCTGCGAAAGCAGGATCAGGGTTGAATAGCCGGCGCCGAAATCATCCAGCGACAGGGTGACCCCGGCTGCCAGCAGCTGCGTGATGTTGGCATCGACCACGTCGCGCTCGACGATTTCGGTCCATTCGACGATCTCCAGGCGCAGCATCGCACCGGGGATGTCACGCAGTTGTAGCAGCTCCTGCAGGCGCAGGCCGAAGTCGGGCAGGCGCAGGGATTCGGCTGACACATTGACTGCGATGGTCAGCGCCGCGCCGTCCTGCCGGCAGTGCTGCAGGAAGTGCACCGCCGACTGCAGTGTGGCCCATTCCAGGTCTGCCAGCCGGCCCTGCCGGCGCAGCAGCGAGATCACCCGCATCGGTGCAATCGGCCGGCCTTCGCCATCGCGCATGCGCAGCAGCGCTTCGGCGCCGACCAACTGGCGGTCCTGCAGGCGATGCTTGGGCTGGTAGCACAGCGGTGCATCGCCCTGCTGCAGCCAGCGTTCGAGAGCGACTTCGATCAGGGCGTCGATCTCGCTGTCGCGCTGGATCGGGTCGTCGAAGAACACGACGCCCGATTCGATCGCACTCATCGTCAGGGTGATCGCCCGGAACGGCAGGTGACCGTCGTGTGTATCGGTGGGGGGCTTGAGTTCGACTACCGCGCAACGGAACAACGGGCGGAAACCCGGCCAATCGCGGCCCACCCGTTCGGCCAGGTTGCTGGCCAGCTCGGTGATCTGCGGTTGCGTACGTAGTTCGGACAAGGACAGGTCGGGCACCAGGATCGCCAGCGCGGCATCGCCGAACTGGTAGATCTCCAGTTGCCCGGCCGGCAGCGAGGGCAGCAGCCGATGTACTTCTTCGGTGCTGTCGCGCTGCCACAGGCCGCTGTCCTGCAGCGGACCGTAGCGCAGGCGCAGATCGCGCAGGTTGCCCATCTCGGCCACGATCAGGCAGGCCTTGCCGAGGCCGTCGTTGTCTCGCCAGTACTGCTGCAGACGTTCGCCCAGCGCACGCATGTTGGGCAGGCCGCTGATCGGATCGATGCGCAGCCAGGCCTGTTCGCGCTGGCGTTGGGCATCGATCTGCGCATCGTTGTAGACCAGTGCGAACACCGCGCCGAGCATCAGCAGCGATAGTGGTAGTGCCAGCAGCCGCTGGATTGCCAGCTCCTCCACGGGTAGCTGGTTGGCACCAATGATTGCTACGCCCAGTGCCAAGCCCAACGCAGTGACGACGACACGAACGCCCCAGGCCTGCAGGATCATGCGCAGCGAGAGTTCATTGAGCATGTGCGGGTGCAGGCGCCTGCGCAGCCAGACGCCGGCCAGCATCTGCAGCGTGGCCTCGAGGCCGGCAGGCAGGAAGTACTGGGTGCCGGCGAACTGGTAGCGGGCCAGCAGGCTGGCGCCCAGGCACACCAGGCCACCGCGCCAGCCGCCGAGCAGGCCGCTGACCAGCAGAATGTCGAAGCCGAGGTGCAGCTTGACCACGCCCTGGGCGTAACGGGCCACGAACCAGGAATTGAACAGGTAGATCAGGCCCAGTGCCACGCCCACATACAGGCGGCGGCCTTCAATGGCATGGCCGGCACGGCGGGTGGCGATCAGCAGCACCCCGATCATGCCGATCACTGCGGTGGCCTGCAGCAGGTACAGCGGCAGGCTGGGCAGGGAACCGTCCAGGACCTGGGCCGAGACCCGTGACAGCGCATCCATAGCATTCCCGCCTGTGACCGACGGCCAGTGCGAGCAGGGTAAACCACAGGCGCCTACGCGGCCACCAAGGGCCCGACCAAGGTCTCTGCAGTCAGTAGCGCCGGTCGGCGATGGCCGGCAGCACCAGTTCGCGCACGAAGCCGGACGGCGACAGCTGCAGCAGCGCACGCACCATGGTCACCACGTCGTGTACCGGCACAAGTTCGCCATCGCCGCGTGCTGCGGCCTCCGCCACGGGAACCGACAGTACGTCGTCGGTGTTGAGGTAGCCCAGCTGCAGGCTGGTCACCGCCAGCCGGCGATCGCGGAAGCCCTCGCGCAGTGCATCGGCGATGCCGTTGAGCGCGAACTTGGATGCGCCGAACGCCACTTCCGGGCGGCCGCTGCGTGGCAGCGCCGAGGTCGAGCCGGTCAGCACCAGCTGCGGGCGTGGTGCGCCCAGTACCCGCGGCAGCAGGCGCTGCAGCAGCACCAGGGTGGCGGTGATGTTGACGTCGACCAGTTGGGTGAGCGCGGCATCGCTCTCGTCGAGGAAGGCGTACTCGTCGCTGAAGGCGGTCTCTTCCCAGATGCCCAGGTTGTGGATCAGCACATCCAGATCGGCCGGTGCCTGCGCTGCGATGTGATTGGCAGCCAGGGTGGGTTGGGACAGATCGGCCTCGATCCACTGCAGGGTGACGCCCTCGGGGCATTCAAGATCGCGCGGACGGCTGCGCGAAACGCCGATGACGGTGTTGCCCGCACTGCACAGGCCTTCCACGAACGCCCGACCCAGGCCCCTGCTGGCGCCGATGACCATCAATTTCATGTTGCTTCCTTCCATTGCGCGCTCTGCTGGGCGGTGTGCTTCGGGATCGGCGAGAATCCGTAGGGTCCCCAGCAACAGGAGCATCCCGACATGGGAGCACCCGATCCCTTCACTGAAGGCATGCCGCTGCCGTTGGCGTGGCAGAAAGCGTTTGCCGATGCGCGCATCGAGCGGCAGTCGATCGGCGTGTCGCGTGCGGATGTTGCTCGTGTGCAGCAGCCAGGCCAGCCCGATGCCTTCGTGAAGTCGGAAGTGATCGACGCCTTCAGTGAGCTGGGCGATGAGATCGCGCGCCTGCGCTGGCTGCAGGAACAGGGACAACCGGCGCCAACGGTAATTGCCACCGCCGAAGAAGCGGGCCGGCGCTGGTTGCTGATGAGCGCGCTGCCCGGCCGCGACCTGGCTTCGTCGCCGGAACTCGCGCCGCAGCAGTTGGTGGAACTGCTGGCCGACGCGCTGCGCGGGCTGCATGCGTTGCCGGTGGCAGCCTGCCCGTTCGACCAGCGGCTGGCCTCGCGCCTGGAGGCCGCGCAGGCCCGCGTCGAAGCGAGCCTGGTGGATGCCGATGATTTCGATGATGAGCGCCTGGGCCAGAGCGCACAGCAGGTGTTCGCCGAACTGTGCAGCACCCGGCCCGACCATGAAGATCTGGTGGTCAGCCATGGCGATGCGTGCCTGCCGAACCTGATGGCGGTCGAGGGGCGTTTCAGCGGTTTCATCGACTGTGGGCGACTGGGTGTTGCCGACCGCTACCAGGACCTGGCGCTGGCCGCGCGCAGCCTTGTCCACAACTTCGGCGACACGCGTTGGGTGGCGCCGTTGTTCCAGCGCTATGGCGCGGTGGCCGACGAGCGGCGGCTGGCGTTCTACCGGTTGCTCGACGAGTTCTTTTGAGCCCGCGCATGGCTGGCGATGGCCGCGCAGATCAGGCCACCGACCACGCTCAAGTGTTCCAGCGCGAAGAACAGGGCCAGCTGCTGTTCCGCGCCGTGCTTGGTCCAGAAGGTATGCACGACGGCGATGGTCAGCAGCATGAACACTGCCAGCGCGCCGCTGCCCAGCCAGAGCAGGCGATCTAGCAGCAGGCACAGTACGCCGCCCAGCAGCACCACCGCGCTGGCGAGGTTGAACAGCACAGGCGGCTGCAGCCCGGCGGCCTGCATTTCGGCCACGCTGTTGTCCCACGCCAGCAGCTTGGCCAGGCCCGAGGACAGGAACACCACGGCCAGCAGCAGCCGGGCGAGGAACCACAGCACGCGGCTGTCGAGCAGGGTGGTGATCATCCGTGGCATGCAGGAACTCCGGGTTGGGCATGGAACAGGTCGCGCAGCATCGGGCCTCAACCGCAGTTGAGGTCAAGGCCGGCTGAACGGAGTCCGATGGTGGCCAGGTCGACATCTACAAAATGGACGAACGTTCGTGCATGATTGTGGCATGAGCCGAATCGACCGCAACGAGCAGCGCGTGACCCTGATCCTGCAGGCGGCCCTGCGGTGCTTCCTCGCCAAGGGATTCCACCAGACCAGCATGCGTGACATCGCGCAGGCGGCTGGCGTCAGCCTGGGCAACCTCTACAACCACTTCCCGGGCAAGGAAGCGATCATCCTTGCAGTGGCAGTGGCCGAGAGCGAAGAACTGGCACCGTTGCTGCGTCGACTGGCCGCGTCCGAAGGCGAGCGCGCACAGGTACTGGGTTTCCTTCAGGACTTCCACGCACTGTGCCGCCAGCCGGAATGGGCGACGCTTGCCGTCGAAGTGCTGGCCGAGAGCGCACGCAATCCGGCCGTGGCCGAGGCATTTGCGGCCAATCGCAGGCAATTGCAGGCGACCCTGGCCGAAGCCCTGCAGCAGGTGGCACGGCGCGAACGTCGGCGTCCCGTGCTGGCCCCGGCATTGCAGGCGCAGGTGCTGCTGGATGCCATTGAAAGCGATGCGCTGCGTCGGGGGCTGGGCGAAGCCGATGGCATCGATGAGGCCTCGCTGGATCTTGGCCTGCTCGCGCTGCTGCTCGGGGCACGCGCATGAGTGCCGTTGACCGGCGATTGCACGGCCTTGATCTGGCGCGCTACCTGGCCCTGGCCGGCATGGTGCTGGTCAACTTCCGCCTGGCGATGGCCGTGCCGGCAGAGGGTGAGAGTTGGTTGGCAGGGTTCTTCCATCTGCTGGAAGGCAAAGCCTCGGCGACGTTCGTCACTCTGGCCGGTCTTGGCCTGGTGCTGGCCACGCAGCGGCAGGGGTGGTGGCCGGCCAGCGTGCAGACCTGGAGGCGCGCGCTGTTCCTGATGGTGCTGGGCCTGCTCAACCTGACTCTGTTCCCGGCCGATATCCTGCACTACTACGCGGTGTATTTCGCGTTGGCGGTGGTGTGGCTGCGTGCGTCGCCGCGGGTGTTGCTGGCCAGCATCGTGGGCCTGGCGGCGTGTTCGTTCTGGGCGTTGCTGCGCTGGGACTACAGCCAGGGATGGAACTG
Source organism: Stenotrophomonas sp. YJH_SMC_37 (assembly GCF_059370035.1). Taxonomy (NCBI): domain Bacteria; kingdom Pseudomonadati; phylum Pseudomonadota; class Gammaproteobacteria; order Lysobacterales; family Lysobacteraceae; genus Stenotrophomonas; species Stenotrophomonas sp. YJH_SMC_37. Next base: position 7,188 of record NZ_JCAFTG010000010.1, read on the forward strand.
GCAGACGCTGGAATACGCCGACCTGTGGCAATGGCCGGGCGCGGCCCGCAACCTGTTGTTCAACGGCTTCCATCCGCTGCTGCCGTGGCTGTGCTTCTTCCTGCTGGGGATGCTGCTGGCACGCCTTCAGCTGTCGCAACCGCGGGTGCAGCGAGCATTGCTGGTGCTGGGGCTGCTGCTGATCGCGGCCGGCCATGGCGTGCAGCAGCTTGCGCAGGGAACGCCTTGGCAGGTGTGGCTGGGAACGCAGCCGATGCCGCCGGGACCGGCTTATGTGCTCACGGGTGCGGGTGCGGCCTGCAGTGTCATTGCCGCCTGCCTGTGGCTGACGCGTGTGCAACCCGGGGACTGGCTGGAGCCGTTCATCGCGGCCGGACGCATGACCCTGACCCTGTACGTGGGCCACATCCTGCTGGGCATGGGCACGCTGGAAAGCCTGGGCCTGCTCGATGGCAGCGCGTCGCTCGCATCGGTGCTGCTGTGGGCGATGCTGTTCCTGATGCTGGCGACCGGCGCGGCCTGGCTGTGGTCGTGGCAGTTCGCACGCGGCCCGCTGGAGATGGTGATGCGACGCATCGCAGGCTAGTTCTCTGGTCGCGGCGAGCTGATGTTGTGACGGACATGTCTGTGTCGCGGCGGATGCATCTGCGATAGTGGCAGCAGGCAATACTTTCCGCTTGCATCCATGTCATTCGCTTCGGCGCAGCATCTCGGCGAAGTCCTGCAACAATCCTATGGCATCACTGCCACCGCCGTGGTGCCACGCCCGGTGGGTGCCGACGCCAATGCCAGCGTGTATCGCGTCGATGCGCGGCACGGGCAGTGGTGGTTGAAATGCCGCACCTACCAGGTCGCCCCAGCGGTGTGGGACAGCCTGCATTGGCTGCGCGGCACGCTGGGTATCGATGAGATCGTTGCGCCGTGGCCAGCATTGACCGGCGGCGCATCGGTACAGCGGTGGGGGCTGCAGTTCACCCTGTTCCCTTATGTGGAAGGGCAGTCCGGATTCGAGGCGGCGTTGAGCCGCACGCAGTGGAAGCGGTTGGGCGAGGTACTGCGGCGCCTGCACGGCGCGCAACTGCCAGCGCAACTGCAGCAGGCGCTGCCGATCGTACGGCTGGAAACCGCGGCGCTGGAGACGGTCGGTCAATGGCTGGCCGGCGAAGGCCTGGCGGCCGCGAAGGACGGGCTGGGCCGCGCATTTGTTTCGGTATGGGACCAGCAGCATGCGCGCATCGCGGCGCTGCATGCGCAGGCACGGGAGCTGCTCGTGGCATTGCAGGACGTACCGGTAGATCTGTATCTGTGTCACACCGACCTGCATGCCGGCAACCTGCTGATGGGCAGTGACGGGGGCCTGCACCTGATCGATTGGGACGGCCTTTCGCTGGCCCCGCGCGAGCGCGACCTGATGTTCATTGGTGCGGCGGTTGGTGGGCGCTGGGGGCGCGAGAATCCGCTGGGCTTCGAGGAGGGCTACGGCAGCGACCGCGGCGATCCGCGCTGGATCGCCTGGTACCGGCATTGGCGCATCCTGCAGGACCTGATCGAGTTCCAGCAGGTGCTGTTGGGCAGCGATGGCGAGGAGCGTTCGCCGCAGTTGCGCCGGCAGTCGTTGCACTATCTGGGCGAGCAGTTCGCGCCGGGCAATGTGTTCGATGCGGCGGAGCGGGTGTATCGCGCGCTGGATCAGGTTCTGGGCCGCTGCCAGGATCGCCCCGGGTAGAGTCGACTGTTGGTCGACTGCTCGTCGATTGGAACAGGCGAAGCCCGCGCTGCGCGCAAGAGTCGACTAACAGTCGACTCTACCCAGGGCCTTTCCATGCACGGTCCATTGGCTTGTCCATGCAGGTGGTTCTTATTCGGCGGGCTTGGCCGCTGCAGAGGCCGCCGCGCTTGCAGCGCGGCGTGACAGCACGGCTTCGCGGTGGGCGATGTAGGCGTTGGCGGCGAGGATGATGCCGGCACCGATGATCGTCCAGCGGTCCACCGTTTCGTTGAACAGCAGCCAGCCGAACAGCGTTACCAGTGGCAGCTGCAGGAAGCTGATCGGGGTCAGGGCGGAGACTTCGCCCAGCCGTAGCGCGCGGGTCCACAACAGCTGGCCGACGGTGCCGAGCACGCCGGTGGCCAGCAGCCACAGCCACGCCATGCCGGAGGGCCAGACCCAGACGAACAGTGCCGGGACCAGCGACAGCGGCACCCAGAACACGTAGGTGTAGAGCACCACGGTGTCAGCGCTGTCGACACGGGTCAGCTGCTTGATCTGGATCGCCACCAATGAGCTGAGCACGGCGGCTGCCACCGCTACCAGGCTGCCCGCGGTGAAGCCGGCGGTACCGGGGCGCACGATCACCAGCACACCGATGAATCCAACCACCACCGCAGCCCAGCGGCGTACACGCACGGTCTCGCCCAGCCACAGCATGGCGGCGATGGTGACGAACAACGGCGTGGAGTACGAGAGGGAAACCGCCTGCGCCAGTGGCAGATGGCCCAGTGCCCAGAATGCGCACAGCATCGAACCCAGGCCAATCGCACTGCGCACGAAATAACGCGGCAGCTGCTGCGTTTTCAGTGGTGCATGGCCGGGGCGCAGCAGCATCGGCAGCAACGCGAGCAGGCCAAAGGCATTGCGAAAGAACGCCACTTCCTGGGTTGGTACGTACCGGGTGGCGTAGCGGATGGCGACGGCCATCAGACCGAATGCCATCGTGCTGCCGAGCATCAGCAGCGCCGCCCGCATCGGGGTGGCGCTGGGGGAGAGGGCGGGGGTGTTCACCACTGTGCGCCGAGCAGGCGGGGCTCCGGTTCGATCGGCACGCCGAACTTTTCCAGCACCGAGGCCGAGATGCGTCGCGCCAGCGCCAGCAGCTCAGCACCGGTGGCGTTGCCGTAATTGACCAGCACCAGCGCGTGGCTCGGCGCAACGCCGGCATCGCCTTCGCGGAAGCCCTTCCAGCCGCAGGACTCGATCATCCAGGCCGCAGAGACCTTGCGCTTGTCGTCCTGTTCGGCCGGGAACACCGGCAGCTCGGGGAAGTGCTGCAGCAGTACGTCCACCTGTTCCAGTGGCAGCACCGGGTTCTTGAAGAAGCTGCCGGCGTTGCCCAGCACATCCGGATCGGGCAGCTTGCGGCGGCGGATCGCGATCACCGCATTGGCCACGTCCACGGCACTGGGCAGCTCCACGCCCTGTGCCTGCAGTTCCTCACGGATGCCGGCGTAGTCCATGCGCAGGTCGTGCAGCAGCGGCAGCCTGAGCTCGATGGCGGTGATCAGGTAGCGATCGGGTTGCTGCTTGAACACGCTGTCGCGGTAGGCGAAGCCACACTGTTCGTTGTCCAGCCGCACCCAGGCCTGCTCCTGGCAGTCCCAGGCTTCAACGGCCTGGATGAACTCGCCGACCTGCGCGCCATAGGCACCGATGTTCTGGATCGGCGCGGCACCGGCGGTGCCGGGAATCAGCGCCAGGTTCTCCAGGCCGGACAGGCCCTCCTGCAGGGACCACATCACCAGCCCGTGCCAGGGCACGCCGGCACCGGCGCGGATCACCGCATGGTCGGCGCGGTGTTCAAGAAAACTGATGTCACGGTTGCCGAACACCAGTACCGTGCCAGGCAGGTCCTCGGCGATCAGTACGTTGCTGCCGCTGCCCAGCACCAACAGCGGGCCGTTGGCTACCTCGGGCAGCGCGAGCACGTCCGGCAGCAGTGCGGCATCGTGCAGTTCCAGCAGCTGCGCGGCGCTGGCCTGCACATGGAAGGTGTTCAGCGCCTGCAGCGGCGCATTGCGGGTGAGCGTCCAGCGCAGCGGCGCGTTGCCGTCGACGGTATCCATGGGCGCGCTCACAGTGGGGCCACCGCGCCGCGGCTCGGTGCTTCGCGGCGGCGACGGATCGCCTCCACGCATTCGGAGACCAGCGCCGGGCCACGGAAGATCAGGCCGCTGTAGCACTGCACCAGCGCCGCGCCGGCGGCCATCTTGGCCACCGCATCGGCACCGGACAGGATGCCGCCGACACCGATCAGCGGTACCGATTCGGGCAGGCGCGAACGCAGGCGGCGCAGCACCAGCGTGGACTGCTCCAGCACCGGCGCACCGGACAGGCCGCCGGCCTCGTTGGCCAGTGGATCGCCTGCCACCTTGCTGTGGTCGATGGTGGTGTTGGTGGCGATCACGCCGTCCACCTGCAGCTCGCCGAGCACGCGGGCGGCGGCATCGATGTCGCGCTCGCTCAGGTCCGGCGCCACCTTTACCAGCATCGGCACGCGGCGACCATGCTGCGCAGCCAGGGCTTCCTGGCGGTCACGCAACTGGCTGACCAGCTGTCGCAGCGCGGTTTCTTCCTGCAGCTCACGCAGGCCGGCGGTGTTGGGCGAGGAGATGTTGACCGTGATGTAGTCGGCCAGCGGATAGACCTTGTCCAGGCAGCCAATGTAATCGTCCACCGCCTGTTCGTTGGGGGTGTCCTTGTTTTTGCCGATGTTGATGCCGAGCAGGCCGCGACGGTTGCGCGCGCGTTCGACGTTGCGCACCAGCGCGTCCACGCCCGCATTGTTGAAGCCCATGCGGTTGATGATCGCATTGTGCGCTGGCAGCCGGAACAGGCGCGGCTGCGGGTTGCCGGCCTGCGGACGCGGGGTGATGGTGCCGATTTCGACGAAGCCGAAACCCAGCGCGAACAATGCATCGATGTGCTCGCCATTCTTGTCCAGGCCGGCGGCCAGGCCGACCGGATTGGGGAAGGTCAGCCCGAACACGGTGCTCGGCATCGGCGCGATGCGTGCGGCCAGCAGCGGCGTGGTGCCGGTGCGATAGGCCAGGTCCAGTGCGGACAGGCCGAGGCCGTGGGCGCGCTCGGCGTCGAGCGAGAACAGGAAGGGGCGGGCAAGCGAATACATGCGTCGGTTCAGTCCAGCGTGCCGAGGAAGGCTCGGGTTCGATATTCAAAAGCAACCTGGCCGTCGACCGCGTGGGCGGCGAACAGGTCCTGCAGGGCGGCGATCATCGGCGCATGGCGCGGATGACCGGCTTGGGGTGCGTAGGAGGAGGACAGCAGGCGCCCGCGCAGGGCGTCGAAATCCAGATATCGCACGTTCGGCAGCTCCACCATGCCGCGCAGGCCGGGGCCGAACCACGCCTGCATGGTGGCGTCGTCCTGGTAGCGCTCGGCAACGGCGGTGTAGTCGGTGCCGTAGTCCAGCAGCAGCTGCTCGTAGCCGATCAGGAACGGGCTGGCATCGAGCAGGCGCGAGTTCCAGTAGATCAGTGCCAGGCCACCCGGGCGCAGGATGCGCTGCCACTCGGCGCGCACCGCCACGGTGTCGAACCAGTGGAAGGCCTGCGCGACGCTGACCAGATCGATGCTGGCATCGTCCAGTGTGGTGGCCTCGGCGCGGCCGTCCACCGCACGGAACTGCGGGTACTGCGGTGCCAGCCATTCCTCGGCCGCGCCCCGCATGGCGGCGTTGGGTTCAACCGCGACTACTGGATGGCCGCTGGCCAGGAACAGGCGACTGGAAATACCGGTGCCGGCGCCGATGTCGGCGACCACGGCCTCGTGGCTGACGCCCATCGGGCCATGCAGCCACTCCAACAGTGCGGGCGGGTAACCGGGCCGGTAGCGGACGTAGTCGGCAACGCGGCTGCTGAAGCGTTCAGTGCTGTCGGAAGTGGTCATGATGATCAGTTCGACATCGCGGCGAGCCAGGCCAGGCCGCCGAAGAACAGGATGAAGACCAGGATGGCGGCGATCACGGCGCCGACCATCACCCAGCCCAGCACCAGGCCGGTGACGGCGAGGCCATCGCCTTCCAGTTCATGCGGGCGGCGGCGGATCTCGGCGCGGGCCATGCGGCCGGTGATGATGGCCACGATGCTGGCCACGAAGGGCAGGACGGTCCAGCTGGCGATGCCCATGACCAGGCTGACCACGGCCAGGGCGCTTGTCTGTCGGGGTGCCACGCTCATCGGGGTCCTCCTTGGCAGTGTGCACATGATAGTGCCTCTGCCCGGGCAATCCCATGGGCAGTGCCCTGTAGAGCCAAGCCCATGCTCGGTTGCCCCCTTGGGCTGATGCGGGATCGACCGCGTCTTGCGTGCAAGCCGAGCATGGGCTCGTCTCTACAGATTCAGCCCATCAACACCTGGCCGCCATCCACGTTGAGCACATGGCCGGTGACCCAGCGCGCCAGCGGCGAGCACAGGAACAGGGCGGCGTCGGCGATCTCACGCGGGTGGCCGAAGCGGCCGAACGGGATCTTCGCCAAGGTGCCGTGGTACAGGGCGGGGTCTTCGGTGCGGCGGCGGTCCCACAGGCCGTCATCGAACTCGATCGAGCCCGGTGCGATGGCATTGACCCGGATCCGGTCCTTGGCCAGCGCCAGCGCCTGTGACGTGGTGTAGTGCGAAAGCGCGGCTTTGGCCGCGGCGTACGGCGCGCCACCGGGGCGCGGCTGCTGCGCGGCAATCGACGACAGATTGAGGATGCAGGCGTCGCTGGAGGCACGCAGCCATGGCAGTGCCAGGCGCGAGGCACGCACGGCCGCCATCAGGTCGATCTGCAGGCTGGCGGCCCAGCCGTCCTCGTCGTCGACCATGCCGTAGCCCGTGGCATTGTTGACCAGCACATCGATACCGCCGAGGGCATCGGCGGCGGCCTGCAGCCAGGCCTGGATCTGGTTGGCCTCGCCCAGATCGGCAGGAAACGTGTGCAACTCGACGCCCTGTACCTTTGCATCGGCACGCAGGGCATCCAGGCCGGCCTGGCCGCGGGCGCAGACCGAGACCCGCGCACCGGCGCCGGCAAATGCCAGCGCCATCTCACGGCCAATGCCCTTGCTGCCGCCGGCGATGAGCACGCGGCGGCCGGTGAAATCAATCACCGGCTTGCCACCCTGTAGCGCCGAGCCATGCTCGGCTGCATTTCCTGCGGTGTTCATGGCGCATCCTGCCGGGCATGGCCCGGCACTACAGATTGCGTTACAGGTCGAACTTGATGCCCTGGGCCAGCGGCAGCGAGTCCGAATAGTTGATGGTGTTGGTCTGGCGGCGCATGTAGACCTTCCACGCATCCGAGCCGGACTCGCGGCCACCGCCGGTGTCCTTCTCGCCACCGAAGGCGCCGCCGATCTCCGCACCGGACGTGCCGATGTTGACGTTGGCGATGCCGCAGTCGCTGCCGGCGGCCGACAGGAACTTCTCGGCGGTCTTCAGGTTCTGGGTGAAGATCGAGGACGACAGGCCCTGCGGCACGCCGTTCTGCATGTCGATGGCTTCGTCGATGCTGTCGTACGGCATCACGTACAGGATCGGCGCGAAGGTCTCGTGCTGGACCACGGCGTCGCTGTTCTTCAGGCCAGAGACAATGGCGGGCAGTACGAAGTTACCCGGTCGATCGATGCGGGTGCCGCCGGTTTCGATGGTGCCGCCGGCGGCCTTGGCCTGGGCGATGGCATCGAGGAACTGCTGCACGGCGCCTTCGCTGTTCAGCGGGCCCATCAGGTTGGCGGCATCGGTCGGGTCGCCGATCTTGCCTTCCACCTGCTTGTAGGCCTTGACCAGGGTGGCCAGTACGTCGGCGTAGATCGAGCGGTGCACGATCAGGCGGCGGGTGGTGGTGCAGCGCTGGCCGGCGGTGCCGACCGCACCGAACACGATGCCCGGCACGGCCAGCTTCAGGTCGGCGGTTTCGTCCAGGATGATGGCGTTGTTGCCGCCCAGCTCCAGCAGGCAGCGGCCAAGACGGCGCGCGACCTTCTCGTTGACGGTGCGGCCGACCTGGGTCGAGCCGGTGAAGCTGATCAGCGGCACGCGGCGGTCATCGACCATCTTCTCCGACAGCGCGGTGCCGGCATCGTTGATCAGGAAGAAAATGTCCGGGAAGCCGGCCTCGCGCAGGGCCTCGTTGCAGATCTTCAGCGAGGCGATGGCGGTCAGCGGGGTCTTGTTGGACGGCTTCCAGATGCACACGTCGCCACAGATGGCGGCCAGGAACGAGTTCCAGCTCCACACCGCGACCGGGAAGTTGAAGGCCGAGATGATGCCGACCAGGCCCAGCGGGTGGTACTGCTCGTACATGCGGTGGCCGGGGCGCTCGGAATGCATGGTGTAGCCGTACAGCATGCGGCTCTGGCCCACGGCGAAATCGGCGATGTCGATCATCTCCTGCACTTCGCCGTCGCCTTCCGGCTTGCTCTTGCCCATTTCCAGGGCGACCAGCGAACCCAGCGCATCCTTGTGCCTGCGCAGCGCTTCGCCGCACAGGCGCACGGCCTCACCGCGGCGCGGGGCAGGCGTGGTGCGCCAGACCTTGAAGGCTTCCTGCGCGCGGGCGACGACGGTCTCGTACTCGGCCTCGGTGGTCGCGCGGACCTGTGCGATCGGCTCGCCGGTGGTCGGGTTGACCGGGGTGATCAGCTCACCACTGGTCGCGCTCGACCACTCCCCGTTGCCCAGGTACGTGCCAGCGTTGATCGCGTCCAGGCCAAGGGACTTGAGCAGCTCGGAAGACATGCAGACTCCTGTGTTTCGTTACGTTGTTTGGCGCCATCGCGGGCAGGTGGGGGATGCGATGAACAGAACCGCCGATGGTAGCAGAGGGTGGTGGTTGGGCTTTGGTGCGGTGCGGGGTGGCCCCCCGGCGCCAGCGGACCGACATGAGGCGCGCAATCGCGTTCCTTTATTGACGCGAAATGACGCATATTGATTCAAATTGACACAGTTGGGATTTTCATTTTTTTCAATGGCTTAGGTTCAACTGATGACGCCTTTCCAGGTCTGTGTCTTAACGGAATTCCTATCTTTTGGTCAAAATTTCATCCACAATTCCTCCACATTTGATTGAAACAACCTCGATGATTCCGTGCTGGCTGGGGAGTCCATGCACGTGGGCACTGGTTCCGCGCCCCCTCGAGCCGAGATATGGAGAAGTGCATTGCTACATGGATCAGTAGAAGACCTTCCCGCAGAGCGGGCCCGGGCGGGCCGCCGCCGTGTTGAAGCGCGCGCTGCCCTGGAGTTGGGGTTGCGCTTGGGCGACATGTTGTTGCTGCCGGGGATGGCAGTGCTTTCTCACTTTCTTTTGTACGGAACAGGTGCGCCGGATTCTTCCCAGCGAATCGTATTTGGTGCGGTGGTTCTCAGCGCTGTCGTTTGCTTCTCGGTCGCGCCGTTGTATCGGAACTGGCGGATGCGAGGGCTTCTCGCTGATCTCTGGCTGCTGCTGTTGGCGTGGTCTGCCACTTTTGCGCTGTTCTCGCTCTACGTCGTCCTGGTCGGGCTTGCCGATGTGGTGCCGTCGACGTGGCTGATTGGCTGGTATGCCTTTGGCCTGGGATCGATGGCGGCGCTGCGTGTGCTGCTGAGGGTGCAGTTGCATCGGCTGCGCTCGCGTGGGATGGACCGCGAACGGGTCCTGCTGGTCGGACTTCGCGCCCCGGCCCTGAAACTGCACCGCCTGCTGCGTGGCAAGCCGGAGCTGGGCAAGGAAGTCATTGGCTACTTCGCCGGTGCAGGCGATATCGCCACCCGCCGTGGCGGTGATGCGCCGCGCCGACTGGGCTTGCTGGCTGAGGTCCCGCAGTACATGGATCAGCACCGCGGAGAATTCGATCAGGTCTGGGTGTCGATGCCGATGGGGGATGCCGCCGCGGTCAGGGACATGCTCAAGCAGATCGAGCGATTTCCGGTGCCTGTGCGTCTGATCCCTGATACCACGGGCCTGGGGGCGCTCAACCCCGGTCTGCACCAAGTGGGTGATGTGCCGATGATCGGTGTGCGGCAGGGCTTGGCAGACCACCGGTTTCGCCTGTTCAAGCGGATCGAGGACATCCTCGTGGCTGGTGTCGCGGTGGTCCTGCTGGCGCCGTTGTTTGTCGTGCTCGCCATTGGCGTGAAGCTGAGTTCGCCCGGGCCAGTGCTGTTCCGCCAGAAGCGTCACGGGCTGGGTGGCAAGGAGTTCTGGATGCTCAAGTTCCGCTCCATGCGCGTGCATGCAGAGGGAGAGGGGCAGATTACCCAGGCTAGGCGCGGTGATCCGCGAGTCACCCGGTTCGGCGCCTTCCTGCGCCGCAGCAGCCTGGACGAACTGCCGCAGTTCTTCAACGTGCTGGGTGGAAACATGTCGGTGGTCGGGCCGCGCCCGCACGCGATCCAGCACAACAACCACTACGAGCGCGTGATCGAGCGCTACATGCATCGTCACTACGTCAAGCCTGGGATTACCGGCTGGGCGCAGGTGCACGGCCTGCGTGGCGAGACGCCGGAGCTGCGCTCGATGAAGAAACGCGTGCAGTACGACATCGATTACATCCGGCGCTGGAGCCCGACGCTTGACGTGCGGATCATTGTGCTGACCGCGCTGAAGGTGCTGGGGCAGAAATCGGCGTATTAGTGCAAGGTTTGCGCCGGGATGCGTCGGTAGGCTCGTGTGGATGCATCTGGGTGGCAGCAGCGCGCTGCATTTCTCGTGTATTGAAGAACTGATGGAAACCGTTGTCCGTGTTCAAGAATATTCTGGTTGTGTGTGTCGGCAACATCTGCCGTAGCCCGTCGGCGGAAGTGATGCTGCGTGAGGCTGTGAGCGGCAAGGGCATCACAGTGTCCTCGGCCGGCCTGGGGGCCCTGGTTAACCACGGTGTGGATGCTACCGCGCAAGCACTGTTGACCGAGCATGGCCTGGATGGCAGCAGCCATCGTGCGCGGCAGATCGACCGGAGCATCCTTGCAGCTTCGGATCTGGTACTGGTGATGGAGCGCAAGCATGTCCATCGCATCATCGAAATCGCGCCGGAGGCGTCGGGCAAGACCTTCCTGCTGGGCAAGTGGCAGTCCGATCGCGAGATTCCCGATCCTTATCGCCAGCAACGTGCTGCATTCGAGCACGTTTACACTCTGATGGATGAGGGGGTGAAGAGCTGGGTGCGTTACCTCTGATTGCACAAGCCCTTGGAAATTGCGCTGCGGATGAAAGGCCGGGGGCTGTCAGGCGCCCGGCCTTTCTCATTCCCCGACGTTACGCAGATTGTCATAGAAGAAGCGTTCATCGCGGTCACCCGTCATGCCGTACAGGCCATACTTGCGGCCGAGCATGGCGCCGCCATCGCGGATCAGCGGGTTCCAATTGAAGGCCGCACGGCCGCGCGTGGAGCGTGGCAGGAATCCATCGAGCGGAATACTGAAGTAGATGCCCTTGTCGAAGCTGCCTTCGCCGAAATCGCGTGCCGATACGTTGGTCTTGGTTGCATAAGCGCCCATGGTTACGCCGTTGTCGAACACGCGGGCCAGGTCCAGAGTGGCACCCTTGTCGCCGGCCAGGTACTGGCCCACCGACAGCGAGCCGATGATGCGTTCACGGGCGTCGAAGGCATAGTAGAGCGTGGCGTGGCCGGTGGTGACCCTATAGTCGCGGAGGCCCCAGTGCTGATCGTAGTCGCGCTGCTGCACCCGGTTGAGATTCGCGCCAACCGCCCAGCGCTCGCCGCTTGGGCGATACAGCAGTTCGCCGCCGACGCCGGCATACATCCACTCCAGGTAGCCTGCGTAGGCGATGCCATACAGGTCCGGTGCCAGCCGTCCGGCGATGTTGGCCTGCAGATTGGGCAGCATGATGTCGGAGGTGGTCAGGTACTGGCGGATGTCCGTCCGCACGCGTGGCAGGCGGCTTGGGGCGTTGTACTTGAACTTGTGGTAGTTGTTGGTGACATCAGCACTGACGGTGCCGGTCAGCCAGATGTTGTCGCGCAGGAACAGGCTGCCCGAGTAATTGGCTGCGATCTGGTACAGGATGAAGCCATCAGGGCCGCCAAGATTCTGCCGGTAGCCGATGTTGAAGCCGCCGCCGAATGGGTTGCGCTTGGGCGTGTACAGCGTTTCGCGCGCGAGCGCGTCGGGCGCCTGCAGTTCCGTGCTCCGCCGCAGTACGTCTTCGCTGACGGTGCCATCTAGGTATCCCGCGAACGCTTCGCGGTTGATTGACAGATCGGCGATCGGCATGCCCACGCGGGTGGTGCGCAGGGTGAACCAGTCGTAGTCATCGCCGGTCGCGTTGGCAAGAATGCGCGTCGCGCGTCCAAGGCCCTTGGCAGGATGCAGGTAGCGGGTCTGGTAACCGTCGACATAGAGTTCGTCGCCGCGGCGCGAAATGCGTTCGACACGGAACCCGGCATTGCGCTGCAGTTCGGTGCTGATTGCTGCCCAGTCGGTACTGGTGCCAGGAGCGGCGCCAGAAGCGTCGCTGCTGGCGACTGATGCGCGCTGATCGGCGGCGGTTGTCGCAGGCAACAGCCGCTGCGGTGGCGGGTCGAACGGCTTCGGCGCAGCTGGCGCGTTGCCGGGATTGCCACGCAGGGTGAGCGAGAACATCGCCGCGTCGCCGCGCTCCCAGGCTGCAGTCAGTTCGACATTGCGGTTCGGCACATAGACCAGCCCCACGTTGAATGGCGTGCGCTGGCGGAGGTTGTTGTTTCGCGGTTCACGCCGGTAGTCGTTGCCGTCGTATTCCACTTTGAGCAGCAGCTCATCCATCGGCGTCTGGTAGGTGATGCCGCCGAAGATACCGACCGGCCCCTTGAACATGTTGCTCAGGCCGAACTTTCCGGACTGCGTGATGTCGCTGTTGGCAATGGAGCGCCGGTCTTTGAAACGATCATCGATGGCGCCCAGTGGGTTCGAGAAATCGCCGCGATTGCCGATGTACCCGGTGGCAAGTCCGATCGAGGCATCGATCGGGCCGAAATTCTTGTTAGCAACCAGGTATTCGCTGGAGAAGAATCCGGTGCCGCCCAGATCGCGCACACCAAAGGCAAGCTGCGGGAGCAGGCGTGATTCCTGCCACAGGCGCAGTTTGAAGTCGATCGACTTGTCCTTGTAATGCTGATCGCCGGCAATGCTAGGCCCGTACAGCAAATTGTTGACGTTGATGTAGCGGAATGAGGCCTCCAGCCACGGGAATGGCTGAAGTGTCAGGTTGTAGCGAGCGTAGGGGGCGTTGTACGACGCAGTGAAGCTCAGGTCTCCGTCGCTTGCCATGCGCGCGGTAGGTGTCTGCAGAAGACCGATCCCACCCCATTCGTTGGCAGTGGGAGGCGGTGCCTCCTGGGCATGCAGTGCGCAGGACAGCGACAACGCAAGCGCGCTCAGTGCAAAACGGGCGGGGCGCACTGGGTGCGCGCGCAGGCAGGACTGGATCATCACGGGTTGACGGGCTGGGTGGCGATGAACGCGGCGAAATCGCTGTTGAACAGCGGGTCGATGCGCTTGATCAGGGAGGCGCGCACGGGCACGAAAACCGTACCCCCGGGCGCGACAGCCTGGGAATCTGCGCGGTTCCACAGGCCGATGCCCAACTGCTGGATTCGCCCGTCGGGCTGGATCACGTAGATGTCGTTGCGGTCGGCAAGGGGGCTGGGATGACAGTCACGCAGATAGTCACGTGCATCGCGATGCGGACCGTGTGGCAGCTCGCACTCCTGCTCCACTGCGCCCATGACAGTGACGGTGCGTGGCCGTAGCGGAAACCGCAGCCTGTCACCTGTGGCTAGCACCGGGTTGTTCGCAGGCTGGACCTGGATCAGTCGCGCGGGCCCGGATATGGGCGTCCGGCCGGTGGCCGGATGTGTCTCCAGCCAGGTCTGCAATGCCTGTGCGAGCGTCACGACCTGTGCGTCGGCAGACTGTGCCAGCTGCCCGGCGCCATACTGCAGCCCCGCGCGCAGCCGCACCTGGGCCGGCAGGGCCTGCGGGCGTTCGAGACTTGCCCCCAGCAGGTAGGCGTCGGCCTTGGGACGGGCCAGCAGCAGGCCGTCGGCCAGACGGGCGCCGGTACGCAGCTCGTACTGCCCTGCTGCTTCAACGGCACCTTCGATATGTACCTGCGCGGCTTGGACGTCAGTGGCAGCGAACAGCGCGGCAAGCACTACCAGGTTGATAAATCTGAACGTCATGGCTCAGTCCTTGGCCGGGCGATAGGGTTTGAGCTGGGTCAGCTCAGCAACACGACCGGGCGCCAGATGCTGGCGGCTCTTCCAGATGAAGCCTGTGGCAGGATCGGCCCAGTAGACATTGCGGCCACTCATGCCACCGCCTTGCAGCTGCTCGTCGAACCGCTGCAGGGTCCGGCGCGAACCCAGTATGTCCACCTGCTCCAGTTCGCCCCTTCTCAGGATCCCGGTCACGGCTACGTCGACCTGGTAGGCGGGAATCCAGTCATACCGGCGCTGCACCGCAACGGGCGTGGTCACTGTACGCAGGTCATCGAACGGCGAGGGTCCATCGATACGCGCGTGCCATTGCTGCCCGAGGCCGCTGCCACCCAGCAGCAGGCCGTGGGCGTCCATTTCGAACACCGCATGTGAACCCGCGAACCACTGCTGGCGGCCTCCATCGACGTAGCCCAGAACAGCCACTGCGGTGAGGTCGGGAGTTTCCACCTGCATCTGCGGGAAGCGGTTGCTGGCCACGCCTTCTGCGGTCGCTTGTGCCGGGCGATGGGTGATCAGCCGGAAGGTATCCAGTGTGGAGCGGCTGCCGGTGGTGCACCCGGAGAACAGCAGGGCGGCGACGGCGACCAGCAACAGCGCGCCATGGGCGCGATGGTGGCAGGCCGCATCCATGCGAGCCATGTCAGTTGTCCTTGATTTCGGTTCCGGTACGCGCCGCGTTGTACAGGATATTGGTGAAGGGCAGCAGCTGATTCACGAAGCGGTTCCAACGGCTGACGCCGGCTGCGCCGACAAATACGACGTCGCCCGGCTGCAGATGGAACTGACTGCCGGCGGCAAAAGCGGTCGGAGAGCGCGCCTCCAGCTGATAGACCATCGAGGGCTCCTGTTGCAGGTCCGTGCTGCCGCGGATGACATACACGGCATTGCCGTTTGCGGTCTGTTGAAGCAGGCCGCGAGCACGGCCGAGTGCCTGGTTCAGCGAGACATCACCGGTTCGGAAGCTGTAGGCGCCGGGCTGATTCACTTCGCCCACCACGAAGATCTCTTTGCGATCAAGGTAGGGCACGAAGATGGAGTCGCCATCCTTGAGGAGTAATTGGCGGCCGCCAAACTCGCGAGCCAGGGTTTCCAGGTTGATCGTGTAAGTGATGCCTTCCCGGCTGAGCTGGATGCCCGACAAGTCGGCCTGCTGGTTGTCCAGTCCGGATTGGCTGATAGCATCTGCCAGCGTCAGCGGCGAGGTGCCCAGAGCAATCGGCGAGGATCGCTGGGCAGCGCCTGTTACCCAGACCCGCTGGCTGCCATAGGTGAGGACGGATACGTCCACCTGGGGCGATTCCACGTACTTGGCCAAGCGGGTGCTGATTTCCTCACGGAGCTGCATCGGCGTCTTTCCCGAGGCTGTGACCTTGCCGATGTATGGGTAGAACATCGTGCCGTCACTCTGCACAAGGCGCCCTGCCAGAGCACCCTGCTGCTGGGGACCGGCTGGCACGGTCAATTCGGGGTGATCCCATACGGTGACATAGAGAATGTCGCCGGCCCCGACCGTGTACGGTGCCGGCTGGTAATCGAACAACGCAGCTGGCAGTGAATTCTGCGTCCGCGCGGCGTTTTCCTGGGCGATCAGCTTCGGCGTGATGCTGACGATTTCCAGCTGACCATCGCCGCTCTTGCGGTCGACGGCAACGTCGCTGCGGCGCAGGTGCTGTCCCGGCGCAAGCGCACAGCTGGACAGTGCCAGTGCGGTCAACGCAGCGGCAAGGAGGCGAGGGGTGATGTTATTCATGGGGATGAGAGTCTGGCAGGCATAAAAAACCCCCGCCGGGCCGCGCCCGGCGAGGGCCTGAGTGGTACGCAGTGCGCTGATCAGCCGCCGGTGCCGCCTGTACCACCGGTGCCGCCCGTACCGCCCGTACCGCCGGTGCCACCCGTACCAGGGCCGCCCGGACCCGGGCCGCCCGGATCAGTGCCGCCGCCGCCGTCATTGCTGCCGCTGGTGCTGTCGCCGCCGATGCTGTACGCAACGGCCGCGGCGGCCACGCCGATTACGGTGGTGCCCACGACAGCAGCGGTCGAGACGCCTGCAGCTTCCGCTCCGGCAACTTCCGCCGCAGTGGCCTCCGTGCCGGCCGTAGCCTGCGCTTCCTGCGCGAAACTCATCATCGGGGAGGCGGACAGGGCCGCCAGTGCCACAACTGCGATCGTCTTCTTGAACATGGGAGGCCTGCTCCGTCAGGGAAAATTCCTTTCACATGTTCTTCGGATGAATCCTTGCTGTCAAGGTTTGTGATTGCTATCGCCATGATGGCCGCTGACTGGGACCGAACGGCCGCGTAGGCCGTGGCGCTCGAACGCTTGCGCGCGGCCGGACAGTGTCTTCGCCGCGGCCTTCACGAGGTCATGGGTGTGCAAGTCTGCAAGCAGTATCGGGGAGGTCACGCCGGCGGCAATGGCCAGCAGCGCGGCGCGGCCACGCACGACCAGCGTGTTGCCCAGAGTATGTCCGCCACGCAGCACCCATGCCGACGCGGCCAGGCCGAAGCTGAGTCCCATGACGATTTCGGATGGGGAGTGGGCTCGCAATGGCAGTCGAGAGTAGCCGATCGCGAGCGCTAGGCCTGCGCCCACGACGGCCCAGGCCCGCAGCTGTAGGCTGCGTCCGCTGGCCAGCAGCCAGAAGGCCACGGGATAGAGGGTGCTGGACATGGCAGCGTGCCCGGAGACGCCGGTGAAATCCAGATGCTTCAAGCCGAAACCCCAACCCATGAAGGCAATCTTGCTCGCTAGCGTGGTTGCGGCAACTACAATCATTGCCGCTGCCCAGCGCCATAGCAGGTGTCGGTGAGAAGGCGGCAGAAACAAGGCGAGTACAGCGGCAAACGGAAACAAGGCGCGGCTGTCGCCGAGTGCAGACAGGCTCTGCCAGAAGGTCATCATGCGGCGACGGCAAGTGCAGCGGGGAGAAGCGCACAGATTACTGACGGTGGGCGTACTGCAGAACGCCCGGCGCTTGGTCCATTCAGCCAGACGAGGTATCCTTCTCCGCTGCCAATGGCCCCGTAGCTCAGCTGGATAGAGCGTCCCCCTCCTAAGGGGAAGGTCGCCCGTTCGAATCGGGCCGGGGTCACCATTTATCAATGACTTACGTCAATTCAGCTTAGTAGTAGGTGCTCTATAGCGCCTTTGCTTAGCGGCCTTTTGGCACACTTGGCACAGTGCCGGTAGCTGACTGCTGAGGATGGCCTTCAGCGCAGATGGCGTTGTCCGCTTCGACCACCTGTTCGAAAGTGGCCTCCGTCGAGTAGGTCTCGCCATAGATGCATTTGTAGCTGATCGAGAGCTTTAGTCTTGATAGACCCTCGGTGATCTTCACGCGGCTGGCGTCAGACAGATGATCTCTTGAGGTGACGACAGAAACCTCCTTGCCTACGCCGAAGACCGTGCCACTGTCGAATCTGGTCCGTTCATATCTGAAATCCTCCTCGATGCCGCCCGTGGCCAATGCAACGAACTGCTTTATACCGGCTCCGGTAGTCATATCAATGACTTGCCCTTCTTTTGCTGCGCTGAATGAAACAATAGAAGCAGGTCCGAACCCTTCATTCCGTATGAGGAGAAGCGTGTCGCCATTTGAGACGTGAAATTCAAGTATGGGCTTTGCGGACAGGATCTGGTGCCTTCGCTGGAGCCTCCCTTGATAGACGGAGTACACCAAGGCAATCAGCGCAATGAAGGCACTGCTGAGCGCAATCCAATCCGTGGAAGACAGGCCGAGCGTGCTGGAAGTGGTGAGGGTAGGGGAGCTGGTGAAGTAGATATCCATGTCTTAGTCGACGCCACCTAGAATTGGAGTTTGGAGACCGCAGTCTCATCGCCGTCAGGAGAGAGATGAGCGTAGTACTTTTCAGTAGTGGCGTAGTCCGCATGACCTGCCAAAGCCTGGACCCGACGAAGCGGAACGCCTGCCATTACCATGTGCGCGCAAAATGTATGCCTGAGCCGATGAAGGTGTCCACCAATGCCTGCTAGATCCGAATCTTTCTTGAACCAATCGGACACTGTGTCCTTATGCACCGTAACGATTGGGTCGGGTAGGTGGCGTAGTGCCCACCTTGCATAACGGTTTAGCGGCACCTCACGCCACTTCCCTGACTTTGTCCTGCCTTCGCCGCTCTCGTCTGGGTCGCTTTCCACGAGCAAACGGCCGGCCACGACAGAGCTTTTCTCCAAGCCGATGATCTCGCCCCGACGCAGCCCCGTGTGGGCCATGAAGAGCCACAGGGGCGCCCGTCGAGGGTTCGCCCGATACAGCCGGCGCATCGCCGCCCGGTCATAGAACTTGACTGCCACGCTTCGCACGCCGCGAGGCGCCTTCACTGAGGCGAGCGGGTTCACGTCCAGCTCTTTCCATTCGACGCCGCGATTGAACGCCGCCTTCAGCCGTCGAATCTCCTTCCCGACAGTCTCCTTTGCCGCCTTGTCGTCCAGCAACCTGGCGCGCTTGTACTGCTCCACCTCGACCGCTCGGATGCTGTCGATCGGCCGGTGGCCGAAACGCTCGATGAAGCGCTTTACTTCGCTCCTGGCTTTCGAGATTGTGGTCGGGTGCTCGGCCTCGTACCAGTCCAGATACCACTCCAGGTAGTCGCGGACCTTAGGCAGGCGCGCCAAGATCCGGACCCCATGGGTCAGTTCTGCTTCTTTCGCGGCACGAACTCTCTCCGCCTCACGGGCGTCAGGTTGCCCAATGGACCGGCGAAAGCGTTCGCCGCCTTCCGCCCAGTCGAGGTAGGCCTTGCTGCCGCGCCAGTAGAGTCGAACTTTTGCCATTCCTCTGCACCTTCGATCGCGGCATAGAGCGCCGCCTTTTCGTACAACTGCTTTCCCATGAAGCGGCGGGGGGTAAGCCCGTAGCCCATGGCGTTCTTCCTGAACTGGCTGTTTGAGACGCCGCAGTAGTGGGCGGCCTCCTCAACGGTCAGCCAATCCTTCCCTGATAGATCGAGCCGTTCAGCGGCGCCCATTGGCGCCTCCTGCGGCCTTCCTCCTGGCCGGCGCCTGCTCGGCGAGGCTGAGGTTGAACTGCACGACGTTGTCGGCGACGGCCGGTAGGACTGTCGCCCGCGCGCCGCGTGCTGGCCGGTTTAGCCGGCGCCACGCTGCGATGGCCTTGTCGGGGTCGGCATGCTTGCTGGTCGACCTGCAGGCGCACTCGACCAGGTGGCCACCGCCGGCGGAGGCGCAGCGCTTGTCGTGGATGTGGCGCGCGCGGTGGCCGGCGGCGCAGTTCGGCACCCCTTCCGGGTGGCTGATATGTACCTGGGTCATGGCTTGTTGCACTCCTCGATGTGGGCTTCGAGCTTTTCAATCAGGAAGGTGGCTTCGGTGGCCCTGCGGCGGCGCTCGTGCGTGCTAACCGGCGCTGGGCCGGCGTCCCGGATCCACTTCAGGGGTTCGAGGAACCAGCTCGGTTCGACAGGCAGCAGCTTGCGCGGGTCGGGCTTGTTGTCGGGTGGGAAGCAATCCGGCCCTGCCCAGTCCTCGCTCATGCCGCAGCGCGTGCAGACGCGCCGCTGGAAGTCGTGGACCTTCTCGGGCTGGATTACGCGCGGTGTCTCGAACAGTGCGCGGACAACGAGCCCACGCTGGTGCGCAGCGTAGACGTGCCCCGCGTCGGCCTGCATCCAGCAGCCAGGCCGGTGATCGTCCTTGTTGCGGTACTCCCAGCGCACTGGCTGCGCGGTGTAGAGCGCTTTCAGCAGGGTGTCAGCCCAAGCGCGCACCTCGCGACCGTCAACAGCGGTGGCCGGATCGACACGCCGCATGGCAGAGACGACCGCGGCGACGGGCGACGATGCCTTGGTGGCCTCGACAACGGTGGCCGGGGAAACGGGAAGTGGTGCGGTCATGCGAACAGTTCCAGTTGGGCCGGCAGTGCCGGAGGTGGGGCAGGCACTGCTGATCGTTCAACGGCGATCAGATGCAGCAGGCGCGCGCGATTCGCGGCGGCCAGGTCCATGCAGCGCCAGAACGGCGGATCCATCAGGCCGCCATTGCCTGGGCCCTGAAGACGTACGCGCCGCGCGAGCGCCAAGTGCTGCCGCATGAAGATCAGCAACCTGTGGCGGGCGAGCGGGAACCCAGCGGCGATCATCGGAACATCTCCAACTGCTGCGGAACGGCCGGACGACGGATTGCGTAGGGGCTGGGATCTCGTTCGTTGAGCAGGTCCAGGGCGATATGGAAGTGGTAGCCGCGACCGTTCATGTCGGTGATGCAGACCATCGGGAAGTAGCAGACCGCGATCGCACCGGAGCAGAACAGGTAGTAGCCGCGACCACACGGCGCGCGGCCGGCCTCGGTGCTGCTGTCCAGCATGTCGCGCGTCCAGCCGGCGGCAATGCGGACGGCTACCGCGTTCGATGCGATCTCCCATGCCTCGTCTCGGTCCATGATCCGCGAGGACACCATGCCCATGGTGCGCAGCGCGGCGTCCATGTCGCCGGCAGCGAGCGCCTGCAGCGCGTGGCCGCGAGCCTCCCACAGACGAGCATCCTGGGGTGCGATTAAGTCGAGCTCGACCCCGGACATGCTGGCCAGCTGCCGGCCGACCTCGCGGTGGTCGATTGCAGCGGTGAGCAGCTGGTCAGCCATTGGCGTGCTCCTTCATCAGTGCGGCCCGGATCAGCTCAATGTCTTCGCCGTCATGCCCGCTACAGCAGTACTTACGGCGCAGAGTGAGGATCTTCTGGATGGGGTCCTCAACATTGAACGTCATGATCGGAAACAGCAGCAGCTGACCAGCCATGGGCGCCGACGTGTTGGTGGTGATCGCCTTCATCGCCAGCCCCGCAGGTACTCGCCGAACGTCACGCCACCGTCGTAGCGCAGGAACTGCTGGTATCGCTGCTGCGACCTCGTCAGTTTCGGTGGCGGCGGGGTGTGCTCCTGCACCGCGGCACGGCCGGCCTGCGTGACGTTGAACACGTCGCTGCCGCCGGTGATCGCATTGCCCGCGCGCCGGACCATGAATCCACGCTCGACCAACACCATGCAGTGCTTGTAGTCGGTGCCGCCTGGGCCGGTGACGAAGTGACTGCGGTAGCTGCGCTCCAAGCCGCCCTCGCCAACACCCAGTGCGTGGCGAAGGATCTGCAGCTCGGCATCCGGCAGAGCGCCGGCGGTCGTCTGGTCAGCCATTGCCCACCGCCTGGCTGTCGATCAGGGCCAACAGCGTGCCGAACTGAAGGTCGACACTCTCGCCAGCGGCGCATTTTTGCCAGGCTTTGCGGACGGCCTCGCGAACCGCCCCCAGGTCCACGGCCTGCGCGGGCGGGGCGGCGTCAGGCAGTCGCAGTTCCCCGCAGCTCTCGCACTGGTCGATGACGATGCGGTTGACCCGGCCGGGGATGACAACGCCGCTCCATTCGTGGTTACACGTCATTGGCTCACCTGCTCGGAAGTAGTGGTGTAGTTCTCGCGGCCAGCGGGCCAGAGCGCTGTATTTCGCAGCGCTTCGTAGTTGCGAGCATCCTTCCGGTAGTAGTCCTTCAGATGCTCGTCCATCGGCTCCCAGTCGTGCATGGGCGCGCCATCCGCTCGGCGATTGCAGCTACGCAGATACAGCAGACGCGCGATGCGCTCGATTGCATCCACCGGCTCCTGCCCCACCGGCTGGCGGGCGGCGAGTGCTTCTCGCAGCTCTGCGATGGCCGCAAGGATCGGCTCAGCGCCGCCCTGCTCTGGATCGCAGCCCAGCTCTCGTGAAACCTCGGCCAGCGCGGCGCAGGCGTCCACGAACATGCGCTCGTAGTTCAATCCACCCTGACCGCCCGGGGAGGACTGGACGGGAATGATCGCGTCGTGAAGCTCCATGGCCTGCTGGCTGTAGCCGATGCCGTGAGTTCCCGCGTTGTACGCGTCACCAATCAGGTCGCGTGCGCGGTCATACGGCACAGTCGCCAGCCTCACCCTCCCACCGGGCTGCACGTCGGCCAGGGTCTTGTTGTCGTTGCTCATGCCTGCATGTCCTTGCTGTTGGTGGAGCGCGCGCTGTGCGCGGCGAGGTGTTCCCAGCGTTCGGCCTCGCCAACGTAGTACTCGTGGCGTTCTTGCCGGACGGTGGCGGTGAACTGCACGTCGTGCAGTGCGCGTTCGGCGGCGGCGCGGTTGGCCGCTGCCATACGGGCCGGGTCGTGATCGAAGATGTCGAGCTGGTTACGCACGCTGGACTCCTGGAATGGGTTGCCGGCTGGTGGAACCCGGCCGGCGCGGGTTCCCTGCGCTACAGGGGGAGAGCGCAGGGCAGGGGGTCAGTGGGTGTCGTCAGCGGCGAGCGGGGCGCGCTGTCGTTCATCGCTGCGGCGCTGCATTTCGGCCTTGAACGCCGGCCAGCTGGTGTGGAGGTCTTCCCAGCAGCGCCATGCGAAGAACACGGCGCCGATGGCGCAGGCGAGGGCGACGGCGTCGAGCTGGTTGCGCAGGGCCCAAGCGAGCAGGGCGAGGAGCAGGCCGACGGCGACGGCGCAGAAGAAGGGCAGGGCCAGGTGGCGCATTACTCGGTCTCCTGTTCGGCAGTGGGCTCGGCCGGCGCCGGCGCCGGGCTGACGGGCGGGGTGATGGGCGGGATGCCGACGGCCATGGCGTTGAAGAAGTCGCGGTCGGTCATGCCGGCATGCTCCGGCTGTCGTACGCCCGGACGGCGTAAGCAATCGCGTAGAGGCGCCAGTAGAAGTGGAAGGTGTAATCCTCGACGGAGCTGGACCATTCCCAGGCGTCCTGAACCCGGAAGTCCTCGAACCAACCCGCGTACCTATCGGGATCCACCATGTCGGTGCAGTAGCTGGTGTTGTCTTCACCGACCTTGAAACCGGCCCAGCGCTCCAGAGCACTGGCTGTGTCATCGGCTCCGTCCACCACCTCAGCTTTCAGGTGATCCCAGAGCGCGTCACGCGCCGCAGCGAAGCCCACCGCCTCGTCGTCCTGCTCGGCCATGTAGTGGTCGAAGTGCTCCCGTACGACCTGCTCGAACAGGTTTTCATCGAACTTCTTCCCCTCGCCATCGTTGGCCACGCACTTCTCTGCCCAGTAGCCGGGATTGATGCGGAGAACGTCCGGAGCATCTTCTCTGCGCTGGTCATTGCGGAAGAACTCCAGCATGTCGGGCATGCGCCTGAACACCGACGTGCCCATGTCGCCGCTGATGGTCAGGTATCCCGGCCAGGTGACGATGTCGAAGCGATACACGCTGCTCCCGGCATTGCTGAACTTCAGGTGCCGGTGCAGCCCGTTGTTCTGTAGCACCTCCATCTGGTGCTGGGCGGTGTCCACACGGAAGCGCGCGAGCGCCTTGGATTGGTTGTCCACCTTGGCCCTCATGCAGCACCTGCCTGTGCGCGCGCTGCACTACGCACGGCGGCCACGGCACCTGCAGCGCTCTGCCCGTGCCGCAGGACGGCATTGGCGGCGATGCTGGCGGCGATGACTACCTGGTAGGGGAGGAGGCCCCAGCGGCGCCCGGCGCGGGCGACGATGCCGGCGGCGGCAGCCGCGCGCTGAGCGTTGGAGTGGTTGACGAGGGCGACGCTCATGGGGCGGCGTCCTGGCTTTCGCCGCGCAGCTGATGTGCGGCGTGCTGGATCTCCACCGAGAGGTGATCGGCCTCTTCCAGTTCAATGTAAAGGCTGGCAGCGCCGACCTTGATGGCGACCATGCCTACAGCGGGCATAGCGACTACGGTAGGTGGCGCCTTGCTGACGCCGAGGGACAGGGTTGCCATTGCTTGATCTCCTGCGCCGGCCCCGGGGTGGGGCTTCATGGGCGGCTCGGAGATAGTAAAGCGATGCTTTAGTCCAAGTCAAGCGACGCTTTAGGTTGGCGGTAAAAAAAGAGCCCTGGGCGAGGGCCGGGCTCTTTTCGGAAAGGTCACTTGAGTTTGGAGGGATCGTATCCCGACACGTCGAATTCCCAAGCGGGTGAACCTTCTTGGTAGACCTCAGCTTGAATCCTTACAAGGTCTGCAGACCCCATTCTCCGGACGAAGTCAGCGTACCCGAGGATGAACAGGAGCGTTGTCGAGTTGTCGCTCGGACCGGTAGCCTGGTAGGTCCGCGGCTTCTCATTGTCAAACCGGACCAGAACCCTGCATCCGGAATAGCTTCTGCATAGCAGCTGACCGCGCTCGATACTCAGGATCACGTCACTCCCATGTTGGGGGTGCTTTCGAATGGTGAGCGTCGCATGTTGCGGCTGGGAATATGGTCGATCGAACTCGTGGGTGTTGCTGCTCGTCACTTCCGCCGTGGTCCATGGCTTGCCGGTCATGGGATCCTCAGAGGAGCGATAGGCCCATTGTTTTCCCAGATTTGCCTTCCGCACGTCTTCTTCCAGCTGCGGAATCGCCTGCGAAGCTGCTACACCCTCAGACGAGTCCGGGAATGAGGCTACAAGTTCCCTTGCCGTTAGAAGGCGGGCTTCGGCGTAACGGCTAGCGTCGTTCATTTCCGAAAATAGGCGCGCTCTCCTCTGCTCATCGGTCTCGGCGGGAGCGGTCCCTGATGGTTGCCCGGGACTGCTGGCCGTGTGATCGACACGCGGCGAACACATGGCGACCAGAACTACTAGTGCACCAATGAACACAGCTATGGCCCATCCGGTGGCCCATCGACTGCTTGACAGATTGGCTGTTGGAGCCGCAGTGGCCACCGCTTTGGGCCTGTTTGGGTGGCCGCAGTTGGGACACGCCTCGGCTTGATCACTGATCTGCCGCCCACACTCCTCGCACGCGATAAGCGCCACAATATCCCCCTGTTCTGATCCGTCAGTTGAAACGATCAATCCGATTGCGCAGGTACACCTTGCCGCCAATGACAGTGTTCGGTGGCATTGGAAACGCGGGATACAACCCCGCATTTGCGCTAACTACATACACAGCGTCACCTCGATCCTGTAGGGCTTTAACCTGCTGGCCGTTGCCGGTGTTCAGCAAGTAGATTCCGTCGCCGTCGAATGCCGTGACGCCTGTGTCTACCATCAAGGATTCGCCCGGGTTGATCACAGGGATCATCGAATCGCCGCGACCGGTCACCAGAACCAACCGTCCGGGCGGTGGTACGAAGCCAACTACGGACCGTATGTATGTGGGCGCAAAGTCCATTGCGCGAACGATGTCGGGAAAATCCTCGTTTACTGCCCCGTCCCCCATGTCGGCATCTCCATCCAGCTGCTGGACGCGAACATAGCTATGCACGGTCGCAGGACCGGAGACGGGTGCGGCCGCTTCGCCCATCCCGAAGTGGGATAGAGGCTTGCCAGTCAACTGGGCCAGCTTAGGCAACTTCCGTTTATCGACCTTGCCGGTTCTCAGCCATCCTGACACCGCCTGCTCGGTCACCCCAAAGGAATCTGCAATCCCCTTCTGAGTGAGTTTGGACTCTTCGATGGCCGAGCGAATGGCGGCCGCCATGGCGGAGTTGTCAAGCATCGCTTGATTGTCCAACGAGGCACCCCGCTTTGTAAGAAAGCATCGCTTGACCTTTAACTAAAGCGACGCTTAAGATGGCCGCATGAACCATATCGCTGCTGCCGTAGAGAAAGCGGGAACCGGCCAAGCCGGATTGGCACGCCTTCTTGGGGTATCGCCCCAGGCGGTGAACCAGTGGGTCAACGGCAACAGGCCGGTTCCCCCACGGCACGTTCTTGCTATCGAGAAGGCCACCGGCGTTTCCCGCCACGAGCTTCGCCCCGACGTGTTCGGGCCGGACGCAGCTTCTGAGAGGGCCGAGCACCGGCCGACCGTGGCCGAGCAGATCGGCAGCGAGGTGGACAGCCGGATGAGCAAGCGCGCGCTGCGTGCCAAGCTCGGTATGGATAGCGACAAGCACCTGGCCATCCTGCTGCAGCTGCCCGTGGAAGAGGTAGAGGCGTGGCCGGAAGAGGGCGTCCTGCCCGCGCTGCCGCAGATCCAGCGCCTGCTCGGTGTTGAGGCACGGGCCGCTGCTGAGCCCGCGAACGAGGATCCCGACGCGAATCGCATCGCCCCGGTCGACACCGCTTGAAAGGCCGTCCCTGGCAGTCGTCCCTGACTTGTTGATCTCCATGGCGCCCATCGTGCGCCACCCGGGCCCAACCCGAAACCTTGAAACACAGCCTTCCCCAAGGTGACCCATGACCTGCCGCACATCCGCTCTCAACTGGCTCGACGTTCTCTACAACTCCGTGCGCAAGACGCCGGGGGGTGTCGTGGACGCGGCCGCTTTCCTGGCCGACCGCCGCGGCAAATCCATGCATCCGGAAACGCTGCGCGCGAAGCTGCGCGGGCTGGAGGGTGAGTCTGTAACGATGGAGATTGCCGAACTGCTGACCGAGTGGATGCAGGAGAAGGCAGGGGGCAGCGATTACGCCCTGGACTGGATGCAGGCGCTGGCCGGGCAGTTCGGCATGGCGGTGGCCACCGTCCCACCGCCGCCGGAGGGCGGCTGGTCGGACGAGATCGGGGCCATCCAGACCAAGCTGCTGGAAATCACTACGCGGGTCGGGCGCTTGTCCGGCACGGCTGTGGAGGCGATGGCCGATCACCACATCGACAGCGACGAGGCCAAGCTGATGGTGGAAGAGGCCAATTCGCTGATCACGATGGCGCACCGGCTGATCCGCAACGTGTCGCGCGCTGCAGCAAAGGGGAGGGCGCGTCGATGAACCATCCGGCCCGCGCAACCGACCTCAGCACCAGTCACGAGGCCGCCCGGTACGTCGTTCAATCCGGCTTGCAGGGTGACCAGCAGGCCGCAGCGGCGTCTGCAGTGAAGCGCCATCCTGGCCTGACCAGCCTTGAGCTGGCCCAGGCAACCAGCTTGTGCCGCTATGTGCTGGCGCGTCGTCTCCCCGAGCTGGCAGAAACCGGACGAGTTTGGCGCGGCCCGAAGAAGCCCTGTTCCGTGTCGGGTCGCAGCGCCTGCACCTGGTGGCCGGTAGCGCCGGGCGAAAACATGACGCTGGGGCTCTGACATGTCGACCATCATCATGTCGCAGTGCTGGCCGCTGCAGGGCCTGAGCGTCACGCAGAAGGCTGTGCTGATCTCGCTGGCTGATCAGGCGAACGACGAAGGCGTGTGCTGGCCGGCGGTGGGCACCATCGCCGCGCGCTGCTGCATGTCGGCGCGCGCTGTGCGCACGGCAATGGATCATCTGGAGGCCGTTGGCCTGCTCACCCGTGACCGCCGTTTCAACAGCAGCACGGTTTACAAGGTAAACCCCGCCAACTTCGACAAGGCCGCCGCGCCGTCGAAGGCTGGCCGCAAGTCTGGAAAAGCAGGTACTGCACCGGGCGCAGGGGCTGCGCCCCATGCAGGGGGTGCGCCCGCTGCAGGAGGGGATGCGCCCCGTGCAGGGGGGGATGCACCGGGCGCAGGTCTAGGGGTGCGCCCCGTGCCGCCTAACCGTCATATAACCCTCAATGAACCGTCAGGAGAACCGTCATTTCCGGCGGGCCTGCCGGCCGCGCCGCTGGCGTTGGATTCCGAAACCGACCTGCAGGCCGCGTGCCGCGCGACCTGGGCGGCATACGCCACCGCTTACCGCACCCGCCACGGTGTGGCACCGGTCCGCAACGCAAAGGTGAACAGCAACGTCCGGCAGATCGTGCAGCGGCTCGGCCACAGCGAGGCGCCGCTGGTGGCCGCGTGGTTCCTGACCGTCAACGAGCGCTACGTGGTGCAGAACATGCACGACCTGGGCGCGCTGCTGGCGAAGTGCGAGGCATACCGCACGCAGTGGGCCACCGGCCGCCAGATGACGCAGGCCAGCGCCCAGCAGCAGGACCAGACGCAGTCGAACGCTAACGCGGCGGAAGAGGCTAAGGAGCTGCTGCGGAAGATCAAGGGGAGCGGCCATGCTCAGTGACTTCGACCAGGAGCGTCTTGTCGAGCTGCTGGTGGCAACGGCCGAGGTAATCGGCGACCGGATTAGCCCCGGCGCCGCCGTGTTCATGGTCTCGGACTTGGCGCAGTACCCGCTGCCGATGCTGGAGCGCGCGCTGGCGACGTGCCGCCGGGAGCTGAAGGCGCGGCTGTCGTTGGCCGCGATCCTTGAACGCATCGAGGACGGCCACCCGGCACCGAACGAGGCATGGGCCAACGCGATCCGCGCCGCCGACGAAGGCGCGACCGTGGTGTGGACTGAGCAGACCCGCGATGCGTGGGCGGCGGCGCTGCCGCTGGTGCAGGCGGGCGACAAGATCGCGGCCCGATCTGCGTTCCTAGAGGTTTACGCCCGGTTGGTGAAGGAAGCGCGCGCTGCACACCGCATGGCCTCTTACCAGCTGTCCCTCGGCGCTGACCTGTCTGGCCGGGATGGCGTGCTGCAGCAGGCCGTGGCTGCCGGGCAGTTGACGCACGAGCACGTCGCGGAACACCTCGCGTTGCCGCCGCCCACGCCGGCATTCAATCCGGTGGCGCTGCTGGCCGGCACGGTGGAGGCATCGCCGACCGCCGACGCCCGGACCCGCGCACACCTGGCAGAGATCGCGGAACTGCTGGGAGGCAAAGCGGCATGAGAGGCCCCGATCACTTCGACGTTGAAGTGCGCCTGGTCAGTGAGCCGGTGGCGGAGGCTGGCTGTTATCTCGCCTACGGCTACGGGGTGAAGCCGCTGGTGATGTACGCGTCGCGCGGAATGACGGTGTGGCGCGATGGCATGCGCCAGATCCCGATCACCCGCTATGCCGGTCCGATCCCGGAGCTGCGCTGATGTGGTCGAACGCACCGCCGCCGACGAGAGCCGAGGCAGCGCGCATCGAATTGGCGAAGACCGGTCCATGTATGGCCTGCCTGGCGCTGCAGATGCAGGACCTGCTGGAGCCGGAGCTGGTGGTGTACGGCTGCGACTACAACCACGCCAAGAGCGGAAACCTGCGGCGCGGTCACATGTTCGGCTACGCGCTCTGCAAGTGGCACCACATGCGCTACCCGATGGAGGGGAACACCTTCGCGACGATGCGCCAGATCTACGGCCCGAGCCTGATGGATGGCTCGCGGACGTTCCACGAGACGTACGGCTCCGACGACGAGCTGATTGCAAATCAGACCTACATCAACGAACTGAGGGCGACAGGATGAAGAAGACGAAGGCCATGGCGCCGAGGATCAACCCCCAGCGTGCGCCCCGCGAGCGGCGGATGGACCACAACACGGTTTCCCGACCCAAGCGGGTGAAGGCAGGAACCGTCTTCCGTGGCCCAGCCGAGACGGTGGAGGAGTTCAAGGCACGTGGAGGCCAGGTGCAGCGCCTCACGGCCAGCTGGGACCGCGCGGCGTGACCGGTGCTGCACCGAACGACCACCAGGCGCGATCGCGCGCTGCACGAGCAAACCAACAAGGGGAAGGCACATGCAAATGAACAATGCCCGCGAACTGCTGTCCAGCCGGACTGGCCCAAAAACAATGAGCTTTGACGGGACCGCCGGTGGCCCCTCCACCCAGGAGATCGTCGCAGCGTTGGCATATGTTCCCCACGGATTGGGGCATGAGCTGCTGCAGGCCCTGTGGTGGCCCGAGAGCGGCCAGCGTCGACGTGAGCAGTTGCGCCAAGCCGTCGTTGGCTTGGTCGCGCCGGAGTTCACCCGCCAGATGCACGAGCTTGCCGATGCCCGCACGGAGTTTGGCATCGCCAAGGCCAGCATGGGCTGGGGAGGGGGCACGGTGACGGATGTGCAGCGACGTGAACTGCGGCGTGCCGAGCAGGCGCTGGAAGTTGCACGGGCGGCAGCTTGGCCGAACAACACCATGGAGCAACTTGGAGTACTGGCCGGGGCGGTGATCGAAGAGATGGCCGGGGCGTACGAGTGTTCCCGCTGCGGAGGTAAGAAGGTCCTCTTGGACCCGGTGATTGCGGGAATCGTGAACTGCGACAGCTGCAGTGGGAGTGGTTTCGATCCGCTCAGCGGGCGGAAGCGTGCGGCCGCCATCGGTGCCGACTGGTCCGCCTACAGCCGGTTCTGGCGACCGGTCTATGAGTGGATGCTCTTCAACTTCCGCGCTGCCGAGGCGCGCGCTGCAAGGCAGTTCAGCAAGGCACTCACGCAGGCGGCATAGCGATGACTTCCTAGGTCATCGAAAAAGACGGCAATCTTGCCAACATCCAATCGCAAGCCCCGGCCCAGCCGGGGCTTGGGGCGCCAAGTCGTAAGTGCTTGATTTGCGCCGGTAAGGCGATTGATTCTCTTCTGAAACGCCCTTGTTGTCCCACCGTACGCCCCAATCTGTGAGGGACGGCATTTCGCCGTCTTCAGAAGAGGGAGTTCGGAATGGGTAGCGATGTTCACCTTGCGCGCGAGGCGGCAAAGGTAGAGAGAAGCAACCGGCAGCAGATTGCTCTGCATGCCGCAGCCATGAAGCTTGGCGGGTTCCAGGGGGATGCATTGAGCGTGGCGGCTGAGCGCTTCGCCGCCGCCGACCATGCAGAGCACGACGTGACGGGTGTCGAAGAGACCCTTCGCGAAAATCAGGTGCCTTCGGTTGGCAACTTCCCGAAGCAGCAGCTGTATGCGGTTGCGCGGAAGTTGGATCCAAAGGCCTTCGCGGAAGAAGAAGAGTAGTTGCTTCAGCCTGGCTAATTGCCAAGCCCGTAGACCTATCTCCGCCCCGGCATTGCCGGGGCTTTTTATTGGGGGAATTCCATGGCTCAGATCAGCGCACTGCAAGGGGGTGGCAAGAACGTTGTTGCCTTCCTCGACATGCTGGCGTGGTCCGAAGGGACTGACAACGGCAAGCAGCCGACCAAAGACCGTGGCTACGACGTGATCGTCGGCGGGCAATTGTTCAAGAGCTACGCCGACCATCCGCGCGTGCTGGTGGACCTTCCGAAGCTCAAGATCCAGTCCACTGCGGCAGGCCGCTACCAGCTGCTGCGCCGCTACTACGACGCCTATAAGAAGACGCTTGGCCTGAAGGACTTCACTCCCCTGAGCCAGGACCTGATCGCGCTGCAGCAGATCCGGGAGCGTCGCGCGCTGCCGCTGATCCAGGCGGGCAAGATCCCGGAGGCAATCAAGGCGGTCAGCAACATCTGGGCGAGCCTGCCCGGCGCAGGCTACGACCAGCACGAACAGGAGCTTGCCGACTTGCTGGCTGTGTACCGCAAGGCCGGCGGGACGGTGGCGCCATGATCGGGGTCGACGTGGACTGGCAGGCCATTGGCACGGCAGTTGGCGGCCTGATGTTGGGTGCCGGCGGCGTAGCGCTGTGGTGGCGCAAGCAGTTCGTAGAGACAGCGAGGGAAGGGGCCGAGGTCAACGTGATCCAGCTGATGCGCGAGGAAGTGACCCGGCTGGGCGAACGGGTTGGCCGCATGGAAGCCAGGGAGCTTCGACTCATTCGCCACATCTACCGCCTTGAAGGGCTGATGCGTGCGGCGGGGCTGGAGCCACCGCCGTTCGATCCGGACAGCGACACGATCAGGGCAGGAGGATCAGAGTGAACCGCTTAGCCATCGCAGGCGCTGCCTTCATCCTGTGGTCCGGTGCCATGGTCGGCGTTGGCTGGACCTGGCGCAGTGATCGGGCAGATGGCAGGGAGGCCACCCAGCGCGCCGCCGACGCCGAGGCGGTCGCCGCGCAGGTCAACCAGGCCCGTGCCACCGAGCATGCCCAGGCCGAGACACTGGCCGCCATTGGAGCGAAGCATGAAGAAGACCGCGCTGCGGCCGAGACCGTCCCCGCTGCTGTTGTGGCTGACCTGCGCGCTGGTCGTCTCCAGTTGCGCGACGACCTCGCCACCTGTAGCACCAGCCTCCTGTCCCAAGCCGTCGCCGGCACCGTCGAACGTGATGCGCACGCCGAACTACGAGCAGAGGTTGCGGGAGCTGCTGTTCAAATCGGCCGGGACGCCGACGACCACGTCCGCGCCAGCCAAGAAGTGATCGTGGCTGACCGGCAACCGGTGACGCAATGAACCGCCGAGTGCTCGCGCTGGGTCGGCTGAAGACCGGCGAGATGAACAAGACCGAGGCTGCGTATGCCGAACGGCTGCGCGCTCTGCAGGCTGCGGGCGAGGTCCAATGGCACCGGTTCGAGGGCCTGAAGCTGCGGCTGGCAGACAACACCTTCTACACGCCGGACTTTGCCGTCATGGCTGCCGACGGTGTCATGGAGTGCCACGAGGTGAAAGGGCACTGGCAGGACGATGCCAGGGCCACGATCAAGATTGCCGCGGCCATGTACCCATTCCGCTTCATCGCGGTGAAGGCCAAGCCCAAGCGGGATGGCGGCGGCTGGGCAGTGGAGGAGTTCTAGTTGCAGCGCAGTAAAGAGCAGGGGCCGAAGCCCCTGCGCCAGACAGTCAGTCGAAGACGATTGCTTCCTTCCTGAACTCGCTCCAGCTATCGGTTACCACGCATTGACCCTCATGGCAGAACTTCTGCGTGCAGGAGTACCAGCCGCCTCCCGTCGGATAGCAGCTCGTGCTGTATGACGCCGCTTGCGCCTGAGGAACTACGCCCATCGTCGCGCCAAGCCCGGTAGCGGCAGCGATACAACCAAACAGGACACTGTGGATCTTCATGATCACTCCTATTGGTAATGGCAAATGGATGCTCAGCGACGCTGAGCATGAAGAAACTGTCAGTCAAGAACGTTGCCGGCAATAGGAAAAGTCTGAATCGACCGTAGGGATATCCCTGGCCGATAAGGGGCGCAGCTCTTAAGAGGTAATGCAATGGACGGACGAATTGATCGCCTGCTTGCTCTGGCCGAACAGCAGCACGCTGCCATCGTGGAGCAGGGACGGCATATCGCCGAACTCGCGATGCACGTCGGACTGCTGGTGCAGGCTGTCGCGCAGCTGCTGGGCGAGGAGGCCGGCGCACCGGTGCACGACGAAGGTGCCGAGTCCGAGCGAGTCGACTTGGACGGGAAGCCCTACTGATGGCGGCAGGCCCGACCCCGCGACGCGGCAGGACCCGGCAGACAGGCGGCAGCGCCTTCGCACACCTGTATGGCACCGCGCGCTGGCAACGCACGCGCAAGGCGCAGTTGGAGCGTGAGCCGCTGTGCAGCAGGTGCAAGGCCAGAGGCCACGTCACGGTCGCCACGGTGTGCAACCACACCAACGGCCACCCTGCCGGCGAGACAGAGGAAATGTTCTGGACAGGCCCCTTCGACAGCCAATGTGCCAACTGCCATAGCAGTGACCAAGCCCGACTCGAGCGAGGCGCTGCGCAGGTCCGTGGGTGTGACACCGACGGTTGGCCGATCGGTCACTGACGGTTCCACGGTCCATCGTTCCACGCCAACGGGGTAGTGGGGGGCGAATTTATGGCGATGGCCGGCTCCTAGACCGAGCGCCACCCCAAACACGCGTATCCACAATTCACGGGACGACCCTCGAACGGGCACTCCCAGTCAAGAAATCCCGCATTTTCCCGAGGAATTCATGCCAAGGCCCCGATTGCCCGTCGCAAAGGCTGCGACAAGCGGCGCCGCCATCAAGAATCCCGGCCGGCACGCTGGCCGGAAGAAGCCGGCGGGCACACGAAGCTTGGGCGAGCCGTACAAGGCCATGACTGCGGCGGAGAAACGGGCATGGAAGGAATTCGCGACGGAAATGCCCTGGCTCAACGCGAGCCACCGAGTACTGCTCCGCCTTGCCTGCCTCTGGACGGCTCGGATGGATGACCCGAAAGCCGAATTCGGCGTGTCAGCAACCCAGGCGCTCAGCTCGATCCTTTCAAAGCTGGGCGCCACACCTGTGGATGAATCGAAGGTCTCGCATGGAGGTGACGAAGACGACCAGGGCGAAGAATTCTTCGGTGGCCCCAGCTCCGGCCGACCGCACTAAGGCGTATGCGCTGGATGTGGTGGCTGGCCGGATCGTTGCCGGCCCCCATGTCCGAAACGCCTGCCGGCGCCACCTGCAGGACTTGATCGAAGGCCCCGAACGGGGCCTTTACTTTGACCACGAGGCTGCCGAGTACGCGTTCCGCTACTTCGAGAACGTCCTGATGCTCTCCGAGGGGCAGTTCGAGGGGCGGAAGTTCGAACTGCACCCCTCGCAGGCGTTCATCATCGGCTCGCTCTTCGGCTGGAAGGGCGCCGACGGGCTTCGCAGGTTCCGCCGCGCGTACATCGAGCAGGGAAAGGGCAACGGAAAGAGCCCGCTGGCCGGTGGGCTGGGCCTGCTGGGGATGACGGCCGCAGGCGAGGCGGGCGCACAGATCTACTCGGCGGCGGCGAAGAAGGACCAGGCCGGCATCCTGTTCGCCGACGCGGTGAAGATGGTCAAGAAATCGCCGCTCCTGGCCAAGCGCATCGAGTTCGCTGGCGGTGAGGGTCGGGAGTTCAGCATGGCGCACCACGCCAGCGCGAGCTTCTTCCGGCCGGTGTCGCGCGATACCGGCCGTACCGGCTCCGGTCCTCGACCGTTCTTCGTGCTGGTCGATGAGGTGCACGAGCTTCCCGACCGGCGAATCATCGAAATGCTGGAGCGCGGCTTCAAGTTCCGCCGCGAGCCGCTGCTCTTCATGATCACCAACTCGGGCAGCGACCGGACCTCGGTGTGTTGGGAGGAGCATGAGCATGCCGTCAAGGTCGCCGCCGGCCATACCGAGGCGGTGAACGATCCGACCTTCGTCGGCGACGTGATCGATGACCGCACCTTCAGCTACGTGTGCAGCCTGGACGACGGGGACGACCCGCTTGAGGACCCGAGCTGCTGGGCAAAGGCCAATCCCCTGCTGGGGGTAACTATCACCGAGCAGTACCTGGCGGACGTGGTGGCGCAAGCCAAAGCGATCCCTGGGTCACTGAACGGCATTCTTCGTCTGCACTTCTGCGTGTGGACCGATGCGGAGACCGCCTGGATGACGCGCCCAACGCTGGAACCGGCGCTGGCCGACTTCGACCCGCGCATGCATGAGGGGCGCAAGGTCTATCTGGGCCTCGACCTGTCGCAGGTTCGCGATATCACCGCGATGGCTGCGGTCGTGGAGACCGGCACTGTACCGGTGGAGGTCGAGGTCGAGGGCGAGAAGCTGATCATCGAGAAGCCGACGTTCGACGCCTGGATCGAGGCTTGGACGCCCGGCGACACGCTGGATCAGCGGCAATTGCAGGACAAGCTGCCCTATCGCACGTGGGTCAACGGTGGACACCTGCACGCGCCTCAAGGGCAGGCGATTAACTTCCGGCACGTGGCCCAGGTCATGGCCGAGTACGACAACCGTTATGACGTGCAGTTGGTCGCGTACGACCGCTACGCGTTCCGCCGGTTCGAGGAAGAGGTTAACGACATTGGATTGTCTGTGACCTTCGCCGAGCACCCGCAAGGTGGCTGCAAGAAGGGCAAGCCACTGGAAGCGGCGGTGGAAGCCGCCGAGCAGTCGGGACAGCCAATACCTGAAGGCATGTGGATGCCCGGATCGCTGCGCCTGCTGGAAGAGGCGCTGCTGGAAGGGCGCCTGCGCCTGCGCCGCAACCCGGTTCTGGTCTCCGCAATCATGTCCGCCGTCATCGAATCGGACCGCTGGGGCAACAGCTGGCTGTCGAAGGTCAGGTCGGCAAACAAGATCGACGCCGCGGTGGCCCTTTGCATGGCCATCGGCGCGGCACACGCCATGCCACCGGATGCCGGCGGCATAGACGACTACCTGGAAAACGGCTTCTTTGGACTGATCGGATGACTACCTTTCGCTGGTACAACCCGCTGAGCTGGCGGTTCTTTGGATACGACGACCCCGCCACCGGCAACTACGTGGAGGTCGACCTATCAACCGGTGGCCGAGGCACCAAGGCGGGCGTTCGGGTGACGCCCAAGAAGGCGCTGACAGTCAGCATCGTCTGGTCGTGCGTGAAGGTGCTGTCCGAGTCCGCCGCGGGGCTGCCTTGGAAGCTGTATGAGGACGCGGGCGGCCTCCGCCAGTTGGTCAGGGGGAGCAGCCCACAGAGGCGCCGTCTGCTTCGCCTGCTGAGTAAGCCGAATCCGTTCATCAAGTGGCTGGACCTGATCAAGGCGGTCGTAGTGAACATGGCGCTGCGCGGCAATGCCTTCGCCATCATCCAACGTGACGACGATGGTGGATGGATCGGCCTGATTCCCGTGCCGGTGGATAGCGTCCGCATCGACACCGACGACGGCCTGATCTACTGGGCGACGATCAACGGCAGCGAAACGCCGGTCTCGCCACAGAACATGCTGCACTTCAAGCTGTTCAGTCCAGACGGCATCGCTGGCTTGTCGCCAGTCGAGTACCAAGCGGAAACCATCGGCTTGGCGCGCGCTGCGCAGGACTGGTCAGCGCGCTTCATGCGCAAGGGGGGCTTCACTGGCGGATACATCATCTATCCCGGCTTCCTGACAAAGGAGCAGCAGGCGCAAATCAAGGCGAAGCTGCCGGATATCCGCCAGGGCGATGTGGACGACCTCGGCAAGATGGCAATCCTGCAGGGCGGGCCGACGATCACGCCGGCCGGACTGACCCAGAAAGACAGCCAGTTCATCGAATCGCAGCAGTTCCAGGAAGAGGCGCTCGCTGGCATCTGGGGCGTTCCGCTGTACCTGACGAACCGCGCTCGCTCCACGTCGGTGCTGGGCTCCAATCTGGAGCAGCAAACCAGCGGCTTCGTCACCTTCGGCCTGAAGCCTTACCTCGATGCCATCGAGAGCGAGATCAACGACAAGTTGTTCGCTGATGGCGACATGTTCGTGGAGGCTGTCGTGGAGGGCCTCCTGCGGGCCGACAGCGGCGCCCGTTCTACCTACTACAAGACGGCGCTTGGCGGCTCCGGCGGCTCTGGCTGGATGACGATCAATGAGGTTCGGGTGAAGGAGAACCTGCCTGTGCTGGAAGGCGAGCAATACAACCAGGTCACACGGTGGACCAGCAACAAGCCCGATTCCAGTAACGACGACCCAACGGGAGATCCCGCCAATGCTTAGCAAGTATTCCTGCCCGTTCGAGGTCAAGGCGGCAGACGATGCCGGCAACTTCGAGGGCTATGCCTCGGTGTTCAACAACGTGGATCTCGGCGAGGACCTGATCCTCCCGGGTGCCTTCGTCAAGGTGAAGACGACTCGGACTGGCCGACTACGCCTGGCGCTGTACCACAACCTGACACGGCTGATCGGCGATGCCGAGTTCAAACAGGACGGCAACGGCCTGCACTTGAAGGGCAAGGTCAACCTCAACGTCAGCTACGCCAAGGACGCCTACGAGCTGATGAAGGCCGGCACCTTGGACGAAATGTCAGTCGGCTTCAACACGTTGGAGGACGCGATCGAGAACCGCGAGGGGCGGCGCGTGCGCGTCATCAAGAAGGCCGAACTGTGGGAGGCGTCGGTCGTCCCGTTCGGTATGAACCCCGAAGCACAGGTGATGAGCGTCAAGTCCGACGTTCGCGCCTTCGAATCGGCCCTGCGCGAACGCATGGGGCTGTCCCAGAAAGAGGCGGCGGCCGTCGCCTCGCTCGGCTTTCCCGCGATCCACCGTGACGGTGGCATTGGGGACACGGAGACCGTGAAGCAGCTGAAGCAACTCGGCACATCCATCGAATCCATTTTCAAAGGTATGAACCAATGAGCGAGAACATCAGCGATATCCGTGAGGGTCTGGAAAAGCAGCTGAAGGACGGCTTCGCCGGCCTGCAGAAGAAGTACGACGCCGCCTCCGAAGAGATCCAGAAGGGCAACCAGGTCACCACTGACCTGAAGAAGCAGATCCAGTCCGCCACCGACGAGATCCAGAAGGTCGTCGACAAGGTGCTGAAGCTGGAAGAGAAGGGCATTGGCCTGGGCAATCAGCCCGGCACGAAGAAGGGCTTCATCGACTTCATCAAGGGCAACGACGAGTACAAGGCGCTGCAGGGCCGTGAGAAGTCGGCTGCCGAGATCGAGGTCAAGAAGGACGATCTGGCGTCCATGCAGGAGACCAAGGCGGTCACCAGCGCAGGCATCGTCGTGCCGAACTTCGACCCGACGATCCAGCCGGGCATCCGCCAGGAGCTGCGCATCCGCGACCTGATCCCGTCGATCTCCGTCACTGGCCAGAGCTACACCTACTTCCGCGAGAAGCTGCACACCCGCGGCGCCGGGCCGGTCGGCGAAGGCACGGCCAAGCCGCAGAGCAACGTCACCTTCGAGCAGAAGACCGACCTGGTGAAGAAGCTGGCCGTCTGGATTCCGGTCACCGACGAGGCACTGGACGACGTGCCGCAGATGTACGGCTACCTGCAGCAGCTGCTGCGCTACGACCTGAAGCTGGAAGAAGAAGCCCAGATCCTGAAGGGCGACGGCCTGGGCAACAACCTGCCCGGCCTGATGACTGACGCCACGGTGTTCGATGACGACCTGTCGAAGGCGAGCGACACCTCGATCGACACTGTCCGTCGCGCGATCTACCAGGTGCGCAAGCAGTCGAAGCTGTCGGCCGACGCCACGGTGATGACCGAGCTGGACTGGATGAACATCGAGCTGGAGAAGGACAGCCAGAACCGCTACCTGTTCGCCAACCTGCAGGGCTTCGTGACCCCGATCCTGTGGGGCCGGCCGGTGGTCGCCTCGGACAGCATGGACGAAGGCGACGGCACCACCACCGGTGGCGAGTTCCTGGTCGCCAACTTCCAGCGCGGCGCCACGATCTACGACCGCATGAGCTTCCTGTTCAAAGTCGGCCTGATCAACGACGACTTCGTGAAGAACCAGCGCGTGCTGCTGGTCGAAGAGCGCCTGGGCCTGGCCAAGCGCCGGGTCGAGGCATTCGTGAAGGGCCGCTTCAAGCCTCAGGCGTGATAGCGAGCTGATCCCTAACGAGGCCGGCCACGCGCCGGCCTCTCTCTTTCGATACGGAGCAGGAACATGAAGATCAAAGCTCAATGGGGCTTCCGCGGCGACGCCCCGAAGCTCAACGCCGAGTCCGCCGATGTGAAGGCTGGCGACGTGTTCGACGACGTGGATCCGGAATACGGACACGCGCTGGTTGGCAAGGGCTTGGTGGTACAGGTCCACGAAGGTGCCGTACCCCAGGAGACGAAGCCGGCCAAGCCCAGCGAACTGAAGGCGGGCGAGGGCGACGGCGCGGTTGGATCCACGAGTACCGACGAAGCGACAGGCACCGCGGGAGCGCAGGTCACCGGTGCTGGTGCGCCTGACGGTGCTGCAGCGCCGTCAGGCGCTCCCGAGTCCGCCGCAGGTACTCCGACCAATTCCGACCAGAGCGGCGCCGACAAGAAGGCGCTCCTGATCCAGCAGCTCGAGGCCGCCGGCGTCGAGTTCGACCGCCGATGG
This sequence comes from Stenotrophomonas sp. YJH_SMC_37, assembly GCF_059370035.1. Classification (NCBI taxonomy): domain Bacteria; kingdom Pseudomonadati; phylum Pseudomonadota; class Gammaproteobacteria; order Lysobacterales; family Lysobacteraceae; genus Stenotrophomonas; species Stenotrophomonas sp. YJH_SMC_37. The sequence continues at coordinate 46,405 of NZ_JCAFTG010000010.1, forward strand.
AAAGCTGATCGCCTGGCAGCGGTGCTGGCCGAAGCCCAGAACAAGGATCACGAGTAATGGCAATCACCCTCGACCTCGCGCTCGTGCGCGAACAGTGCCGCATTGTCGATGAGGTCAGCGACGCGCTCCTGCAGACGTACATCGACGCGGCCCTCGTGCACGTGCAGATGCACTGTGATCGCCGTCTGGTTGAGGGTGAGCCGTCCAGCGAAGAAGAGATGGCACTCACGGCGGACGTGCACCAGGCAGTTCTATTGATGGTCGGTAGCTGGGCGGAGAACCGCAGTGCCCTGGGTGAGCTGACCTCGGAGATTGCCCTCGGGGTGTCACGACTTCTTTGGTACAGGAAGCGATTCTGATGGCTACTTCAGCAGGCCAGCGCCGTCACCTGATCCGCTTCGAGCGCGTGGTCGACGTCCGCGATCCGCTAGGCGGGGCGCGCAAGAAGGAATGGCAGTTCGTCGCCGAGGCGTGGGCAAAGAAGACGAATCAACTCAGCGCGACGGCCGAGGCGGTCGCAGCGGGGGCGGAGCGATACCGCGAGCAGGTCCGGTGGGACATGCTCCCGCGACATGTCGAGCCCACTTGGCGCATTGTCGAGCGGGGCAAGCCTTATGCGATCAAGAGCATTGCACCGAGCAACGACGGTAGTGAGATGGCGATCATCGCCGTAGCGGGGTTGGGCAATGGCTGAGCAAGTGTCAATTCACGGGCTGGATGGCCTGTTGCGCTCGCTGCGGGAGGTCCCCAAGGCCATCCAGAGCAGGGCGGTCCAGGCTGGCATGCGCAAGGGCGGCAATGTCATTCGGGACGATGCCAGACGCCGGGCGCCGAAAGCAACGGGCTTCATGGCGTCTCAGATCGTCACCCGCCGGGCCAACTCCAAGAGCCGACAGCGCGCAGGTGTAGGCCAAGGCGGCGAGTACTTCACCGTAGGCGTTAAGACGGGTCGCCGCCGCAAGTACGCCAACACGAAGCGCAACCGGCGCCGTGGCCGCTTTGGGAAGGTCTACGAGGAGTCTGGGTGGGCTTATTACTGGCGGTTCCTGGAGTTCGGGACCAAGAACATGCGGGCGTCTCCCTTCCTCACACCCGCCGGTGAGACGAAAGGACCGGAAGCGGCACAGGTGATCATCAATGAGACCTGGGCGGCGCTCGACAAGCAGCTAAAAAAGGATGGCTGGCGATGATGGTTCCTTTGATCCAATCCCTGCTGGAAAACGATGCGGCCGTCCGGCAGGCGCTCGGCGACCCTGTCCGCCTATTCCTGGGTAGTGCGCCCCAGAATACGCCGCTCCCTTACGCGACGTGGGAGGTGGTTAACGGATCGCCAACGGCGATGCTGTCCGAACCGCCGCCGGCTGACGGCTGGCGGGTCCGCATGACCGTATGGGGCGAGGACCTCAGCCAAGCCAACGCCGTTGGCGTCGCTATCCGCGACGTGGTGGAGCGCGTGGGCAGCATCGAGTCGTACAACCCGACGCCCGACAGCGACGGCACGGATTCGGTAGGCATTTCATTCGACGTGCGGCTCCTGCAACTGCGCTGATCCACACAACGGCAACCCACTGGCCCCGCGAGGGGCCTTTTTCATGCCCGGCGACGGGCGCAACACAAGGAAATCCCTATGGGACAGGTAATCAAGTCGAAGCACTCCCAGCTGTTCGTCGCCATCGGCGCGGCCGAGGTCATCAAGGTGACCCGCCTGCGTTCGGTCGGCTTCCCCGATGGCCAGGCATCGGAGATCGATATCTCCGACTACGACGACGACTGGGACCAATTCGTCGCCGGGCGCAAGCAGACCGGCAGCACCAGCATCGAGATCATCTACGACAGCGTCGACCACGAGAAGCTGGAAGAGCTGCATGAGACCGGTGCCGTCGTGAACTGGCTGGTGACCGCGCCGCTGTCGGAAACCGAAGGCGTGGCCAAGCCGACCGCCGTTGCCGGCAAGATCACCCCGCCGGACACCGTGCTGTCCAAGCAGTTCGACGGCTTCGTGCAGAACTTCGCGGTGACCAGCCAGGACAACGACGTCTGGAAGGCGACGATCACCATCCGCGGCTCCGGCGCCGTCACCACGCACCGCCCGACGCCGTAAGGCCGCGCCAACGGCGCCCACCCAGGCCCGCTCCGGCGGGCCATCTCTCTGACAGGGCGCGCGGATCCTCCGCGTGTTAGCCGTGCGCGGCCCGCGCGCCCTGTCGCCATTCAAGGAAACGGCCAATGAGCAAGACCAACGACACCCCCCAAACCCAGCCGCAGCAGCCCCTGAGCGTCCTGCAGTCGTTCACCAACCTGGGCATGTTCGCGTCCAAGGACGTGCACGCCGACACGATCACCCTGCCCAACGGAGCCAAGGCGCAGTTCCATGTCCGCGAGCTGCCGGATGCGGAGTTCCGCAAGCTGTGGGGTGAAGGCGACCGCGCCAAGCTGATCGCAGCGACCATCTGCGACGAGGACGGCAAGCCGGTAATGAACGTGGAGCAGGCCGCCCAGCTCAAACCACTGGTTGCCGCTGAGCTGCAGCGCGTGGCCATGAAGCATTCCGGCTTCGGCGAGGATGCTGCGCAAGCCCAGGCTGACGCGGGAAACGGCTAAGGCAGCGCGGCGAGGACTGGTTCTGGAAGGTCCTCGCCGGCCACCTGCATCGCACGGTGGCGGAGCTGCAGGCGAGCATGTCGCGCCGGGAGTTCCTGGAATGGTGGGAGTTCCACAAGCGGAACCCCATCGACCCTGTAAGCCTGCACATCAAGCCCGCTGCCTTCGCCGCATACATCACTGCCTCACACAGCCAAGGCGGCACCAAGCGCTCCTTTCAGGAGTACCTGGACACGCTTGTTCCACGTTCCGAGGAGGACGAGGCACAGGACTGGTTCGATCGACTGGGATAGCCATGACCGACACTTTCGGGCGGTTCGCCGCCACGCCCATTGGCCCGTTACTCGCTGCGCGAGATGGCGGGCTTACCCTGGCCACCACCGGCGCCACCACGCTGGCCAGCCACGCGCGCTCCGACTTCGGCCTTGATGCCGGGACGGTGGGCGTGGAGTTTGCGGTGTGGGGTGATGACGCCCTTGCAGCCCTCGTAGGCTTCGCCACGGGCTCGGCAGCGCTGAACAAGGCGCTGGGTGCGGATCTCGCCAGCATCGGCTGGGACCTCGCCGGCGGGCGCCTGCTGCAGGCTGGAGGAGCGATCGCCACTGGCCTGCCGGCGGTGACCCACGGCGACATTGTCGGGCTGCAGGTCGTGTTCTCGACCCCTCGCCAGCTGCGGCTCTACCTCAACGGCGCGCAGATCCTGGTGCGCGAGCTGCAGCTGTCTGGGCCGCTGTTCTTCGCCGCGTCACTGGCCGCAACCAAGGCGGGCGGGCTGTGCCTCGCGGTCAACGCAGGGCAGTGGGGGCCGCGAAGCGAGGCGGCGGCCGCTGGCTGGCGGTTGCCCGCTGCATCCGTCAGCCCGACCCGGCTGGCCGACGTGGACTGGCTGTCTGCGCCCGGCGATAGCCCGGCGAACGTTCGCTACGAGGGGGTGGTGGCCGAGGGCGTCAACCTGATCCAAGAGCTGGCGTTCTGGCCGTGGGGTGGTGACCCGGTGTCCCAGGCCGCGGCCGCCGAGTGCGTCGTGCTCGATGCGGAGGGTTTGCTGGACGGGATGGCGGGCACTGGTGCCTCTGGCAGCTCGGTGCAGATCCTGCTGGCGCCCGAAAATGGGATGCGGGCCGACGCGGTCCCGGCCTTCCGTTGCGCGATCGAGCAGATCGAGATCAACGACGACGGCACCAAGACGCTGCACCTGCGTGACGCGCACGACTACCTGGATGAAACCATCAACCGGGGCGTGTTCCTGCCGAACGTCCCTTCGCTGGCTTGGAAGCCGCAGCCGGTAGTGATCGGGGCAGTGGCCAGCGTCCCGGCAATGGGCGCCAACGCGGATGCGACCTCGATGTTCGTTGCTGACGGGCGGGTCTACGTGGATGCCGTGATGGACCGCGGCGACCTGATGGAGGCAGGAACCTACAGCCAAGCGCCGGATGGGCAGCAGCTGCTGATGAAATCGCCGCCGGTAACGCCGGTGGTGGCGGACGCCTCCAGCATCGGAGCGGGCATGCTGCCGGCGCGGTTGGAGCAGGCGGTGGCGGACGTGATGGCCAGGTTGGGGCGAGCGGCGTGGTCAGCCAGCGACTGTGCGAGTATCGACCAAGCCACGGGGTATATGGGCATCGGCTACTACGCAGGAACAGCCATCACCGGCCGCGCTGCGCTGAATGCGCTCCTACCCAGCTACGGCGCCGGCTGCTACCAGGATCCATCCGGGGTGCTGCGCTTCGCCCGCGTGACCGCGCCCGAGAACTATGTCGGCGCGTTCGCCTTCGATCTGTCGGAGGATGATCTGGACGCTGACCTGGTCATGGTGCCCGATGATGCTCCGAACCTGACTCGACGCATGGCCTACCGTCCCAACGGCCAGGCGCTGGGCGCATCGGACCTGGTCACCGACGTTGTCGACGTGCCGCAATCCCGGCGCGATGAGCTGACCGGCCTCTACCGGGGGCAGGTCTATGGCGCTGGTCCGCTGCACGCCCACTACCAGCGGGCAGAGGCGGCTGACCCGGTGATCTCCTTGTTCTGGCATGCGGCCGACGCGCAGCAGGAGATTGATCGCGTCCTCGGCCTGTACCGGGTGCAGCGCCACTTCTACCAGCTGGCGGTGCGTGGTGATCAGGACTTGGCGCCGCTGCCGGGGCAGATCGGCCGGATCACCTACGGACGTTACGGTCTCGACGACGGCAAGCCGGTGCTGGTGCGCCGTGTAGAGCGCAATCCTGCCACGGGGGACGTGGTGCTGACGGTGTGGGGATGATGACGTGTTGATTGGATATGGCATGCCGGCAGTCGCGACGGTGACCCTCACCGGTGGCACGTGGTTGAGTGCGGACCAGGGCTCGGCGCTCTTCGACGGAAAGCCTGGCAGGGCGTCGCGGATCCGCCGCACCAGTTCGCTGGCTATCACCATCACCCTCGCCGACGCTGTGGTCCCGGGGATCATCGCGATTCTCGGCCTGAACATTCCGCCCGGCGTGCAAGTCAGCGCCGCCGGAGCCACCGGGACCACGGTGCGTCTGCCTGACGGCAGCGTCTGCGCTTGGCTGTTCCCGCAGGCCAGCGCCCTGGTCTCGGTGGTGTCCGTGGAGATTGCCACCACCGCCACCAACGTGGACGTGGGCGAGATTGCGATCTTCCGGGCAGTCGAGGTGGGGATTAGCGACGGGTGGGCTGTGGCCGTGATCGACACGAGCGCCCACACGCGAACGAAGGGAGGCCAGGTCAACACTGTGCCGGGGCCGTTGTATCGGAGGCTGACCTGCACGCTGTCCGGCCGGTCCACGCCGGTTGTGCGCGGGAACGGCCTCGGAGGGATGGACTGGGAGATGATCGGGGCCGAACTGGCGGGCCGACGGCGCGCCTGTGTCGTGCCCCAGTACCGGGATATTGTGACCAAGGCGTTCGATCCAGCATTGGCGGCGCGGACCGCCCTCTACGGCTTCCCGACCCAGTTGCCCAGTGCCGAGAACATCACCCGGCAATACTTCTCGGGATACATGGAGTTTGAAGAAGTTCCGGCCTGATGGTTGCAGCGGTAGTTGGCACTATGCTGTAGCGCATCCACTTGAGGAGGCTGTGACCATGGATTCCGGGCAGAGAGTCGCGCTCGCTGTAATAGGGGTTGTTGTTCTTGGAGCTGCAGCTATGTGGCTTGTCATCAGCGGTAGTTCGCCAACGGAGAGCCGTGAAGGAGCGTCAAAGCTTGTGCCCGAGGCAGCAGCGGTATCTGCGGCCTGCGTGCAGGCCGTCGAGTCGCTTGAATCGTCCGGCGAAGCCAGACCTGGGCGGGTTGATTCGAGTGGAGCAGACGTTTTGGTCGATGAGCGCTGGGCTGCTATGAATTTCAGCACCCAACAGTTCAACGCTCGATGCTTATCCAACTACGGCGCTGGTTCCTCTGAAAAGTGGATCGCCCGCATTAGGTTCATCAACCAGCGAACTGGTGTCGTCTACGGCCTCTTGGAGGGAGACCAGTACTCGATCCCTTGACCTGAACTGACCTCAATCTGACTTCAAAGAGCCCCGCATTGCGGGGCTTTTTATTGGGAAATCTATGAGCCTCTACACCCTCACTGTTGATCTACTCGCCAAGACCGGCTCCTTTGAAAAGGGGATGACCAAGGCAGAACACGTCGCGGCACAGCGCTCTGCCGCGATCCAGCGGACCTTGTCCGAAGTGGGCACCGCATTGGGAACCGCGCTAGGCACCGCGGCTGCCGCAGCCGGCACAGCTGTAGTCATGTGGACGCGTCAGGTTGGCGACTTGGCCACACAGTACGAGCGTTTCGGTCAGCTGTCGGGCACCACCTCCCAGCAGTTCCAGCGCATGGCTGCAGGTGCCAACACAGTGGGGATCAGTCACGAGAAGCTGGCCGATATCCTCAAGGACGTGCAGGACAAGATTGGCGACTACATCCAGACGGGTGGCGGCGCCATGGCCGACTTCTTCAACAACGTCGCCAAGGGCGCCGGCGTCACTGCCGAGCAGATGCGCAAGCTATCCGGCCCGGACGCACTCGGGCTCTACTTTAAGAGCCTGGAGCGGGCCAACCTGTCGCAGACGGAGCTGACGTTCTACATGGAGGCCATCGCCAGCGACTCGGCGATGCTGATCCCGTTGCTGCGCAACAACAGCGCCGGGTTCAAGCAGTGGGGCCAGGCTGCTGAGGCAGCTGGGGCCATCATCAGCAACGACACGGCCAAGGCGATGAACGATCTGCGCCGGGTCACCCAAGAGGCAGACCTCGCCTTCCTAGGCGTCAAGGTTCAGGTGGCCGAGGGCGTGATCCCGACCCTGACCGAGCTGAACAAGCTGCTGCACGATCCCAAGGCGCAGGAGGCCATGCACACGGCCACCAATGGCGTTATCGCGTTCGGCCAAGCCGCTCTGGATGCCGCCGCAGGTTTCGGGCAGTTGGTGGTCAGCTACACCGGCTGGCTCAAATCGAAGGGTTTCATGCCCGTCAGCAACACTGATTCCCTGGAGAGCCTCCAGGCTCGGCGCGGCGCGCTGGGTGACAGCCTGAAGAACTGGAAGGGCATCTTCAGCGATGACGCCAAGAAGAAGGTGCAGGGCGAGCTGGCAGAGGTGGACGCGCTAATCGCCGCGTTCCCCTTCCGGGGCGTGACCGCCACAGTCGACACCACCGCCGGCATCCCGGGCCAGCCTAAGCCCTACGAGCCGCCAAAGCTGGGGCGCGATAGCAAGACGAGCGGCGCCACCGTCGACCGCCAGGCAGAATCGCTGCGGCGGTACGCCGCCGAGGCGGACATGGCCGCTGCCACGATGGCCGGCCCGCTGGCCGAGGCCGAGCAGAAGCACAAGCAGCGCCTGGCCGAGCTGAACAAGGAACTGGCCGCTGGCAACATCACGCGCGCTGCCTTCAACATCCTGGAGAAGGAGTCAGCGGCGCAGCTGGCCACCACCACCGCCGAGCTGGACAAGCGCAAGCGGGCGCCGCAGGCTCTGCTCGACACCATGAGCGGCGAGCTGGACATGATGCGCCTCATCGGGCCAGCGCGGGAGCGCGCGCGCCGCGAGATGCAGAACCAGCGCGACATGCAAGAAGCTATCAACGAGGCGAACGCGGCCGGCGCAGGCATCACCGCCGACCTCAGCGATTCGCTCATGGCGCAAGCGCGCGCTGCGGCTCAGGCCAGCATCGACGCGGACAAGTATGCCGCCAGCCTGCAGCAGTGGGCGGATGTGGGAACGTACCTGGTCAGCGACACCGCGGACGCTATGGCCAACTTCGTCGCGGGCGGCCTGCGCGATTGGTCCGGCATGTGGGACGACATGAAGGACATTGCCAGGCAGGGGTTGCGCGACATTGCACGCCAGCTGCTGGAGCAAAAGCTGGTGCTCCCGATTCAGACGCGCATCATGGACAGCATCAATGGCCTCGGCAGCGGCAACGGGTTGAGCCTCAACAGCATCCTGGGGATCTTCGGCGGCAACGGTACTGCTGCAGGCGGCCAGAACGCCGCCAACATTGCGAGCCGGCTGTCGAAGGGCCAGAGCGCTATCGGGTTCACTCCCGGCGCCGCAGCCGCGGCGGGTGGCTTCGGCCCGAACACCCTAATGGGCTTCGGCAACAACGTGGCTGCACTGACGGGAGGCGGCTCGGCCGCTGCCGGTGGGGCCGGCGCTGCGGGAGCAGCTACGGGCGCGCTGGGAGCCGTCGCGGCCTTTGCACCCTATGCGGCTCTGATCGCGATGGGTATGCAGATGGCCGGCAGCGCCTACAAGGAAGGCTTCGGGCTGGAGAACCAGGACAAGTTTGACCTGCTGAAACGTGGCCACTTCGCCTCCGGTGGACTGCTGACGCCGGTCATGCTCGACAGCATGTCGCTGGACGTGATCGGGCGCGCGCTGGGCATGAACCGCAAGACGGCGGCGATCTTCTCGGGCAGCTCGCTGCTGGGCAAGGCGTTCGGGCGCAGTGCGCCCAAGATCACCGGTCAGCGCATCACCGGCGATTACGGGTTCGGTGGACTGGACGGCCAGAGCTACGCCGACGTGAAGCAAAAGGGCGGCTGGTTCCGCTCCGACAAGAAGTGGACCCAATACGGGGCACTCGACCCCGGTATCGATCGCACGTTCGACATGGCGGCTCGGCAGATTCGCGGCGCTGCCACGGACCTGGCCAAGCAATTGGGCATGGACATGTCGCAGCAGCTGGCTGGGGTCAAGGTGAGCCTGGGCAAACTGTCGTTGTCGGCAGATTCGGCGGAGGCCCAGCAGCAGCTGGAGTCTTACCTCGCTGGTATGCAGGAGCGCCTCTATACCGAGGCGGTCAAGGCAGCGGGCTTCGGTGGGCAGCTAGATGGCTACTTCGACTCGGCGGACGTGTTCGCGGCGCTGGGAGCATCCATCGAGCTGGCGGTGGGCAATGCCGACGAGCTGGGCCGGGCACTCAACGGCCTGGAGATCGACAAGGTGAACAAGGCCGTGGACTACTTCCAGGACCTGGCCGGCGTTGCCGGTACGGACTTGGCCACGCAGATCAACAAGGTGTCGGGCCTGCTGGGCAACTACTCCACCCTGATGGCCGATGTGTCGACACAGCTCCTGACGGGTGACCTGACCGCCTACCAGCAGCAGGCCCTGAGCATCGAGCGCACCTACCGCCAACAGGTGAAGTCCGCCAACGACTACGCTAAGGCGCTGGGCCTGTCGGGCGCGCGCGCTGAGGACCTGGCTAAGATCGAGGCATTGCGCGCCACGAACATGGGCAAGCTGCAAGCGCAGATCGACAAGGACAAGAAAGCCATTAGCTATGGCCTATCTGTGAGCGACCTGTCGCCGCTGACCGATCAGGAGAAGCTACAGCAGGCCATGCAGGAGCTGGAGCGGGCAGTGTCGGGCGGGGACAGCAGCGCAGCGCAGGCGGCGGCACAGGCGGTGCTGGGCGTCGGTCGGAACCTCTACGCCAGCGGTCAGGACTACAACAGCCTGTACGGCCGCGTGACCGGCCTGATTGATGGCATGAAGGTCGGAGATCTCAATCAGCCGGACGGAACCAGCATGGGTGCGCTGGCCGACGCCATCGAGGCGTTGCCGGACAACTTCAGCCGGGCCGTGTTCGACCTGGTCGTGAACAACGACGCTCAGACGCAAACCACCGCCGCCATACAGCAGAGCAACGCTCTGCTCGCCGAACAGAACCAGCTGCTCCGCCAGCTCGTGTCGACCACTACCCAGGGCGTACGCAACGCCAGCAGTGCCGAACTGCGCAGTTCGCTTAACTACGCGAGGTAATCAGCAATGCAAGCAAGGAAACTCACGCTGGTAGAAATCGGCGTGGGCGGGCTGCCGTCCGCGTCTCCGGTTACACCGCGCTTTTCCACGTGGTTCCCCGTGCCCTTCAAGGCACCGGACGTGCCGCCGGCCACCGGCGTCAGCCCCACGCCGGTGGCCGATGGCGTGGTCCTCGAATGGGATGCGGTGGATCTGGAGGGCGTGATCTACGTCATCTCGCGTAGCGAGAGCCAGGATGGCCCCTGGACGGAGATCCACCGCACCACCGAGACGCGGTACGTCTACAGCGACGGCAGCGGCAAGACCTGGTGGTTCCAGATCACCCCGACCGTCCGCGGCAAGACCGGCACCGGAACCGTGGTGGGCGTCGTTCCGCCCACCACCTCCAAGGACCTGGCCGAGCAGCAGGCCAAGCTGGCGGCGGAGATCAGCGCCCGCATCCAAGCGATCGCAGACGAGGCAGCGGCGCGCGCCGCCGGGCTGGCGCAGGCGGCGCAGGACTTGGTCGCCGAGGCGCTGCTGCGGCAGCAGGGCGTGACCCAAGCCATGCAGGCGATCAGCGCGGAGGCCCAGGCGCGGATCGACGGGCTCCTGAACGAGAAGCTGGCGCGCGAGGCGGCGATCAGCCGAGAGGAGCAGTTGCGACAGAGCGCCGATGAATCGTTGGCGCGCGCGGTGTCGGAGGTTGCGGCCGGCAGCGGGACGCAGTTCGACAGCATCAAGCTCTGGCCATTCAACCAGACCATTGAAGGGTGGACGGGCAACGGCGCGCCAACCCTCGTGGATGGCTGGCTGCGGCCCGCCAACCACGCCACCGCGCCCTGGGTGCAGTCGCCGGTGGCCTTGGCCGTAGACGGCAGCGCATACCGCTTCGTGAAGCTGCGCGTGAAGCGCGTGGGCTCGCCGACGTGGAACGGCTTCCTCCAGTGGATCACCACCACGGACCAGGCATGGAACACGCAGAAGCGTGTGGCCATCCCGGAACCGGCGTGGGACGTGAACGGCGTGGCCACCGTCGACGTGCAGGACATTGCGTGGTGGCCGGCCACGGTGGATGCGATTCGCCTGCAGCTGGGGGCGGCGCAGACCGTCGCCAACTACTACCTGATCGACTACATCGCCGTCGGTCGTCCGCAGCCCGGCGCGTCGGTGGCGTTGGTACAGGAAGAAACCCAGGCGCGTATCACTGCAGATGCCGCTGAGGCTCTCCAGCGCAACACGCTGGCCGTTCAGATGCGTGGCAACTACACCGGAACGGATCCGCTGCAGCTGACTGCAGGGCTTGTCTACGAGGAGCTGAAGGCCCGTGTGGCTGCGGACTCGGCGCAGGTGCAGCGCATCAGCACGATGGAGGCCCGCATGCCGGCCGGTGCCGGTTCGCTGGCAACTGCTGCATCGGTTACGGCGCTGCAGGAGGCGACCGCCACCACCACGAGCGCGCTGGCTCAGTCGATCACGACGATCGCCGCCACATTGCCGGCGCTGATCTCGCAGGGCAGCAACATGGTCCTGAATGGCTCGTGGCAGTCAGGCAAGGACGTTGGTTGGACCTACGACCCGGGCGCAACCGGCACCAGTTGGCCGGCCACGGAGGGACGTGCCGGTGGCATGTGTGTGCGCTTCGATCCGGGGGCCATCCGGCAGAAGGTTGCGTATGCCAATGGTCGCACCGCGATGCCGACGAGCCCAGGCAAGAAGTATCGCTATAGCTGCTGGTATCGCAGCACCCCGGATTTCAATGGCACGGCTGGCAACAGCAAGATGCGACTGGCGAACCAGAGCGGTGAGCTGCTCGCCGGAGCAACGTTCTTCGTCGCGGACAAAGCTGCCTGGACCTACCTCAGTGCCGTGTACGCAATCCCGGACAACACGTCGATCACCGGACTGCAGTTGGGCATCTATGCCGACAACACTGTCGGTACGTTGTGGGTTGACGATGTTGTGCTGGAGGAAGTGACCGAGCTGCTGGCGAATGCCCAGGCGATTTCGGACCTCAGCACGAAGGTGACGCAGCAGGGCGACACGATCACCTCCCAGGCAGGGCAGCTGACTTCGCTTCGCAGCGACTTGACCAACGTTTCCGGCAAGGCGGACGCCAACGCATCGGCGTTGCAGAACCTGACCACCCGGGTGACTACCGCCGAGGGCAAGATCGATTCCGCCTCGACCAGCATCACCAAGCTGCAGAGTGACCTGTCGACGTCGATCCTCAGCGGCGCTAACCTGATTCAGGACGGGAGCTTTGAGACGCGTAAGGCGGGTGACGCCTATGGCATAGGGCGCATCACGGACGCGTTCGCGCGTTCCGGGACCAAGGCTCTAAGCCTGACCGCCACGGGGGCGATCCGTGACGTGTCCCTGATCGAGTTCCGTACGAACGGCAGCCGCGTGTTCTACGCGGAAGTCTGGGTCCGCAACGACCCTGCGAACCCACTGACCACCGGATCGGGTGACGGCACCGTCGGACTGCAGGCTACCGTGCGCCGCAACAACGGCACGGTGGCCTATCCGAACGTCCAGGTGATGCCTGCAAAGAACGTCGGATCGGAATGGACAAAGCTATCTGGGTACGTGCCCGTGGGGGACGACGTTTGGAGCTTCATCATCCGTGCCACAATCCGCGGCGGGGTGACCAGCGGCGACGTGATCTACGACGACGCGTTCGTCATCGATGTAACCGACGCATACACCGCCCAGCAGGGGGTCAACGCCACTGCAGATGCCGTGACCGGCCTGACCACCCGTGTTACGGGCGCAGAGAACAAGGCGGCGGCGCAGGCGGAGCAGCTTACCGTCCTGTCCAGCACCCTCAATGCATCCTTCAACCGAGGCGAAAACCTCAACGTCAACGCGATGTTCGACGGTGACATGGCGCCGTTCGTCAAGGGGAACAGCAATCAGCAGAACGGTGATGTGACCTGGGTTTCTGGTGGCGGACAGCAGGGCAGCGCAATTCAGATGGTGCACAAGGCAGGTGCAGCGGGTTCGCCGTTCGTTTACGCCAATGGCGGCCGTTGGGTTCCACTGAAGACGGGGCGCGCTGGTCGCAAGCTGCGTACGGTAGTCGTCGCCAAGGTGGTGGGCGGTAGTGCAACGCTGACCGCGCGCTGCCGGGCTCGGGATGCCACAGGCGAGGGAAACAACGATCAGACCACCCCGAACCTCACGAGTGCCTGGCAGCGGTTTGTGCTGGAGCATCCAGTGGGCGACGCCCGCACTGAGGTAATGAGCCAGGTGTGGATCACCAATCGTGGATCTGGCGACGCAACAGTCCTTGTCGATCGCATCGAGTTCTACGACGTGACCGACGAGCTGATGATCAGCGCCAACGCATCAGCGACGGCAGGGCTGACCACGGCGGTGAACCAGCAGGGCAGCAAGCTGGACGCAACTGCGCAGGACTTGGTGAGCCTGAAAACGCAGGTAGGCAACGTCAACGCTACCGCGTTCAATCAGATGCAGAGCACGGTGCAGCAGCACGAAGGCAAGATTAACGCCAACGCTTCGGCCATCCAGAGTGTGCAGGCGGGCCTCGGCGGGAAGGCTGATGCCGCGGTCGTGAAGGAGATGCAGGCGTCGATTTCCCAGCTCGGCGGTGGCAATCTGATGCCGAACGCGACGTTCGCTGACCCGGGAGTAATTGCCCGCATGAATCATTGGTCCCCCGACGGGCTCACCGGATACACCAACTACCAAGGCCAGTGGTTCAACGACACGGGTATCCCCTATGGGACGTACGCGCTGATTCAGGCGGGTTCCGTGAACCCGGGACGTGTGTGGCAGTGGATAGACGTGCCGGTCGAGCCGGGCAAGGAATACATGGTGTCTGCTTACGTGTCGGGCAATCGCGAGGCACAGATCATCTGCGAGTTCAAGCACCAGAACGACACTACCACGGGGCAAATGTCTAGTCCGGAGATTGACCCCCCGGGTGGTGGTGCGCACCTTGACAACTACACGCGTATATTCGTGAAGGGCAAGGCCCCGGCAGCTACCCACTTCCTGCGCATCATCTTCGCAGGGAGGGCCACTGCTGCGGGTAACTCGTTCCTGCGTTGGGTCCGCCCGATGCTGGAAGAGGCGACCCCGGGGCAGACGAAGCCGAGCGGATGGTCGGCAGGTGGTACGGAAAGCTCCGCGTCCTATCGTGTATCGGTGCGAGCCGACAACAAGGTAGGCGGACTGGTGCTAGAGAATAGTGGCGGGCTGGTGGCGTTCGACGTGGTTGCGGACATGTTCCGTGTGACTTCTTCGGGCGGCGGTCAGCGGACGGAGTACAGCGACGGGAACTGGCGCACCTACTACCCGAACGGGCAGCTCGCCACGCGCATGGGCTGGTGGCAGTAGCAAAGTGCGGGAGGCGCCAACGCCCTCCCGCCAATCATTAGGGAGCATCGCATGCCTGGGGGCATCCAGACCTTCAATCTCGACGGGTCGCTGGAGATCGACTACACGACCCGCTTGGGGCTTTTCATCGGCACGATTCAGACCGACTCCGTGCACGGCAATTCGACGTGGGTGGGGCCGCTGCCACCTGGGGATTTCCTCTTCTACGTGGTGCCTCCGCCTGCGCAGCCTGGCCGCACGCCAACCATTTGGTACTCAGACGGCCGGATCTATTGGGGCACGGATGTGGATGCCAATGGGCAGCCCGTCTTTGCCTTGGTCCCGGCAACTGTTCTCTACGGGGTGCATTGAAATGCTAGTAGGAGGGTTTGAGGCATACACCCCGTCCGGGACGGTGCAGGTCCGAAGCGATCTGCTCAACTTCCATCTGCGCCACAAATTCGATATCAACGAAGCTGGCGCAGTTGCCTACCAGGTGTCGGGGATCGTGGTAACCCGGTACGTCACGCGTGACTTCCAGGCCAAGAGTCCAGTGGTCGCGGTCACGGGTCCGAACAACAACTTCGGGCTCAGCGTGATTCTGACCAATATCGGCGGCAACAACTGGCGAGTGTCGGCCTACACGGGCTCATCGTTTGTGTTCGGCACGGTGTGGGTATACGACTCGGTTCTGACTGGAACACCGGGCAAGGAAGGAATCGAGGTGTACCGAGAGCACACCGGCGAGTTGGCCTTCGCTTCCTGGGCGAAGCCCCTTCGCATCGTAGACGTGACAACTGCCCCGTTCGGGGCGGCAGAGGGGGCCTACATGCAGGTCCCGGCTGGTCGGCGCTACGCTGTGATCTCGTCTCGTTCGTGTCAGCGGATTGAGCGTGGCGTGGGCTTCCGCTTGACCGGGCCGCAGGGGGATGGAACGGGCGCCGCGGGGTCGGGACGCTTCTACTACGCCGGCGCGACGGCCCTGATACCGCAGTCAGACAACGCCACGCAGTTCAGTGCATCCGGCCACTTCGTGCTGATCGACGTGACCGGCCATTGAACTTCGTACAGGCAGCGAACAGCCGGAGGTTCTTTCGTGCTTCGGTCAAGGCTATGCCACGGGTTGTAGTAGATCCTCGCGGTTGTTCCGCGGCGTGTTCACCGCCCTGGTCACCCGATAGGCTTCCATCGCCGGCGGCTCGCTGGCCAGCAGCATCGCCATCGCATCGTCCGGACTAGCGGCCATCCACTCATCGATCTGGCCGGCATGCAGCCACACCGGCATGCGGTCGTGAATGTCGGCCGAGACGCCGCTGCTGTCGCCGGTGATGATGGTGAAGGTGCCCAGGTTGCCCTCGGGCAGCAGGGGGCTGGCGTCCTCCCACAGGCCAGCGGCCAGCAGCGGCCCGGTGGCATGGATGAACCAGGGATCCTTCTTCTCGTCGATCGGGCTCACCGACCACTCGTAGTAGCCGGCCATGGGGATAACGCAGCGGCGCTTCTTGAAGGCCGACCGGAACGCCGGCTTGGTGGCCACCGTCTCGATTCGGGCATTGATGGTCGAGCCCTGCAGGCCCTTGGCCTTAGCCCAAAACGGTAGCAGCCCCCACGCCAAGCGGGTGACCTGCTGGCCTTCGCCCCGGTCCAGGATTACCGAGGCCCGCTGTGTCGGCGCGAGGTTGTAGCTGGGCTGGATTTCGGCCAGGCCGGGGGCAAGGTCAGCCAGCCCCGGCTGGCCGAAGTCGACAACGGGCAGCTGGACGAATCGGCCGCACATGGCAAGTCAGGCCGGCATCGCTTGGGGTAGCGTGTGCCCCAGCACGTGGTCGCACTCAACCAGGCGAGCATTGCTGACGGCTTGACGCTCGCCGCATCCGGCGCACGCGAGTAGTGTGCCGCCAGGCATGGTCTCCAGCTGCGGCGCCTTGGAACGGGTGATGTGCTTGCAGTGGTTGCAACGGACGCTGATTTCGGTCACGCGGTCGAGGTTGCCATCGCGGTCGCGTTTTGCATCAAGGTCTAGAACGTAGAAAAGGCCTGTATCGGGCATTGCGGTGTACCTAGCATTTTTTCGGAATGCTGCCCCGATGGGTGCCTTCGTTCTGTGATGAGCGCCCTCATTCAGAATCACGGGTTACTGAATCGTTGGGGAAATTGCGCCGCTCTCACGTAAACGTTGCTTTAACCCTGATAGTGTCGTGCCTCATCTAGGAGGTGCACTAATGCCCATCAGGGCGGTTGTATACGTGAGCAGTGCCGGAGCGGAGATTGCCGGCGACAAACTGAGCCTATCCAACGGAAAGCTGGATCAGATTGTGGACGACGCGGCCCGGTTCAACCGTAATGCTGGGGTTACGGGGGTGCTCCTCTTCGATGGCGAACGCTTCCTCCAGTACTTGGAGGGGCCAGAGGATGGGCTATCAGTGGCCTATTCGAGAGTGCTGGGCGCGAGCAGCCACAACGAGATCGTAGAGCTGCAGAGGGGCAGGGTGGGGCAACGCCGCTTGCCGCTCTGGCCAATGAAGTGGCTTCCAGTCGAACCAGCCGAACTGAAACGGTTGGCTCAAGCGGACTGGACCAGATTCAATCAGCGCGGCGACGCCGAGGATGCAAACCCAGCGGCCATGGATCTTTTGGCCGGCCTGGTCGAGCCCTACGCTGTAGCCGCTTGATCCCCTTGCCGATGCTCCCCGATCTG
Source organism: Stenotrophomonas sp. YJH_SMC_37 (assembly GCF_059370035.1). Taxonomy (NCBI): domain Bacteria; kingdom Pseudomonadati; phylum Pseudomonadota; class Gammaproteobacteria; order Lysobacterales; family Lysobacteraceae; genus Stenotrophomonas; species Stenotrophomonas sp. YJH_SMC_37. Next base: position 63,297 of record NZ_JCAFTG010000010.1, read on the forward strand.
CTCGGTGAGCACGGTGAGCGACTGCTGGAAAGCGACGGCGAACAGATCGCCGTCGCTTTGCCTGTGCTTAGAGGCGATGCTGGGCAAAAGACTTAGCCAAGTATCGGAGAGCCGTTCGGGTGCTGGGTGAGTCAGCGTGAGTACTCGAAGCGCGTATTCCGCTGCCTTGAGATAGCCGCGGTGCATCTGAAGTTCGGACTCGCACGCATGCAGGCGATCGAGGATTTCCGTGATTTCGGTTGTCATGACGGTCTCGACAGTCGGTGGTGGGGAAGGCGATAGTCTGGCGACCTCCGGGCGAGTCCGCTATGAGCATCCTCAACGTTCTGTTACGTCCTGACCAGCTCTTGGTCGCGGTCGATACCCTCGCGGAGGACGCCCGCACCGGAGCGCATTCGTCCGGCGCAAAGATGCTGCTTGTCCCGCAGTACAACTTGGTGTTGGCGGCACGCGGGTCCACTCAGTTCTTTCTTCGCATCTACGAGCTCGCGCTCCAGGCAAGCTTCCGGGCAGATTTCACAATGGAGCAGCTGACAAAGGAGCTCGGGCTTGTGATCGACAAGTTGTGGCCAAGCTATGAGAGAGCTGCTGCCGAGGCGAGTCTGCAAATGGACGCGTTGGGCACGGAGTTGGTGCTGGGCGGTTGGTCGCCAAAGAGCGGCCGGATGGTGGCTACTGCGTATGCCAAGAGCGACAGCTCTAGGCCAGCAATTGTGCAACCGCTGGAGGGTGGCTTAGCTTCGCCCGGAGAGCCTCTTGCCGGAAGGCCAGATAGCTTCGCTCCGGCTGATGTGCTCGCAGCTGGCAAGATCCAAGCGGCATGGCTTAATAAGCGGGTGGGGCGGCAGGTGGCCGGGGGGCGGCTTCTTGCTACGGTGCTTCGGGAAGGGCAGGTGGTGACCCAGGACTTAGGTCAGATCTAAGTCCTTGGGCGTGAGTCCTGCAAGTTCCTGGGTGGCAGGAAGCTCAACTCGTGGCACGTGAGCAGCGTCGTGTCGGCGTGAGGTTGTGGCTGGGCTGAATCTCGGCCAGGCCTGGGACGAGGTCAGCCAGCCCCGGCTGGCCGAAGTCGATCACGGGGAGCTGGACGAATCGGCCGCACATGGTGTCTCCTAGATGCGTATGGCTAGCACGTCGCCGGCCGCCTTGCAGTATGAGGTCTTTGTAATGGGAAAGGAGTCCGCAGCATCGACGCCCTCACACGTCCAACGTCTAATGGATAACATCGATGACGTAAGGTTGCTGGTGAAAACGCATGAGACGATAGCCGGAAAAGGCCCTGGACGAAAACGCGGTGTGGAGGTTTTAAACAAGAGCGCGATAGTATTTCTTGCCGCGGCTTGGGAGTCTTTTGTAGAGGATCTACTTGCCTATGCGTTACAGGCGCTTGTTGAAAAAGGAAATGACCATACGGTATTTCCTGAATATGTTCTGCAGAGCGTTGGAAGTAAGCACAATGGCATTAAGGCCTGGGCTCTTGCGGGTTCTGGGTGGCGTGACGTGATGAGCGACAACATGAAGGCTGTGTTGGCATCCACAACCGGATCTTTTAATACCCCGAAGGCTGGGAAGATCGACGAACTGTTTAAAAAGGTGTTGGGAATGGAGTCAGTGTCTGCTGCATGGAAATGGCACAGAACTGATTCGGCTGCCGCAATGTCCAGGCTCGATTCATATATCTCGCTTCGGGGTGACATCGCACACCGAGTGCAGGTGGAAAAATCTGTGCATAAGAGGACCGTGCTGGATTTTGCTGATTTGGTATTGCGACTTTCGACGCTTACTAACAATGCAGTATATGCGTACGTCGGTGAGCGGCTGGGGAGAGAGTGGTTTGACGGTGGTGTTGTCCTTGAGTTTGTGCCTCGTCCAAAGCCCAAGGCTAAGAGCGCGTCAACGGCTGTGGAGGAGGTCAAGGCTATTCTTAAAGAAGACGCTGGCTCTGTTTAACATCAGTGGATCAAGTGTCGACTCTGACGGTTTGACACCGTCCCGAAAAACACCGCTTCTAAGGTGGCGGCATTCTGCCGACCGGGATGTCCATTTTTTTCTGCTCGGTGAGACAGGGTCGACTGTAGCTCGGCTCTGCCCGAACGATTCAGCCAGGTCGCCGCCGTGTTCGCAGGATCTGCGACGGCCGGTCGTATTCTTCCGGCCATGCGTTCCTCCGACGGCTACCACGGCTTCCGCACCGCCCCGATCCCCTCTGGATGGGTCCAGACGGGTGAGCGCTGGGCGCTTTGGTACAACGGCCGGGAGACGGCCGGCGTCGAACCCGATGGCGGCCCTGGGGTGCGCCTATGGCTAGAAGGCCACAAGTTTTGGGAAGTAAAGGAAGTGCGCGCGGCCAACGTCCGGCAGGCGAAGCGGTACGCCGAGCGCTGGTGTGCGGCCAGGCTCTATCCCGATCTGCCCCTGCGCCAGGCGGTTGCCCGGCTGACCGACAGCACCCCGATCCAGCCCGAGCCGCCGCTGCCCGGCCTGCCGCCGACCCGCGAGCAGCAGCAACAGGCCCGACGCTTGGCTGAAGCTGGGACTGTGGAATTGGCGAGGATCAAGGAAGCGCTGGAGCCGCGCCGACCGCCGAAGGAGACCAAGCCCAGGGCGAGGGATCCGATGAAGGCGTGGGTCAAGGCAGGTAGAGAGCAGCTGTCCCGCGCTCGAATCTGATCCCCCGTTCAGGGGAGGCGGTCGACTCAAAATGCTTGCCACACTTGCCCTTTCACCAGAGAGAGCAATGATGAACGCTACCAATCGAAAGACCGCCAGCTTCGGAGTGCCGTGGGAATCGGCCTACGGGTACGTACAGGCCGTCCGCGTCAACAACACGATCTTCGTGTCCGGCCAGCTCTCGCACACGCCGCAGGGCGAGCTGGTTGCGCCGGCGGAGCTGGGGGCCGACGGCAAGCCCGCCAACTTCGACACCATGGAAGCCCAGATGAGGCGGACTTACGAGAACGCCCAGGTGCTGCTGGCAGAGCTGGGAGGGTCGCTCGCAGATGTGGTCGAGGAAACGCTGTTCGTAATCGACGTTCCGGCGGCCTTCGCGGCAAGTGGCAAGGTTCGGCCGGCCGTGTATGGCCAGCCGGTGCCGCAGGTGGCCAGCAACCTGATTGGAGTCTCGGCGCTGGCTTTCCCCGAGCAGCTGATCGAGATTGCCTTCCGGGCAGAAGTGCAGAGCTGAGGGCACGGGCAGGCTCAGCCCTGCCATGCGGTTACGCTCGGAAGAATTCCTTTAAGGCCTGGAGGGCAGAGCAGCGGCGCTGCGGCGCTTGAGCGCTCCAGAAAACTCCGGCATGGCTCCTTGCGACACAAGGGCTACGGCATGTCTGCTCCAGAAATCAGTTCAATGCTAGTCTTTGATTCGGTTCCAGAGTCAGGCAGACTTCTAAGCCTGCGCTCTCTTGCAGATAAAAAAATGCCCCCGCAGTTGCGGAGGCATTTTTTTTTAGGCTTCCAGCTCAATTGGTCGTTGAGCACTGCGTTTCTTCGCGGGACTCCTGGCCTTCGGTGCTCTTGATGATCGAAGTACAGACCACACCTGTCTGACTGCCCACGTTTCCAACTGAGCCTACGAACACAACCCCCAAATTTCCTACGTGCTGAACGAAGCTAGTAAAATCGTTTGGGTTGTTGAACGTGTATTCCCTGTAGCTGTTAGACCCACCTGTCACTTCAGTTTTCGTGGACGGAATGACGTTGCCGCTAGAGTCGCGAGTCTCGTTCTTCAGGCGTTCCCACTTCTTCGCAACGGGATCAAACACTAGTGTCGCGTAAGAGTTATCGCTCGCCACTAGCCTGATTGATATGTCGATCTTCGAAAAATCGAGAAGGCTGAACTTCAATGCCGACAGAAAATCCAACAGCGTCTGACCGTGAGCTTGCGGAGTGGTTCGCGCGTATTCCGAAAGTGCGAAGTCGGCCGATGGGTTGTTCACTACGTCGTACATCGAGCCTGGCAGTCCACTGGCCATTGCGATGATTTGCCCATTGACCACAAGCGCTACAGAAAAGTACTGCAGCTCAGTGGCCGGTACTGGGACCTCGGTAGCCGTCCCGTAGCTCGTGCCGTCAGGTATCTGATCCGGGATATCGCCCCCGCCAGCATCCACGGTCACGATGAACTTCTTCATGAAGTTGTCGGTCTGGTTGATGACGTACACCTCGTCGTAGGTGTACCCGTTTTGAGCGGCCTGCATGATGGCCCACTCCTGCATTTCCGGCCCGGAGCATCCGTCGCATCGCAGGGTGGTGGCTTGCGCTTCCGTTCCAAAGGCGCTGGCGGCGAGTAAACCCATAGCCGCTATGATCTTCGCAATCTTCATTCACTGCTCTCCCTAGTCTGTCTCCGCCAACTCCTGGCAGCCGGATGGCTGGGCGGATCGTGAATGTTTCATGAACTTTCCATGTTGTCAAAGGCGCATGTCCGCGGAGGAAGAGTTGCTGGATCTCGCGCATCGGCTATGTGCTTCCGCTCCTCGATTCAGCGCTGCCTGGGTGCTGGTCCTGGCCAATTCGGCACAGTGTTGGCACAGGCCATTCTGGAAGCATTGGTACATTTGGACTCGTCGCCCCCCTCCTAAGGGGAAGGTCGCCCGTTCGAATCGGGCCGGGGTCACCATCTGCTACAGCCGCATGGCAACCGCTCGCCGGACGGCAGCGGCAGGCAGTCCTCCCCAGACAGCCCAGCGCCGCCGCCGCGCAGGCCATGACGCGAATCCACGTGGGCGTGGCTGCCGGTCACGCACCCGATCAGTCGCGAAAACACCCGCTTCAGAGGGCGGGGCAACGGGAAACGCGCCGAGGCCTTTGAACACGCGAAACCGGGCTGGGCTGGGTGCGGCGGCACACGGGGCGTGATGGCGGCGCGTCTGGAATCTATTGCCCTATGGCAGATCCCAAATGCGGCCGCGCAGCGTGTAGGCCTGGCGCAGATGACGCACCATGAACGCCATGAGCCCCCAGCTTCGCCCCGTCCAGCCGTCGCACTACGCCATCGTGGCCAACTGGCCTGAATCAGCCGAGGCGACCCGGCGCTGGGCAGGCCCCGGTGTGCCGTTTCCCCTGCTGCCGGAACGGTTCGCGCAGGTGCTCGAAATCGGGTCGCGCCCAGGCTGGGCGCTGCTGGACGAGCAGGGTACCTGCGTTGGATTCGGCCAATACTGGATGACTGACGCCCGCACCGCACATCTGGGCCGCATCATCGTTTCCCCGCTGGCACGCGGGCGCGGCCTTGGCCGGCTGCTCATGCAGGCATTGAGTGCACAGGCCCTGGGCCAAGCGGATGTGCAGCAGCTCACCCTGCGCGTCTATCGTGACAACACGGCTGCCGTGGCGCTGTACCGGGACCTCGGTTTCCAGCAGGTTGAAGCGTTCTCGACCCCCGACCTTCTGTTCATGCAGCGCACCTCGGGCTGAACGCTGCTCCGGCGTGGCGGCCTTCAGGGCACACCATTGCCCGCAGGATGACACAAGCCGTTGGGGCGTCAGGGATGAGGGCCGTCGAGCGCTTGACCGGCCTTCCCTCAATCCTGCTTCAGCAGCTCCACCAGCTGGCGCAAACGATACGGCTTGGGCAGGAATTCCACCTGATCGGGCAGTGGCGGCAGCTGCGAGCGCGCGTATCCGGATGAGAGGATCATCCGCGCCTGCGGCTGTTCGCGCGCCACATGCTCGCTCAGCTCGATACCGGACATGCCGTTGGGCATGCTGACATCGCTGAACACCACGTCGAAGCGTGCGTCGCCTTTCAGCAACGCGGCAGCTTCATGGCCGTCGGCGGTGGTGGATACCTCGATGCCGAAATCGCGCAGCGCCATGCCGATCATCTCGCGCAGATCGTTCTGGTCCTCCACCATCAGTACGCGGATCGGTTCATCGGTCATCGGTTGCATCCTCTGTTGCGGGGAGTAGCAGGCTGACCGTGGTGCCGACACCGGGGGTGGTGGACACATCGACGAAGCCGCCGCTCTGGGTAGTGAATCCGAACACCTGGCTCAGGCCCAGGCCGCTGCCCTTGCCGATGTCCTTGGTGGTGAAGAAGGGCTCGCTGGCCCGCTCGGCGATGTCGGCGGCCATGCCGTGGCCTTCGTCGCAGACGCTGAGGGTGACATAGCCGCGTTGCAGCGTGGTGTCCGCATCCGGGTCGAGGCGATGTTCCAGTGCGGTGCCGATCAGGATGCGGCCGCCATCGGCGGTGGCCTCCACGGCATTGGCCACCAGGTTTGCCAGGGCGGTCTGCAATTGCATCGCATCGGTGCTCACCTGCGGCAGGCCGGGGGTGAGATGGGCATCCAGCGTCACCGTGGGCGGGCAGGCGCGTTGCAGGTCCGGCAGCCACTGCCGCACCAGCGTATTGATGTCCACCGGTTCGCGGATCAGGGTCTGGCCGGTGCTGAAGGCCAGCAGCTGGCGGGTCAGCAGCGCGCCACGGTCAGTGGCCGCCTGCGCGGCATCCAGCAGCTCGGCGGCGCGTGCATCGTCACCGCTGACGCGCAGCGACAACAGGTCCAGCGCGTTGCCGATGGTGGTCAGCAGGTTGTTGAACTCGTGCGACAGGCCGCGGCTGAGCCGGCCGACCGTTTCGAACTGCTGGGTATTGCGCAGCGCACGCTGGGCATCACGCAGCAGCCGTTGCGCCTGCCACTGCTCGGTGATGTCACGGGTGATCTTGACGAAGCCGAGCAGTTCGCCCGCTTCGACGACCGGCTCGATGACCACGCTGGCGCGGAACGACGAGCCATCACGGCGTACCCGCCAGCCCTCGCTGGCGACATGCCCTTGTTGCGCTGCGACGCGGAGCAGGCGCTGTGGTTCGCCAGCCTCGCGGTCGCTGGCCAGGTAGAAGCGGCTGAAGTGGCTTCCCACCACTTCGTCGGCTGAATAGCCTTTGATGCGTTCGGCGCCGGGGTTCCAGCTGCAGACGATGCCTTCAGGATCAAGCAGGTACAGCGCATGATCGCGCACGCTGTCGATCAGCAGTCGCAGTTGTCGGGAAGGGTCCGTCAGCACGGACGTCGTAGAGGCAGCTGCGTCCACGTGTAAATAAGTGTTACCCCTGTGAGGGACGTGAAGCTAGGCATTCAAGTGTGAAGGATGCGTGCACACCTCACACGTGCCATTTGTCCTGTGCGGCTGAATGCGACACGGAGTACCATCTTCCACCCTTTGCCTTCTGGAACCGACCTGCATGCGTCCTGGTGCGACTACGCGTGACCGCTGGATCTGGATGACGTCCGCTGTGCTGCTGGCCGCGACCATCGCGTTGGAACTGGTCGTCCCGCTCGGCTATGCCGTATGGCTGGCCTACTTCCTGGCTGTTGGCGTCACGGTGTTCCAGCGCAGCGCGCGGGCGCCGTTCGTGGTGGCCCTGCTGTCCTGCCTCCTGCTGGTCATCGGCTTCAACGTCGCGCCCGCCAGTTCCAACTCGGCGTTCTCCTTCGTCAACCGGACCATTGGCGGCTGTGCCTTCCTGATGATCGCACTGATCGTCTCGCGCGCGATCCAGGCCCGGCGCCAGGCAATGCGCGCGCTCTGGCTGCAGGAAGCCGAGAACGCGGTGGCGATGAGCCTTCGCGGTGACCTGGGGCCGGAACAGATCGCCGAGGCTGCAGCGACAAGCCTGGCCGCGCAGCTCGGCGCGGAGGTAGGTGCGGTCTACCGACTGGAAGGCGGGCGGTTGCAGCTGACCGGTGGCGTCGCCTTGCCTGCGGGAACGCCAGCGTCGCTGGCCCTTCACGAAGGGCTGGCCGGGCAGGTCGCTCGTGATGAACGCATCCGCCACCTGCACGGCGATGATGCCGCCGTGCTTGAACTGCAGACCAGCCTCGGCCGGTTGCCGGTGCGCGAGCGCATCCTGGCGCCGATCAGCAGCGATGGCGCGGTGGTCGGGGTCATCGAGCTGGGTCGCGCCAAGGTGGGCGAACTGCGTGATCTGGATCGCGAACTTCTGGAGCGCTGTGCGGAGACCGTCGGCATGGCGCTGCGCGCATCGCTGCTGCGTGCGCAACTGGTGGTGCTGCTGGAAGAGTCGCAGCGCCAGGGTGAAGAGCTGCAGGCCCAGCAGGAAGAGCTGCGCGTGGCCAACGAAGAACTGGAAGAGCAGAGCCGCAGCCTGCTCCAGTCGCAGAGCCACCTGGAAGAACAGCAGGCCGAGCTGGAACAGAGCAACGTGCAGCTGGAAGAGCGCACCCACGAGCTGGAGGCGCAGAAGCAGGCGCTGCTGGTGGCGCAGAGCCAGCTGGTGCGCAACAGCAACGAGCTGGCCGCGACCTCGCGCTACAAGTCCGAGTTCCTGGCCAACATGTCGCATGAGCTGCGCACGCCGCTGAACAGCTCGCTGATCCTGGCCAAGCTGCTGGCCGACAACAAGGATGGCACGCTCACCGAGGAGCAGGTGAAGTACGCGCGTGCGATCCTCTCGTCCAACAACGACCTGCTGGCGTTGATCAACGATATCCTGGACCTGTCGCGCATCGAGGCCGGCCACGTCGAACTGTCCGATGAAGTGGTGGTGGTCGAGAGCGCGCTGCAGCGCCTGCGCGAGACCTTCGAACCGATGGCGCGGCAGAAGGGCCTGGCGTTGCAGATCGAAGCCGACGCGCTGGCACCGACCCAGCTGGTGGTCGACAGCCAGCGGCTGCAGCAGATCCTGAAGAACCTGCTGGCCAACGCAGTGAAGTTCACCGAGCATGGAAAGGTCAGCCTGCACGTGCGTGCCGGCGGCAACGGCCGCATCCGGTTCGAGGTCTGCGACACCGGCATCGGCATTGCCCGCGAGCAGCTGGACGTCATCTTTGAAGCCTTCCGCCAGGCCGACGGCAGCACCCGCCGTCGCTACGGCGGTACCGGGCTGGGCCTGTCGATCTCGCGCGATCTGGCCGAGCGCATGGGCGGTGGCATCCAGGTCGACAGTGAGCCCGGACGCGGCAGCTGCTTCATCCTGGAGCTGCCGTTGCAGGGTGCGCCCGCCGCGAGCGCGGCTGACGCTGCCGAGGGTCCCTTGGCAGCGCCGCCGGCGGCACCGGCCGTGCTGCCAGCCGCGCCCGTGCGCGTTGCGAGCGCGGCAGCGCCGGTCACTGCGACGGCCGGCGTGGCCGACGACCGTGGTCGCCGGCAGCGCGCCGGTCGCCTGATCCTGGCGGTGGAGGACGATGCCACGTTCGCCGAAGCGCTGGTGGCCCTGGCCCATGAACTGGACTTCGATTGCGTGGTAGCGGGCACGGCGGAAGAGGCGCTGGCCCTGGCCAGCGAACTGCGCCCGAACGGCATCCTGCTCGATATCGGCCTGCCGGACGTGTCGGGGCTGAGCGTGCTGGAGCGCCTGAAGCGCAACCCGGATACCCGCCATATCCCGGTGCATGTGGTCTCGGCCACGGATCGCAGCCAGGTGGCGCGCGAGCTGGGCGCGATCGGGTTTGCGATCAAGCCGACCACGCGCGAGCGGCTGGTGACGGCCATCGAACAGCTGGAACAGACCAGCCAACGTGACGTGCGGCGGCTGCTGATCGTCGAGGACGACAGCGAGCTGCGCCGCAACCTGGAACTGCTGCTGGGCCGCGACCAGCTGCAGATCGTCGCGGTGGGCACCCTGGCCGGCGCACTGGAACAGCTCAGCACGGTCACGTTCGACTGCATGGTGATGGACCTGTCGCTGCCCGACGGCAGTGGCTACGACCTGCTCGAGCACATGGCCGGCAACGACGATGTCGGTTTCCCGCCGGTGATCGTCTACACCGGTCGCGCGCTCAGCCGCGAGGAAGAGCAGCGCCTGCGTCGCTATTCCAAGAGCATCATCATCAAGGGCGCACGTTCGCCCGAGCGCCTGCTGGACGAGGTGACCCTGTTCCTGCACAGCGTGGAGGCCAGCCTGCCGACCGACCAGCAGCGCCTGCTGCGCGAGGCGCGCCGTCGCGATACTGTGCTCGACGGTCGGACGGTGCTGCTGGCCGAGGACGACGTGCGCAACATCTTCGCACTGTCCAGTGTGCTTGAACCGCTGGGCGTGACCCTGGAGATCGCGCGCAATGGCCAGGAAGCGGTGGATCGCCTGGCCGAGCGCGAGGTCGACCTGGTGCTGATGGACATCATGATGCCGGAGAAGGATGGGCTGGCCGCAATGCGCGAGATCCGCGCGCAACGCCACCTGCAGGACCTGCCGATCATCGCGCTGACCGCCAAGGCCATGCCGGACGATCGTGAGCGCTGCCTGCAGGCCGGTGCCAACGACTACATCGCCAAGCCCATCGACGTCGACAAGCTGGTATCGCTGTGCCGGGTCTGGTGCTCGCGGCAATGAACGAGCAGGCCCTGTTCGACCTGGAGCTGAAGGTGCTGCTGGAAGCGTTGTACCAGCGCTACCACTACGATTTCCGCAGTTACGCGGTGTCGTCGCTGCGCCGACGGATCCGCCAGGCCATGCAGCGTTATGAGTGCGGGCGGCTGGCCGATCTGCAGCACCGCCTGCTGCACGAGCCGGACCTGTTCGCGCAGGCGATGCAGTTCTTCACCGTGCAGGTCTCGGAGATGTTCCGTGACCCGGCCTATTTCCGTGAGCTGCGCGAGCAGGTAGTGCCGGTACTGCGCACCTATCCGTCGGTGAAGCTGTGGGTGGCCGGTTGCAGCACGGGCGAAGAAGTCTGGTCGCTGGCGATCCTGTTGCACGAGGAAGGCCTGCTCGAGCGCAGCATCGTCTACGCCACCGACATCAATCCAGCGGCGCTGGCCACCGCGGAAGCCGGGGCCTATGGCATCGACCGGATGGCGCAGTTCAGCCGCAACTATCTGGCGGCCGGTGGCGCCGCGTCGCTGTCCGATTACTACGCCACGGCTTACGATGGCGCGGTGTTCGACCGGCAGCTGCGCCGCAACGTGGTGTTTGCCGACCACAGCCTGGCCACCGACACGGTGTTCTCCGAAGTACACCTGGTGTCGTGCCGCAACGTGCTGATCTATTTCAACCGCGACCTGCAGGACCGCGCGGTGGGCCTGTTCCGTGAAGCGCTGGTGCACCGCGGCTTCCTGGGCCTGGGCAGCAAGGAGTCGCTGCAGTTCGGGTGCCACCACGATGCGTTCGAGGTCTGTTCGCGCGAGCATCGCCTGTACCGGAAGGTGGCCTGATGGCCACGCCGACACCCCCGGCCGTACTGGTGATCGGGGCTTCGGCCGGTGGCGTCGCGGCCCTGCAGGCGGTGCTCGGCGCGCTGCCCGCGACGCTGCCGGTGCCGGTGCTGGCGGTGCTGCACCTGCCACGTGATCGCAGCAGCCGCATCGCCGAAGTGCTGGCACCGTACTGCGCGCTGCCGGTGCGCGAGGCCGAAGACAAGCAGCCGTTGCTGCGTGGCACGGTGACCTTCGCGCCGCCGGATTACCACCTGCTGGTGGAAGACGCCGGCTCGCTGGCGCTGTCGGTGGACGCGCCAGTGCTGTTCTCGCGCCCGGCCATCGATCCGCTGTTCGAATCGGCAGCGGCCGTATTCGGCGACCAGGTGCTGGCCCTGCTGCTGACCGGCGCCAGCAGCGATGGCAGTGAAGGGGTGGCCGCAGTGCGCGGCGCCGGTGGTCGAGCCTGGCTGCAATGTCCCGAGGAGGCCGAGGCATCGATGATGCCGGCCTCCGCCCTGCAGCACGCTGGTGCCGATGCCGTGCTGTCCCTTGAACTGATGTGTCGTCGCCTGAAGGAGCTGTTTGCATGAACCTGTTGCCGCCGGACCCTGCGCAGTCGCAGTCCCCGGTCAACCTGCTGATCGTCGACGACGTGCCGCAGAATCTGGTGGCCATGCAGGCGCTGTTGCAGCGCGAGGGCGTGAACCTGCTGCTGGCCGGTTCGGGCGCGGAGGCGCTGGAGCTGCTGCTGGAGCACGAGGTGGCGCTGGCGTTGCTCGATGTGCACATGCCCGAGATCGATGGCTTCACCCTGGCCGAACTGATGCGCGGCTCGCATCGCAGCCGCACGGTGCCGATCATCTTCCTGACCGCCTCGCCGGACGATCCGCTGCGTGCGTTCAAGGGCTACGAAACCGGTGCGGTGGATTTCCTGCACAAGCCGGTGGCACCACAGGTGATCCTGAGCAAGGTCAACGTCTTCATCGAGCTGTACCAGCAGCGCCAGCTGCTGAAGGCCCGCAACGAGGCGCTCGAGCGGGCGCTGAAGCTCAACGAGACGATGGCCGCCGTGTTGACCCACGACCTGCGCACGCCGCTGTCGGCGATCCTGTTGTGTGCCGACAAGCTGGCGCTGGAGCTTCCGGCGAACAACAGCAGCGCGCAGCATACACTGGCGCATCTGGAGGCCAGTACCCTGCGCATGGCGCGGATGGTCGAGCAGTTGCTGGACTTTTCGCGGATCCGCAGTGGTGGCCTGCGGCTGCAGGCTACCGCCTGCGACCTGCGTGAGGTCACCCGTGCGGTGATCGCCGAAGCGGGCAGTGCCCACGGTCAGGAGCGCATTCGTTTCGACGCCGTCGGCGACACGCGCCTGCAAGGCGACATGGACCGCCTGGGCCAGATCGCAGCAAACCTGGTGGGCAATGCGTTGACGCATGGCAGCGAGGCACACGTGCAGCTGGATGGCAACGATGCCCGCGCGGTGGTGCTGCGGGTGAGCAATGCCGGCCATATCGATGACGTGCTGTTGCCGCGCTTGTTCGAGCCGTTCAAGGCCAGTTTCCACCAGAGCAAGGGACTGGGGCTGGGCCTGTACATCGTGGATCAGTTCGTGCGCGCGCACGGCGGCCGGATCGCGGCGCGCAACGAGGCAGGCCAGGTCGTGTTCGAGGCCGTGCTGCCGCGGCGGTGGGACGGGGCGGGCGCCATCGAAACCTGAATTCTTCAGGGAACGGGCGGGCGTATTGAGACGGGCTCGTCCGCAACTGCTACCGTGCGTTCACACCCAGCCAAGGAAGCACCATGCCATTGCGCGCCATCGCCTACATCAGCCGGGCGCTGCCGGAGCTCTCCAGCCAACGCCTGCAGGCGCTGGTCGAAGACGCTGCGCGTTTCAACAAGATGGCGGGGGTGACCGGAGTGCTGCTGCACGATGGCAATCGTTTCCTGCAGTACATCGAGGGGCCGCCGGATGGCATCGACTCGGTGTATGAGCGCATTCTCCAGGCCGGCAGTCACATCGACATCATCGAGCTGGCGCGAGGCCGCCTCGGCCAGCGCCAGTTTCCCTACTGGTCGATGCGGGCGTTGCCGGTGGAGGCAGCGCTGCTGCGCCAGTTGTCATCCAGCGACTGGGCCGGTTTCAGCCGGGCGCTGGAGGGGGATCGCGCGGCGCCGACACCGGTCGACCTGCTGGACACGGTGGTGCAGCCGGCGCTGCATGCCGGCTGACATTCAACCTCACGCCCGGCCGCAGTAGGCAGCGTGCAGGGCCTGCAGCACACCCAGCGCAGGCCCTTCGACCACCCGATAGTGGATCGCCTGTGCCTCGCGCCGGGTTGCCACGATCTTCATCGCGCGCAGTACCGCCAGGTGCTGGGACAGCGCCGACGCGCTCAGCCCGGTAAGCGCCTGCAGCTCCGCTACTGCCGCCTCGCCTTCGACCAGGCGGCACAACACCCGCAGCCGGGCGGGGTGGGCCAGGCCTTTGAGCAGCGTGGCTGCCTCTGAAGCGTGTTCGGCCATGGCTGCGCCGTCGGGCAGGGACCGGACCATGTTGACTCCTTTGTTTAGGATGATCTAATTTAGAGTAGTCTAAATTAAGGAGCAATTCCATGTGCGGTGGCGAAGAGGGTGGGGCATGAACCTGCCCTGGGGTGCGGTCACCGGCGGCGCCTTGATCGGTGCCGCTGCGGTGCTGTTGCTGGCCAGCATCGGGCGCGTGGCGGGCATCAGCGGCATCGCTGCGGGCAGCCTGCGGGCAGCCGAAGGCGAGCGTGGCTGGCGCTGGGCATTCCTGGCCGGCCTGCTGGCATCGGCGGGGCTGGTGCTGTGGTGGCAGTCGGTGCCCGCGGCATCGCCACGCGCACTGCTGCGTGATGCATTGCCGGCCTGGCAGTTGGTCGGCGCCGGCCTGCTGGTCGGCTTCGGCACCCGCTTGGGCAGCGGCTGTACCAGTGGCCACGGCGTGTGTGGCCTGGCGCGCGGTTCGAAGCGATCGTCGCTGGCGGTGCTGCTATTCATGGCGTTCGCGATGCTGACGACCTTCCTGGCCCGGCACGGTGGAGCCCTGGCATGAGTCGTCCGAGGGCTGCTGCCGCTGTAGCGGGTGCGCTGTTCGGCGCAGGCCTGGCCCTTTCCGGCATGACCGATGCGCGTCGCGTGCTCGGCTTCCTTGATGTCACCGGGGATTTCGATCCCACCCTGCTATGGGTGCTGGGGTCGGCGCTGCTGGTCAGTGCGGCCGGCCAGCGCTGGGCGCTGCGGCGCGCGCGGCCGTGGTTCGCGATGCGCTTCCAGTTGCCCACCGCGCGCGATGTCGATACGCGTCTACTGCTGGGTGCCGCACTGTTCGGTATCGGCTGGGGATGGGCCGGCTACTGCCCGGGCCCGGCCATCGCGGGGCTGGCGGCGGCATCGCGCGAGGCGCTGTGGTTCGTGCCTGCCATGGTCCTGGGCTTCTGGGCGCACGATCGGTTCGTGCGCTGAGGCTTCACTCCGGTGTCACCCTGGATCGGATCAGATCATGCATCACGGGGAAAGGAGCGTAGTGCATGGCACGGATGAACTGGAAAGGAAAGGTGATGCTGGCCGTGGCGTTGGCGTCCGCGACCACGCCGGCGCTGGCCTGCACGCGCGCGGTGTACCTGGGCGACAACGGGGACGTGATTACCGCACGTTCGATGGACTGGAAGGTCGACGTCGCGACCAACCTCTATGTGCTGCCGCGTGGCATCGCGCGTACCGGGCTGGCCGGCCCGAAGTCGTTGGCGTGGACCGCGCGCTACGGCAGCGTGGTGGCCACCGGCTACGACGTGTCGACCACCGACGGCATGAACGAAAAGGGCCTGGTGGCCAACCTGCTGTGGCTGGTCGAATCGGAGTATCCGCAGAAGCGTGGCAACAAGCCGGGCCTGGCGATTTCGCTGTGGGCGCAGTATGTGCTGGACAATTTCGCTACCGTTGAAGAGGCGGTCACCGCGTTGAAGCGCGAGCCGTACTCGATCGTCACCGACAAGGTGCCCGGCGAAGACCGCCAGGCGACGCTGCACCTGTCGCTGTCCGATGCCAGCGGCGACAGCGCGATCGTCGAATACATCGGCGGTCGGCAGGTGATCCATCATGACCGGCGCTACCAGGTGATGACCAACTCGCCGATCTTCGAGCACCAGCTGGCGTTGAACAGCTATTGGCAGCAGATCGGTGGCACGGTGATGCTGCCCGGCACCAACCGTTCCGCCGACCGCTTCGCCCGCGCCTCGTTCTACATCAATGCCATTCCCAAGGCCGAAGACCCGGTGATGGCGTTGGCCAGCGTGTTCAGCGTGATCCGCAATGCATCGGTGCCGTATGGCATCACCACGCCAGGCGAGCCGAATATTTCTTCCACGCGCTGGCGCACCGTAGCCGACCACAAGCGGCGGTTGTACTTTTTCGAGTCGGCGTTGACCCCGAACACCTTCTGGGTTGATCTGAACAAGGTCGACTTCGGCGGCCAGGTCCTCAAGCTGGACCTCGGCAAGGACCAGCGCAATACCTTTGCCGGCGATGCGCTGGGCCAGTTCGTACCCAGCGCACCGTTCACCTTCCTCGGCGTCGACGGTTAGTTCGACGCCTGGCTGGAAGCCGGATAGACCGCCTGGATCGTGCAGCCGCCGTGGGTGTACTGCGGCAGCGGCGCCAGTGCATCGTTGCGCAGGTCACCCTTCTCGAATCCGGCGGTAAGGATGCGATCGCCCGGATTGCCACAGATCAGGCCGTTCTGCATGCCGGAGTGGAAGCTCAGCTGTGGCGCACGGTCGAGCTGGCGGCAGTGGCTGCCAAGCTCCACGCGATAGTAGCGGTGACCACCATTGCGATGCGGATTGGTCTCCACCAGCATGCCCTGCGGGTCGGACGACCACGCGCGCACGTTGCGCGTGGCAAAGCAGTACGACGGCGAACCACCGAAACTGCGGCGGATGTCCCTGCGCTCGCGGATGGTCAGGGCGGGCAGGGTGGCCATGCGCAGGCGGTCGCTGTCGCGGGCCACGTTGGCGTAGTCGCGATCCTGCACGGGGGTCACCGCGCTGATCGCGCAGGTGCGGCCATCGACCACCACACGCTCGCTGGGGCGACCGCAGGCCCAGCCAGCGGGCGCCTCAAGTTTCAGCGTGGTGGCACCGCGGACGCCGGGGCACTCCTCGCTGAAGTCGATCCGATAAGCCTGGCCCGAGGCGGCTCGCAGGGCGATTGAACGCGGTGACGCCTGCTCCACTTCCTGGACGCCGACCGCGTCCATGCAATGCGGCGCCGGTGGGGTACGTTCCTGCGCGGAGGCCGGGGCGGTGAGCGCCAGGCCGAGGCTGGTGGCAAGCACCAGGGACAGCTGCTGATGGGTCATGACCTGCACTCCCTGCGTTGGATGACGGACCGACTATAGCAGCGGTTTGCACGGCCGTTGTTACACGCGCACACTGCCCGGATGGGCGCCATCTTCCATCTGCGGCACTACGGGCAGGCCACCGGCCTGGACCGCCATGACTACGCGCAGTGGGTTCTGCCGCTGCAGGGCGAGCTGCAGTTCGAGATGGAAGGGCGCGGCGGTCGGCTGGACCTGCTGCAGGGGGCATTTGTTGCTGCCGGCGAAGCGCATGACCAGATGGCGGACGGCCCCAATGGTTTCGTGATCGTTGATTGTCCTCCAGGCGTGCTGGATGACGGCACGCAGGAGCATCTGTGCCGGCAGCGCTGGCTGCATCTGCCGCTGGCGTTGCGCCGGCGCCTGGCCGACGTGCAGACAGGGCAGCCGATGCCGGCGCTGCTGCCGCAGCTGCTGCAGGTGTTTGCACCGGCGGGCAGTGGCGCGCGCATGCAGGGCCTGTGTGCGGCGGTCCAGGCCGATCCCGGCCGGGCCTGGCCGGTTGCCCGGATGGCCGGATTTGTCGGTGTCAGCGAGAGCCGGTTGCACGCATTGTTCCAGCGCGAGTTCGGGCTGAGCCCGCAGGCCTGGCTCAGCGCGTGCCGGCTGCGCTGGGCCAAGCACCAGCTTCGCACCAGTACGGCGCCGATCAGCGATATCGCGCTGGCCGCAGGCTATTCCGAGCAGAGCGCACTGACTCGTGCGCTGCGCCGCGAGTGTGGCCAGACCCCGGCTGCGTGGCGCAGGAGCGCCGGCTGATCTATAGAGCCGAGCCCACGCTCGGCTGCCCCTATCTGCACAGCGGCCAATCGCAGCCGAGCAGTGGCTCGGCTCTACAGAGATGACAAGGCAATAGCCTGGGTCAAGAGCCCCTACCGGCCAGCGCTTACACTGCGCGGCCCGTTCTCTCCCCCGAAGAACCCGAATGCGCAACAACCCGATGGCCCTGGGCATCGCCAATGGCGTTGCCGCCGGCGCACTGTGGGGCGTGGTTTTCCTCGCGCCCGCCGTGCTGCAGTCGTTCAACGCCCTGCAACTGTCGGCCGGTCGCTATCTGGTCTACGGCCTGATCGCCGTAGCCCTGCTGCTGCCGCGATGGAAGCGGCTGGCGCCGCGGCTGGGCCGTGCCGAATGGATCGGCCTGCTGTGGCTGAGCCTGGCAGGCAACCTGGTCTATTTCCTGCTGCTGGCCGTGGCGGTGCAGTGGGCTGGTGGCGCTGCAGCCTCCTTGATTGTCGGCCTGATCCCGGTGGTGGTCACCCTCGTTGGCGTGCGCGAGCAGGGGGCGGTGCCGCTGAGGCAGCTGCTGCCGGCGCTGGGCCTGTGCGTGCTCGGCGTGGGACTGGTTGGCTGGGAAGCGCTGATGTCCGAGCACCTGGCCACCCCGTGGCGGCAGCGCCTGATCGGCCTGCTGTGCGCGTTCGGCGCGCTGTTCTCGTGGGCGTTGTACTCGATCGGCAACAGCCGCTGGCTGGCGCGCCGACCGGATCTGTCCAGCCACGACTGGTCGCTGCTGACCGGCGTGACGACTGGCGGCCTGGCCCTGCTGCTGGTGCCGATGGCCTTCATCGGTCACACCGGCAGCCATTCGGCGGCGCAGTGGAGTGGGTTCTGGGCGATCAGCGCCGGTGTGGCAGTGGTGGCCTCGATCCTCGGCAACGCATTCTGGAACCGCGCCAGCCGCCTGCTGCCGCTGACCCTGACTGGCCAGATGATCGTGTTCGAAACGCTGTTCGCACTGCTGTATGCCTTCGCCTGGCAACAGCGTTGGCCGTCGCTGCTGGAAGCGCTGGCGATCGTGTTGCTGATGGCCGGCGTGATGCTGTGCGCGCATGCCCATCGCACGCCGCGGGCGATCGCCGAACATGCCGGCTGAATCCGGTCGACAAGCGTGCTGATGCGCGCTTGGTCTCAGTTGCAACCAAATGTACGCACGTTAGCCGATGATCGCCGCAATGGTTTTTTGCATCGCAGCACTTGACAGCGGGCCGGCGCACAGTGTTTTCTGTGCGTCATGGTTCTTGATGCCGCCCACGCCAGCCTGATCGCCCCCGCCACTGCGGGCCGTTCGACTGCGCCGGTCGCCACCACCACCATTACCACCACCACCGTCACCACTGCCCTGGTGCGGCCCGTCGTCTTCGTGTAACTCCCGAGAACCACGGCCCCGCACCATACAGGTGGCGGGGAAACTCGACACCTGCATGCGACGGGGCCTCCTGCCGAGGTCTGCATGTCTTCCCACGCCCCCGCCCATCCCGTTGCCCCGGCCGATCTGGCTGCGCCGTCCACTGTCGTGCACAAGTTCGGCGGCACCTCGGTGGCCGATGCCGAACGCTATCGCCATGTTGCCGGCCTGCTGCTGGCCCGCCCCGAACCGCTGCAGGTCACTGTCGTCTCGGCGATGAAGGGCGTCACTGACGCGCTGATTGATCTGGCGCAGCTGGCGGCCAAGGGCGACGAAGGTTGGCGCGAGGCGTGGCATGCCCTGCGCGCGCGCCATCGCGGCGCCGCCGTGGCGCTGCTGGGCGAGCAGGTCGGCGAGACGGTCGAATGGATCGACGCCCGCTTCGATCAGCTGGCCGAAGTGCTGGCGGCGCTGGCGGTGATCGGCGAGCTGCCGCGCGAAGTGCTCGACCGTGTGCAGGGCCTGGGCGAAGTGTTTTCCGCACAGCTGCTCGGCAGCCACCTGCGTGCCCTGGGCGAAGACTGTGCGGTACTCGATGCACGCGACGTGCTGGTGGTCGGGCATGGCGAACTGGGTGTGGATGTCGACTGGGAGTCCAGCGCGGACCGCCTGGCCAAGTGGCGCCTGCGGCATCCGCAGATGCGCCTGGTCGCCACCGGTTTCGTTGCCCGTGACCGCCATGACCGCATCACCACGCTAGGCCGCAACGGCAGCGACTATTCCGGCGCGATCTTCGCCGCGTTGTTCAATGCCGATGAACTGCACATCTGGACCGACGTCGACGGCGTGCTGTCGGCCGACCCGCGGCTGGTGCCCGAGGCGGTGCAGCTGGAGTCACTGAGCTACGACGAGGCCTGCGAGCTGGCTTATTTCGGCGCCAAGGTGGTGCACCCGCAGACGATGTCGCCGGCCATCCGCCTCGGCCTGCCGATCTTCATCCGCAATACCTTCCAGCCGGCGCATCCGGGGACGCGCATCAGCGCCGAGCGCTCGCCGCGCGGGCCGGTGAAGGGCCTGACCCTGAGCCCCGGCTTGGCCCTGTTGAACCTGGAGGGCACCGGCCTGATCGGCGTGCCCGGTACCGCCGAGCGCGTGTTCGCGGCGCTGCGCCAGGCGCAGGTGTCGGTGGTGATGATCTCGCAGGGTTCGTCAGAGCATTCGATCTGCTGCGTGGTTCGCGCCGCCGAAGCGGCGCGTGGCCGTGAGGCACTGCTGCATGCGTTCGCGCATGAACTGTCGGTAGGGCAGGTGCAGCGCGTGCAGGTCAGCGAGGGCGTCAGCGTGCTGGCGGCAGTGGGCGACGGCATGGCCGGCCAGCCCGGTGTGGCGGCGCGCCTGTTCGAGGCGCTGGGACGCGCGCAGGTGAACATCCTGGCGATCGCGCAGGGCTCGTCGGAGCGCAATATTTCTGTGGCGGTGGACAGTGCCGATGCCACCCGCGCATTGCGGGCCGCACATGCGGGCTTCTGGCTGTCGCCGCAGACGTTCGCGGTCGGTGTGATCGGGCCGGGCAACGTCGGCGCGGCACTGCTGGACCAGCTGCTGGCGGCCCGCCCGCAGCTGCTGGCCAAGGCCAATGTGGATCTTCGCCTGCGCGCGCTGGCCTCGCGTTCGCGCATGCGGCTGGAAGTGGATGGCCTGCACGCCGATTGGCGGGAGGCCTTGCAGGACGCCGGCGAGTCCAGCGATCTGGATCGCTTCACCGAACACCTGCTGGCCGCGCACCTGCCGCATGCGGTGGTGATCGACTGCAGTGGCAGCGCCGAGGTGGCCGAGCGCTACGAGGGCTGGCTGGCAGCCGGCATCCACGTGGTGACCCCGAACAAGCAAGCCGGTGCTGGCCCACTGCCGCGCTACCAGCGCATCCGCGCTGCTGCGGCGGCCAGTGGTGCGCGCTTCCGCTACGAAGCCACGGTGGGCGCGGGCCTGCCGGTGATCACCACGCTGCGTGATCTGGTGGATACGGGCGACGAGGTGCTGGCGATCGAAGGCATCTTCTCCGGCACGCTGGCCTGGCTGTTCAACCGCTTCGATGGCAGCCAGCCGTTCTCGCAGCTGGTCGCGCAGGCGCGGTCGATGGGCTACACCGAGCCGGACCCGCGTGACGATCTTTCGGGCGTGGACGTGGCGCGCAAGCTGGTGATCCTCGCCCGCGAGGCCGGCCACGCGCTCAGCCTGGAACAGGTACAGGTGGAAAGCCTGGTGCCGGCGCTGCTGCGCGACGGCAGCGTGGATGACTTCATGGCGCGGCTGGGCGAGTCCGATGCCAGCCTGTTGCAGCGGTTGCAGGACGCGCGGGCGCGTGGCGCGGTGCTGCGCTACGTGGCACAGCTGGGCGCTGACGGTGCCTCGGTGGGCCTGCAGGAACTGCCCGCCGACCACGCCTTCGCCAACCTTCGGTTGACCGACAACGTGGTGCAATTCCGTACCCGTCGCTACTGCGACAACCCGTTGGTGGTGCAGGGTCCGGGTGCGGGTCCGGAGGTGACGGCAGCGGGTGTGTTCGCCGACCTGCTGCGGGTAGCCGCTGGCGAGGGGGCACGCCTGTGATCGCACGTGCATTTGCGCCCGCCACGGTGGCCAATGTGGCGGTGGGCTTCGATATTCTGGGGCATGCCATCGCAGGCGTTGGCGATACGGTGAGCGTGCGGTGTATCGATGAGCCGGTGGTGCGCATCGAGGCCATCCGTGGCAGTGCGGTCGAACTTCCGCTGGATGCGGCCGGAAACACCGCAGGTGCGGCGTTGATGTCGCTGCGCGCAGGGCTGGGCCTGGACTTCGGCTTCGCGGTGGAGATCGACAAGGGCATTCCATTCGGCTCCGGCATGGGCGGCTCAGCAGCGTCGTGCGTCGCTGCGCTGGTTGCTGCCAACGCATTGCTGGATGCGCCACTCGCGCGCGAGGCGCTGTACCCGTTTGCGCTGGATGGCGAGGCCGTGGCCAGTGGGGGCCGCCATGGTGACAACGTGGGGCCGCTGCTGCTCGGCGGGCTGGCGCTGTGTACGGCCGACCGCCTGCTGCCAATTCCTGTGCCGGCGGCCTGGCACAGCCTGCTGGTGCATCCGCACGCGGTGCTGGAAACACGCCGTGCGCGCCAGGTGCTGCAGGGCAGCTACGCGCTGGGTGAATTCGTGGCACAGAGTGCGAACCTCGCGCTGGTACTCAGTGGTTGCCATCGTAGTGATGCGGCGCTGGTGCGGGCTGGATTGCGCGATGTGCTGGTCGAACCACGGCGGGCCGGCCTGATTGCAGGTTTCGAAGCAGCCCGCGATGCGGCGCTGTCGGCCCATGCAATGGGTGCGGGCATCTCCGGTGCCGGACCCAGCGTGTTCGCCTGGTTCGAGGACGCCGACCAGGCCCGCGCCGCTGCCGCACCGGTGCAGGCAGCATTTGCCGCCGCCGGTTTCGACAGCGATGCCTGGGTGTCGCCGCTGGATGCACCGGGAGCCCGCTTGTGCTGAATCCTTCCCCTTTACTGGATACCCAACCTATGCAATTTGTTTCGACCCGCGGCCAGTCCCCGGCCGTCGGCCTCAGTGCGGCGATCGCTGCAGGATTGGCGCCCGATGGTGGGCTGTATGTTCCGCAGGTGCTGCCGGCGCCACGTGAGCTGCAGGCCGGCGCAACGCTGGCCGATACCGCCGCCGATCTGCTGGCACCGTTCTTCGCAGGTGATGCTCTGGAGGCAGCGCTGCCTTCGATCTGCCGCGAGGCGTTCGACTTCCCGGTGCCACTGCGTGCACTCGGCGACGGTGACCATGTGCTGGAGCTGTTCCATGGGCCGACGGCGGCGTTCAAGGATATCGGTGCGCGCTTCCTGGCCGGTACGCTGTCGCGGCTGCAGGACGGCAAGGACCGTGATCTGACCATCGTCGTCGCCACCTCCGGCGATACCGGCGCCGCCGTTGCCGCGGCCTTCCATCGCCAGCCCGGCGTACGCGTGGTGGTGCTGTATCCGGATGGCCGCGTGTCACCGCGGCAGGCGCATCAGCTCGGTTGTTTCGGCGACAACATCCAGGCGCTGCGCGTGGCCGGCGCCTTCGACGATTGCCAGGCGATGGTCAAGCAGGCACTGGCTGACCGCGAACTGCAGGCGCAGGTGCCGCTGAGTTCGGCCAACAGCATCAGCCTCGGCCGCCTGCTGCCGCAGATGAGTTATTACGCGCATGCGGCGTTGTCCCATTACGCGACGCATCGTCGCCGGCTCAACCTGGTGGTGCCGACCGGCAACCTTGGCAATGCGATGGCGGCCGTGCTGGCGCGCGCGCTGGGCGTTCCGATCGGGCAGATCGTGCTGGCCACCAATGCCAATGCGGTACTGCCGGCGTACTTCAACGGTGGCGACTACCAGCCGCAGGCCAGTGTGGCCACGGTTGCCAACGCAATGGATGTGGGGGCGCCAAGCAACTTCGAACGCCTGCGCTGGCTCTATCACGGTGATGATGCCGAGCTGCGCGCTGCCTTCCGCGCGTTCTCGGTAGATGACGTGACCATCCGCGCGACGATTGCGGCGGCGCACGCCAGCAACGGCGAACTGTTCTGCCCGCATACGGCCACAGCGGTGAAGGTGCTGCAGGACCTGCGCGCGCGTGGTGCCAAGGGTGACTGGGCGGTGGTGGCTACCGCCCATCCGGCCAAGTTCGAGGCTGTGGTCGAACCGTTGATCGGCGAACCTGTGGCCGTGCCGCCTGCATTGGATGCGTTGTTGCAGCGGCCGGCGCACGCCGAACCGTTGGCCGCCGATTACGCGGCGTTGCGTGAGGTGTTGGCTCCCATGTAGACCCGAGCCATGCTCGGCTGCTGTTCGCGCACGGCGCGATGAGTCGAGCATGGCTCGACTCTACAATGCCCTTCGCGCAACACGGGTAGTGCCGGCCGCTGGCCGGCAACCCAGCCAACCGCGATGCGGTCAGATCAACCCTTCACCGGCCAGCGTGCGCAGCCCGTCCTCGTCGAGGATCTCCACCACGTTCAGGTGGGGCAGGGCAATCAGCCCCTGCTGGCGCAGCTTGGTGAAGGTGCGGCTGACCGTTTCCATGGTCAGGCCCAGGTGGTCGGCGATATCGCCACGCCCCATCGGCAGCGATACGCGCAGGCCGTCACCACCGAGCCTGGCCTCGCGCGCGGCCAGGCGCAGCAGGAAATCAGCCAGCTTCTCTGCCGGCTGCAGGCGTGCCAGCGCCAGTGCAGCGTCCTGCGCGGCATCCAGTTCCTGGCAGGCACGCTGCAGCAGCTTGCGCTCCAGGTGCGGGAAGCGGCTGCGCAGCGCCTTCATCTGCGGCAACGCGACGCGGCATACGCGGCTGTCGGCGATGGCTTCGATGTCGTAGCGGTGATGGTCGCTGCCACTCAGTCCGAGGTAGTCGCCGGGAAGCACGAAACCGTTGATCTGGCGGCGGCCGTCGGCCAGGGTGCGTACCAGTCGCAGTGCGCCAGCGGTCAATGTATAGACATGGTCGCGCTCTTCACCCGTGCGTGCCAGCGTGCTGCCCATGCTGACCTGCTGTGACACGGTGACCTGTTCCAGTGCCTGCACTTCATCGGGTGACAGCGCCGAGCACACCGCAAGGTGGCGAACCGAGCAGTGCAGGCAGTCCAGCGTGGTGCAGGACGGCGCGGCGGGATCGTTGGTGGCGGGCGGAGCGCCGGAAGGCCGTGACATGGTGCGGGGGCGTATCGCGGGCGGGGAGGGCCTTATGATACTTCAAGCGGCCGTTCGACCCTGCCCGAGGCGGGGGCGCTAGAATGTCGCCCCCTCCCACGTCCCGTTCCAGCAGGAGTTCCGCCCGTGATCAAGCCCCGTACCCCGCCCGGCACCCTTGAACTGCTGCCGCGCGAGCAGATTGCATTCCAGCGCATGCTGGACGTGATCCGCCGCAACTACGAGCGCTTCGGTTTCCTGCCGGTGGAGACGCCGGTGTTCGAACTGTCCGACGTGCTGCTGACCAAGTCCGGCGGCGAGACCGAGCGCCAGGTGTACTTCGTGCAGTCCACCGGTGCGCTGGCCAATGCGGCCGAATCGGGCGACCGTTCGCTGCCGGAAATGGCGCTGCGCTTCGACCTGACCGTGCCGCTGGCACGCTACGTGGCCGAGCACGAACACGAACTCACCTTCCCGTTCCGTCGCTACCAGATGCAGCGTGTGTACCGCGGCGAGCGTGCCCAGCGCGGCCGTTTCCGTGAGTTCTACCAGTGCGACATCGACGTGATCGGCAAGGACAGCCTGAGCGTTCGCTATGATGCCGAAGTGCTGGCGGTCATCCACGCCGTGTTCTCGGAACTGCGCATCGGTGACTTCAGCATCCAGCTGAACAACCGCAAGCTGATGCGCGGCTTCTTCGAAAGCCTGGGCGTGGCCGAAGGCGAGCGCCAGCTGGCGGTGCTGCGCGAAGTGGACAAGCTCGACAAGCGCGGCGCCGATTACGTGCGCGAGACGCTGGTCGGCGAAGGCTTCGGGATCCCGGCCGAACAGGTCGAGAAGATACTGGCCTTCGTGGCTGTGCGTTCGCAGGGCCATGCCGATGCGCTGGCGCACCTGGCCACGCTTGAAGCCGACGCCGGTTCTTCGGAGATCCTGCGTGCCGGTGTTGCTGAACTACGCGAAGTGCTGCAGCTGGTGCAGGCGCTTGGCGTGCCGGAAAGCGCCTATTGCCTGAATTTCTCGATTGCGCGTGGCCTGGATTACTACACCGGTACCGTGTACGAGACCACGCTGACCGACCACCCGCAGATCGGCTCCATCTGCTCGGGCGGCCGTTATGAAGACCTGGCCAGCCACTACAGCAAGTCGAAGCTGCCGGGCGTAGGCATCTCCATCGGCCTGTCGCGCCTGTTCTGGCAGCTGCGCGAGGCCGGCCTGATCGACGGCATCGAAGCCAGCAGCGTGCAGGCGCTGGTGGCGCTGATGGACGAGCAGGGCATGCCGCAGTCGCTGGACATCGCGCGTCGCCTGCGCGCCGGTGGGATCAACACCGAAGTGCAGATGGAGCCGAAGAAGATCGGCAAGCAGTTCCAGTACGCCGCCAAGGCGGGCATCCGCTTCGTGGTGTTGGCCGGTGAGGACGAGCTGGCGCGCGGGGTGGTGGCGGTGAAGGACCTGGTGCGCGAGCAGCAGTTCGAAGTCTCCCGCGACGAGCTGGCCAGCACTTTGCAGGTGGAGCTGGAGCAGTCGAAGGTGATGTAACGGCCATTGGCAGCATGCAGCGCTTCAACGAAACGCCCACCCACCGGTGGGCGTTGTCGTTTCCGGGCCCCGGCCGTGCCGACAGCTCGCGGCCATCTGTCGAAGGCGGGGGCGGTCCGAACCCCGCTTTGCCGCTGCTCCGGCCTGCGCGGGCGCAGGGCAGCAGCCCTGCCGCCCCCTCACCCCCCTATTTGACGCGTCGCGGAATGATGCGCTAATGTACTAACGCGCTATTACATTGATGCATGGAAACGACCCCGTGAAAGCCCGTCCCGACATTGCCGCCAAAGACCCCAGGGCCGACCTGGAAGCCCTGGCCCGGGCCTTTGCCGCCCTGCGCGAGCCGGAACAGGTCGAGGCCTTCCTGCGCGATCTGTGCACCCCCGCTGAGCTGGAAGCCATGGCCGACCGCTGGAAAGTGGTGCCGCTGCTGCAGCAGGGCGTGCCGTACCGCGAGATCCACGAGCGCACTGGCGTCAGCGTGACCACCACCGGACGGGTGGCGCGAACGCTCGAGCATGGCCATCGAGGCTATGCCGCCGCCATCGACCGCCTTGCTTCGCGCTGATCCGCGCCCCGTTCCGAACTTCGAGACCTCCCCCATGAGTGCAACCCAGGCAGCGCCGGCACGAGACCGGCTGCGTATCGCCATCCAGAAGAGTGGCCGGCTGGCCGAGCCCGCCCGCAACCTGCTCAGTGCCTGCGGCCTGAGCTGGCGCGAGAGCCGCGACAAGCTGTTCTGCTACGGCGAATCGCTGCCGGTGGACCTGCTGCTGGTGCGCGACGACGACATCCCCGGCCTGATCGCCGACGGCGTCTGCGACCTCGGCATCGTCGGCCGCAACGAGCTGGACGAACAGGCCGCGGCACGCCGCCAGGTCGGCCTGCCGGACGCCTATCAGGCGCTGCGCGGGCTGGGCTTCGGCCAGTGCCGGCTGATGCTTGCGGTACCCGAGGAGTGGCAGTGGCAGGGACCGGCGCAGCTGGCCGGCACCCGCATCGCCACCAGCTACCCGGCCATCCTCAAGCAGTGGCTGGCCGAGCAGGGGGTGGACGCACAGGTGGTCGAGCTGTCCGGTTCGGTGGAAATCGCACCGCGCCTGGGCACGGCCGACCTGATCTGCGATCTGGTGTCCAGCGGCGCGACACTGCGCGCCAATCAGCTGACCCCGGTACACAACCTGCTCGACAGCGAAGCAGTGCTGGCCGGTGCAGTGCGCGTACCGGATGATGCGCGCGCATCGCTGCGCGCGATGCTGCTGCGCCGCCTCGA
This sequence comes from Stenotrophomonas sp. YJH_SMC_37, assembly GCF_059370035.1. Classification (NCBI taxonomy): domain Bacteria; kingdom Pseudomonadati; phylum Pseudomonadota; class Gammaproteobacteria; order Lysobacterales; family Lysobacteraceae; genus Stenotrophomonas; species Stenotrophomonas sp. YJH_SMC_37. Next base: position 90,445 of record NZ_JCAFTG010000010.1, read on the forward strand.
CGGCGTGGTGCAGCGCCAGGACCGCAAGCTGCTGATGTTCCGCGCCAGCGAGGATCGCGTCGACGCGCTGGCGCAGCTGCTGGCCGATGCCGAGCCGCTGGTGCGGCTGCCGGCCGATGGCGGCGCGCTGCGCCTGCAGACCATGTGCCCGGGCCCGCTGAGCTGGCAGCGCATGGAAGAACTCGAGCGCGCCGGCGCGCAGGGCCTGATGGTGTTGAGCGTGGAGCGGTCGCTGGCATGAACCGTCTGACCTGGTCCCGACTTGATGAAACCGCGCGCCGCGCCGCGCTGACCCGCCCGGTGCAGACCGTGGCGCAGCAGACCCGCGACGCGGTGGCTGCGTTGATCGCGCAGGTGCGTGCGCAGGGCGACGACGCACTGCGTGCGATCACCGCGCGTTTCGATGGTGTCGAGCTCTCGTCCTTTGAGGTGAGCGAAGCCGAATTTGCCGCTGCCGAAGCCGCCGTGCCCGCCGAACTTCGCCAGGCCATGGTGGACGCCGCCGAGCGCATCGCCCGCTTCCACGCCGCCGGCATGGGCAAGGGATACGCGGTGGAGACCGCGCCGGGGGTGGTCTGCGAACGCATGCTGCGTCCGATCGGACGGGTAGGGCTCTACGTGCCGGCCGGCAGCGCACCGCTGCCGTCCACTGCGTTGATGCTGGGCGTGCCCGCGCAGCTGGCTGGCTGCCCGCAGGTGGTGCTGTGCACGCCGCCACGCGCCGACGGAAGTGCCGATCCGGCAGTGCTGGTAGCCGCCCGCCTGACCGGCGTGCGGCGCGTGTTCAAGCTGGGCGGCGCGCAGGCGATCGCCGCGATGGCCTATGGCACCGCCAGCGTTCCGGCCTGCGACAAGCTGTTCGGGCCCGGCAACAGCTTCGTGACCGAAGCCAAGCAGCAGGTCGCGCAGGATGGCGCCGCCGCCATCGATATGCCGGCCGGTCCCTCCGAAGTGCTGGTGATTGCCGATGCTGGTGCCAATCCGGCGTTCGTCGCCGCCGACCTGCTGTCGCAGGCCGAGCACGGCCCGGATTCACAGGTGCTGCTGCTGACCGACGATGCCGCGATGCTGGCCGCGGTCGAAGTCGAGGTGGAGCGCCAGGTGGTCTTGTTGCCGCGCCAGCAGATCGCGCGCCAGGCCTTGTCGGCCTCGCGGTTGATCCAGGTCGATTCGCTGGAGGAAGCCTTCGCGATCAGCAACCGCTATGCGCCGGAGCACCTGATCCTGGCACTGCGTGATCCGCGCGCGTGGCTGGACAAGGTGCAGGCGGCCGGCTCGGTGTTCCTGGGGGATTACACGCCCGAAGCACTGGGCGACTACTGCAGTGGCACCAATCACGTGCTGCCGACCGCCGGTGCGGCGCGTGCCCACAGTGGCGTCAGCGTCGCCAGCTTCCAGAACCTGATCAGCGTGCAGAGCGCCAGCGCCGCCGGCCTGGCCGCGATCGGCCGCTGCGCGCGCATCATCGCCAGCGCCGAAGGCCTGGATGCACATGAACGTGCGGTCGCAGTGCGCATGGAGGTGGCAGCATGAGCACGGCGATCGATGACGTGCTGGGGCTGGTGCGCCCCGATCTGCAGGCCTTCGCTGGCTACAGTTCGGCGCGCAGCGCGGCGGTGCAGGGCGAGGTCTGGTTGAACGCCAACGAGTCGGCCTGGGCCAATCCGGCCGACGCGGCTGGCAGCAGCCGGCGCTATCCCGAACCGCAGCCGTTGGCATTGCGTGAGGGACTGGCGGCGCTGTACGGCGTGACGCCACAGCAGCTGCTGATCGGTCGCGGCAGCGACGAAGCCATTGATCTGCTGGTGCGCGCGCTGTGCGTGCCGGGCCGCGATGGCGTGCTGGTCACGCCGCCGGTGTTCGGCATGTACGCTGTCTGCGCACGCCTGCAGGGTGCCGCATTGATTGAAGTGCCGCTGGTGGACAGCGAGGATGGCCTGCGCGCCGACCTGGATGCGGTGATCGACGCGGCCAAGGCGCAAGGCGCCAAGCTGGTGTTCCTGTGCGCCCCGTCGAACCCGGCCGGCAGTGATATCGCCCTGGATGAAGTCGAGCGCGTGGTGGTTGCGCTGCGCGGGCAGGCGCTGGTGGTGGTGGACGAGGCCTATGTCGAGTACGCAGGGCGCGCATCGGCCATCACGCTTCTGGCCGCACATGCCAATCTTGCAGTACTGCGCACCTTGTCCAAGGCGCACGCGCTGGCTGCTGCCCGCGTCGGCACCCTCATCGCCGCCCCGGAGCTGATTGCCGTGCTGCGCCGCTGCCAGGCGCCGTACCCGGTGCCGACGCCGTGCGCGGAACTGGCGGTACAGGCGCTGCAACCCGGCGCGCTGGCCAGGACCGCCGAACGCGTAGCCACGGTGATTGCCGAGCGCGAACGCCTGCGCGTGGCGCTGCCGGGCCTGCCCGGCGTGCGTCGCGTCTACCGCTCATCCGGCAACTACCTGCTGGTGCGCTTCGCCGATGCCCAGGCCGCGTTCGATACGCTGCTGGCTGCGGGCGTGGTGGTGCGGGACCAGCGCGCCGCGCCGCAGTTGGGTGATGCGCTGCGCATCAGCATCGGCAGCCCAGAAGAGAATGACCGCGTGCTTGCGGCCCTGTCGGCGCGGAGGGCCGCAGCATGACCCCGATCCTGTTCATTGACCGCGACGGCACCCTCATCGAGGAGCCGTCCGACTTCCAGATCGACGCCTACGAGAAGCTGCGCTTCGTGCCGCAGGTGATCCCGGCGCTGCTGAAGCTGCGTGACGCCGGCTACCAGTTCGTGATCGTCACCAACCAGGACGGCCTCGGCAGCGACAGCTACCCGCGCGCCAGCTTCGATGGCCCCAACGACCTGATGCTGCAGATCTTCGAGAGCCAAGGCATCACCTTCCGTGATGTGCTGATCGACTGCAGCTGGCCGCACGACAATGCGCCGACCCGCAAGCCGGGCATCGGACTGATGACGGCTTATCTGCAGGACCGCAGCATCGACTGGGCGCGTTCGGGCATGGTCGGCGATCGCATCACCGACCTGCAGTTTGCCGACAACCTCAACATCCGCGGTTTCCAGTTGCGCACCGCGCAGTTCGGTGGTCAGTGGGACTGGCCGGGCATTGCCCACGCGCTGGCCGACGCACCGCGCACCGCCGTAGTCCAGCGCAATACGAAAGAAACGAAGATCCGCGTGGAACTGGACCTGGACCGTGCCGCTGATGCACGCATCTCCACAGGCCTGCCGTTCTTCGACCACATGCTGGAACAGATCGGCAAGCATGGCGGCTTCGCGCTGGACATCCAGGCCGAGGGTGACCTGCACATCGACGAGCACCACACCATCGAGGACACCGGGCTGGCCCTGGGCCAGGCCCTGCGCGAAGCACTAGGCGACAAGCGCGGCATCGGCCGCTACGGTTTCACCCTGCCGATGGACGAGACGCTGGCCAGCGCCGCACTGGATTTCAGCGGCCGGCCCTACTTTGTGTTCGAGGGCGAGTTCAAGCGTGAGCGCGTGGGCGATATGCCGACCGAGCTGGTGCCGCACTTCTTCCGTTCGCTGTGCGATGCCAGCGGTTTGAACCTTAACCTGCAGGTACGGGGCGACAACGATCACCACAAGGTCGAGGCCTGCTTCAAGGCTCTGGCACGCGCGCTGCGCCCTGCATTGGCCCGGCAGGGCACGGCACTGCCGAGTACCAAGGGGGCGTTGTGAGTGACGTCGCGCTGATCGATGCCGGTGGTGCCAACCTGGGCTCGGTGCGCTATGCGCTCGAACGTCTTGGCGCCAGCGTTCGGCTGGTGCGCGATGCCGATGGACTGGTCGGCGCGCAGCGGGTGATCCTGCCCGGCGTCGGTGCCGCCGGTCCCGGCATGCAGCGCCTGCATGCGCAAGGCCTGGTCGAGCCGTTGCAGCGGCTGGAAGTGCCGTTGATGGGCATCTGCCTGGGCATGCAGCTGTTGTTCGAGCGCTCCGAGGAAGCCGGCGTGGAAACGCTGGGGCTGATTCCCGGGGTGGTGCGCAAGCTGGTACCAGCCTGCGGCATCCGGGTGCCGCACATGGGTTGGAACCGCCTGCTGCCGCTACGTGAGTCGCTGCTGTTGCAGGGTGTACCCGAGCGGGCCAGCGCCTATTTCGTGCACAGCTATGCGGCGCCACTGAATACCCACACCGTTGCTGCCTGTGATCACGGCGGCCTGTTCACGGCCGTGGTGGAGCAGGGCCGCTACTACGGCGCACAGTTCCATCCCGAGCGCTCCGGCGAGACCGGCTCGCTGATGCTGCGCAACTTCCTTGAGGGCACTGCTGCATGAGTTTCATCGTCTACCCCGCGCTGGATATCCGCGACGGCCGCGTGGTGCGGCTGCGCCAGGGTGACTACGCGCAGGAAACCTCGTATGGCGACGATCCGCTGCCGCGTGCACAGGCCTTCGCTGCGCAGGGCGCGCAGTGGATGCATCTGGTCGACCTGGACGCTGCGCGTGCCGGTGGCTACACCCTTGCGCCGCTGCTGGCGTCGATCCGTGCGCAGACGCCGCTGCAGGTGCAGACCGGCGGTGGCGTGCGCGGCCGCGACGACGTGGCGCGCATCCTCGATGCCGGCGCCGGTCGCGTAGTGGTCGGCTCGCTGGCGGTGCGTCGCCCCGATGAAGTGGTCGGCTGGCTGGAGGAATTCGGCGCCGAACGCATCACCATTGCGCTTGACGCCCGCCAGGATGCACAGGGCCAGTGGCAGCTGCCGGTGCACGGCTGGACCGAGAACGCCGGGGTGACCCTGGATGACCTGGCCCAGCGCTACGCACGCGCCGGCATGCGCCACCTGCTGTGCACCGACATTGCCCGCGACGGCATGCTGGCTGGGCCCAACATCAGCCTCTACCAGCACCTGTCGGCGTTGCTGCCGGGCGTGGCCGTGCAGGCTTCCGGTGGCATCCGCGACGTGGACGATGTGGCCGAGGCCCGTGCTGCCGGCTGCGGCGGTGCCATCCTCGGCAAGGCCCTGCTGGAGCAGCGCATGGACCTGTCGGAGGCACTGGCATGTTGAGCCGGCGCATCATTCCGTGCCTGGACGTGCGCGATGGCCGCGTGGTCAAGGGCGTGCGTTTCCGCGATCACGTCGACATGGGCGATATCGCCGAGCTGGCGCAGCGCTACCGTGACCAGGGCGCCGACGAGCTGGTGTTCTATGACATCGGCGCCAGCCCCGAGGCGCGGTCAGTGGACGTGGCCTGGATCGAGCGCATCGCACGCTTGATCGACATTCCGTTCTGCGTGGCCGGTGGCATCGACAGCGTGGAAACCGCGCGCCGCGTATTGTTCGCCGGTGCCGACAAGGTGTCGATCAATTCGCCGGCGCTGGGCCGGCCGGAGCTGATCACCGAGCTGGCGGACGAGTTCGGCGTGCAGTGCGTTGTGGTGGGGGTCGATTCGGTGCGCGAGGCCGACGGGCAATGGCGGGTGCGTCGTTTCAGCGGCGATCCGGACAAGACCCAGGCGGTGCCGCTGCGCACGCTCGACTGGATCGTCGAAGCGCAACGGCGTGGAGCCGGCGAGATCGTGTTGAACTGCATGGACAGCGATGGCGTGCGCCGCGGCTACGATGTCGCACAGTTGCAGCAGGCGCGGGCACTGTGCCAGGTGCCGCTGATCGCCTCTGGTGGCGCCGGTGCGATGGAACATTTCGCAGAAGCCTTCGACCAGGCCGACGTCGATGGTGCACTGGCGGCGAGCGTGTTCCACAGCGGCGCCATCGCCATTCCAGAATTGAAGCGCTACCTGCGCGGACAGCAGATCGAGGTGCGGGATGTCTATTGAAGTCAGGCCGTCGTCGGACGCATTGCAGGCGCTGGACTGGAGCAAGGGCGACGGCCTGCTGCCGGCCGTGGTTCAGGATGCCGACACCCTGCAGGTGCTGATGCTGGGCTATATGAGTGCCGAATCGCTGGCGGCCACGCTGGCCATCGGCCACATGACCTTCTTCAGCCGCAGCAAGCAGCGGTTGTGGACCAAGGGCGAGCAGTCCGGCAACGTGCTGGTGGTGCAGTCGATCAGCGTCGACTGCGATGCCGATACTTTGCTGGTGATGGCGCGGCCGGCGGGGCCAACCTGCCACACCGGTGCAGAGAGCTGCTTTGACCAGGCGCCGAAGGATTTCCTGGGCGGGCTGGGCCAGCTGGTGGCGATGCGTGAGGCGCAACGCCCGCCGGGCAGCTACACCACCAGCCTGTTCGAGGGCGGCATCCGCCGTATCGCGCAGAAGGTGGGCGAGGAGGGCGTGGAGACCGCATTGGCCGCCGTGGCGCAGGATGACGAGGCATTGCTGGGCGAGGCGTCGGACCTGCTGTACCACCTGCTGGTGCTGCTGCGCGCGCGCGGCCTGTCGCTGGATGATGCGCGCGCGGTACTGGAAAAACGCCATCGTTGAAGTGCGGTAGTGCCGGCCGCTGGCCGGCAACCTCATCATCTTCGGGCATCTAGGGCTTGCCGGCCAGCGGCCGGCACGACCCGCCGGCAATGCAGCCGAGCGTGGCTCGGCTCTACAATACCGCGTCTCTTTCTGCCGGATGCCTCCCATGAAACTGCCTGCCGCCTGGCTGTGCTGCCTGTTGCTGACCTCGCCGGCCTGGGCTGCGGACACCGTGGTCAGCGGCAAGGTGTATCTGGAGCGTGACGGCAAGCCTGGCCGCGGTGCGACCGATCCGGGCCTGGCCGGGGTGCAGGTTTCCAACGGCGAGACCATCGTCAAGACTGCCGCTGACGGCAGCTACAGCCTGCCGGTGCGCGACGGCCAGACCGTATTCGTGATCAAGCCTGATGCGTATTCCTTCCCGAAAGCGGCCGACGGCCTGCCTTCGTTCTGGCGGCACTATCGCCCGAACGGTTCGCCGGCGTTGAAGTACGGCGGCATCGCCGCGACCAGCGACGTCACCCGCAACTGGGATTTCGCCCTGCAGTCGGATCGCCATGACAGTCGGCGCGGCTTCCAGATGCTGGTGTTCACCGACTCCCAGACCGCGAGCCTGAAGGACATCGGCTACTACCAGCAGTCGATCGTGGCGCCGCTGGTCGGCCAGACCAAGGCGCGCATGGGCACCACCCTGGGTGACATCGTCAACGATGACTTGACGCTCTACCCGGCGATCAACAAGGTCACCACCGGACTTGGCGTGCCGTGGTTCCATGTGCCGGGCAACCACGACCTCGATTTCGATGCGGCCAGCGACGAACACTCGCTGGACAGCTGGCGCAACATCTACGGTCCGGACACCTACGCGGTGGAAGAGGGCGGCGCCAGTTTCGTGTTCCTGGACGACGTGGTGTACGACCCCAAGGCCAGGCCGAAGTACATCGGTGGCCTGCGCGAAGACCAGTTCGCCTTCCTCGCCAGCTACCTGAAGGGCCTGCACAAAGACCGCCTGCTGGTGCTGGGCATGCACATCCCGCTGTTCGACGCGGCGCCGGGGCGCGAGACCTTCCGCCATGCCGACCGCCAGCGCCTGTTCGACCTGCTCAAGGACTTCCGCAACGTGCTCGTGCTCAGCGGCCACAGCCACACCCAGCAGCACGTCTACCACGGCAAGGCCGACGGCTGGAACGGCGACAAGCCGCTGCACGAGTACAACGTCGGCGCCAACTGCGGCGCGTTCTGGTCGGGGGTGAAGGATGCCGCCGGCGTGCCGGACAGCACCATGAGTGATGGCACGCCGAAGGGCTACGCATTGCTCGACGTGGCCGGCAACGGCAGCTATCGCCTGCAGTACCGCGTGGCCGGCAAGCCGGCCAGCGAGCAGATCGGCCTGCATGCGCCGAAAGTGCTGCGCCAGGGGGCTTACCCGGCGTGGGGCATCTATGCCAACGTCTACATGGGTGAGGATGCCAGCGTGGTTGAGTACCGCGTTGATGGCGGCGCTTGGCAGCCGATGAAGCAGGTCAGCCAGCCCGACCCGCGCCTGATGGTGGAGAACGTGGCCGACGATCTGGCTGACAGCCTGCGTGGCTACGACCGCTCGCCGGAGGCCACCGCGTCGCCGCACCTGTGGCGTGGCGCGCTGCCGACCGACCTGGCCGTGGGCAGCCACAAGGTCGAGGTACGCTCCACCCAGCCCGATGGCGCGGTGTTCACCGCCACCACCCGCTACAGCCTGCAGACGGCCCAGCCCTGACACGCCGCAAGGCCTCTCCAGCGAAAGGACCCCGCATGGATATCCGCTTCATGGCCGGCACCACGCCGGTGACCCTCAGCCGCCACTGGTTCACCGGCGCGATGCTGCTGCAGAGCGCCACCGAGAAGGTCTGGGTGCAGCATCCGCTGCATCCGGGCACGCACTTCTCCTTCTCGCTGGTACAGTCGTGGCTGCGCCACATCGCCGGCCACGAAGTGCTGGTCGAGCGCACCCGGCCGCTGCTGTTTGCCGGCTTCCGCCCGCAGCGGCTGCGCGTGCTGGTGGATGGCGTGCAGGTGGCCGAACAGGAAGGCATGTAGGCCAACCTGAACCGCCGGCGCGCTAGGCAAAGCCGCCCCGATGCCTGAGAATCGAGGCGATTCAATCGATCCAAGCAGGCCAGGCCAGCGTGACCATCGCAGCAGCGTCCACGGTTTCCACCGACTCCGCCCGCGGCGGTCTTCCGCGCAGTCTCGTTGTCGCCGATGTCGGCGGCACTTTCGCCCGTTTGGCGCTGGCTGAAGCGCAACCCGGCCACGCACCACGGCTGGGCAGCCACCGCACCTATGCCTGTGCCGAGCACCCCAGCCTGGCAGCGATCCTTGCTGATTTCACCGCTGGCCTCGGCCAGCCGGTGCAGACCGCGGTGGTCGCCATCGCCGGCCTGCTCGATGGCGATGTACTGATCAATTCCAATCTGCCGTGGACGGTCTCGCTGTCGGCCACCCGCGCGCAGTCCGGGCTGCATGAGCTGCAGTTGATCAATGATTTCGAAGCGGTGGCGCTGGCCATCCCGTACCTGCAGCCTGCCACTCTGGTGCCACTGAACGGCGATGCTGACCCGGCGCAGGCGTTCCCGGCGCTGGTGCTGGGCGCCGGTACCGGCCTGGGCGCGGCACTGCGTTTCGCCGATGGCGAGCGCCCGGTGCTGGCCAGCGAGATCGGCCATGCCGCGCTCGGCGCCGGCAACGCGCTGGAACTGCAGGTGCTGGGCAAACTGCTGCAGCGCTGGACGCACGTGGACAACGAGCGCGTGCTGTCCGGCAGTGGCCTGATGAACCTGTACCCGTGCCTGTGCGAGCTGCGCGGCGTCACCCCGGTGTGGACCAGTACCGAAGCACTGATCGGTGCCGCCCGCAGCGGTGAAGACGCGCTGGCGGTGGAGACGCTGCAGGTGTTCTGCGCCTGGCTGGGCAGCCTGGCCGGCGACGCAGCGATCGCCGTCGGTGCGCGCTCGGTGTACCTCGCCGGAGGTATTTCCGCGCATGTGCAGGATTTCCTGGCCGATGGCCGCTTCCGTGAGCGCTTCCTCAACAAGGGCGTGCTGACCGAGGTGCTGCGCCAGGTGCCGGTATGGCGCGTGGAGCACGGCCAGTTGGGCGTGCTCGGCGCAGCGGTCTGGCACGCCGCACGGCAGCCCACGCACGACTGATCGGCATGACCGGCATCGTGCCGGCCGTGCATTGCAGACTGGGAGGGGAAGATGGTGGATCGCAGGCAGTTCCTGCAGGCCGGTGCACTGGCTGCAGGCATGGCGGCTTTGCCGGGCGTGCAGGCGCGCACGCAGGGTGGGGCCAAGGTGGTTTCGACCTGGGACTTCGGCGTGCCGGCCAACCAGGCCGCATGGAAGGTGCTGTCGCAGGGCGGCAGCGCGCTGGATGCGGTGGAAGCAGGCGCACGCTGGGCTGAAAGCGAGCTGTGCAACCCCACCGTCGGCCATTGTGGCAACCCGGATCGCGACGGCGTGCTGAGCCTGGACGCGAGCATCATGGATGGCGATGGCCGTTGTGGCGCAGTGGCTGCGCTGGTCGACATCCTGCATCCGGTGTCGGTGGCCCGCAAAGTGATGGAGAACAGCCCGCACGTGCTGCTGGTGGGCGAGGGCGCGCAGCAGTTCGCGATGCAGCAGGGTTTCGAGCGCAAGCACCTGCTGACGCCGCAGGCCGAAGCGGCCTGGCGCGAGTGGCTGAAGACGGAGAAGTATCAGCCGCAGATCAACGCCGAGCGCCGTGGTATTCCCGGCAACAGCGACAACCACGACACCATCGGCATGCTGGCGCTGGATGCCAAGGGCCACCTTGCCGGTGCCTGCACCACCAGCGGCATGGCCTGGAAGCTGCACGGCCGGGTCGGCGACAGCCCGATTATCGGTGCCGGCCTGTATGTCGACAACGACGTGGGCGCGGCCACTGCTTCGGGCGTGGGTGAAGAGATGATCCGCAACGCCGCTTCGTTCCTGGTGGTCGAACTGATGCGCCAGGGGCGCTCGCCGGCACAGGCCTGCCGCGAAGCGATCGACCGTGTGGTGCGCAAGCGGCCGGAGGCGAGCAAGACCCTGCAGGTGTGCTTCCTGGCCATGAACAAGCAGGGCGAGGTGGGCGCCTGCGCGTTGCATCGCGGCTTCGTCTACGCGGTGTGCGATGCGCAGCGCCAGGATGACCTGCGCGACTCGCCGTCGATCTACACGAGCAGCCAGGCGTGAGCACGCGGCTGACCCTGGAGGTCGCCAGCAATTCGCTGGCTTCGGCACTGGCCGCGCAGGCCGGCGGCGCCGACCGCATCGAGCTGTTCGACAACCTGGCCGAGGGCGGCACCACGCCGTCCTTCGCCAGCATCGCGATTGCCCGCGAACGCCTGTCGATTCCGCTGTTCGTGCTGGTGCGGCCACGCCCGGGCGACTTCCACTACGACGCGCTGGAAACCGAACTGATGCTGCGTGACATCGCGCAGTGCCGCGCGCTGGGCTGCGATGGCGTGGTGATCGGTGCGCTGGAGGTGCAGGGCGGCATCGACCTGGCGCTGTGCCGGGAACTGGTGCAGGCCGCCGGGCCGTTGCAGGTGACCTTCCATCGCGCCTTCGATGCGGCCCGCGACCTGCCGGCAGCGCTGGAACAGGTGATCGGGCTGGGCTGCCAGCGCGTGCTGACCTCGGGCGGGCAGGTCAGCGCCGAGGCCGGTGCCGAAGTGCTGGCGGGCCTGGTGACCCAGGCGAAGGGACGCATCAGTGTGATGGCCGGCGCGGGGCTGGGCCCGGCCAATATCGCCGCCGTTGCGCGACGGACCGGCTGCACCGAACTGCACGCCTCAGCCAAGGGCCTGCGCCGGTCGGTGATGCAGTTCCAGAACCCGGCGCTGCGCGGGCTGGACCCGGACTGGAGCCAGACCGCCACCGCCACTGTTGCCGCGCTGCGGCAGGCGCTGGACGGCGCAAGGTAGCCCGCTTCCTCTGTAGAGCCGAGCCCACGCTCGGCTGCTCTTTGGGCCCCGGGGTCGGATCCCTTCGCAGAATGGCTCCGACCCCGGGCCTGCCCATCGTTGCGGGGCCGAAGAAGTGACGCTTACAGCACGTTCGAACGGCTGGGGCGGCAGGCCAAGTCGTTGAAATGGATACGCTGGTGCGCCGTCGCATGGCGGCGCAGTCGGTGATTGCCGATAGTGGTTCATACCGTCGTTCGCCAACGAACTCCCGCATGTTTCGACTGTTCCTGCTGCTTGTCTGCGTGGTGCCAGCCATTGCAATCGGCGCACGTGAAGGGCATGCACCGGAGTGGGTGCGGGAGGTGACTGCCGACAAGGACCTGCAGGTTGACCCCGAAATGGTTGGTGTGAGGATTGAGCCAACCGCGCGGGGCGCGTTCCTCGACACGCGCGTACATCGGATCGGGGAGAAGCGCTTTCGCGCGCTGTATCAGGTGTTCGATTCAAACGCTTCCAACCCGATGGGACGTTGTGGCGCTGGGCGCGAGATCCATCTGTTCGTCTACGAATTGACCCTGCCGAAGCCCATTGAGCGCGGCAGGGTGTTGATCAGCAGCTGCCTTGAAACCCTGTCTCTGGTGAGCCAGAACTCAGGGCGATCCAACAGTGAATCCGACTTTTCCTCGGTCATCTGGCAGGGGGACGGGTTCTCCATCGAGTGGTGGGGTATCGGACCCGGAGGCGATACGTCGAGCCACTACGCGCTCTGAAATGACCGCTTCGTCCCGACTCGATCGGGTGAGGGGAATCGCTGAGGGCGGACAAAACCGTTCCGCGCGCGGTTGTCGTGATCGTGTCACTACTTCGTGCGCCGTTCTCTCAGCGATGTGTCGCAACCATTTTGATTGTTATGGATGTCGATGGCCGCTAGCGGCATTCCGCCGGCTGTTGCTGCGCCGCCGCATGCCGGGCGTGGTTCAGCTGTGCTTTAGTTTGGATCGATCCACAGGGGAGGTGCCATATCGGTCGTGAACCGATCCAAGCGCCTGGATCCGTCGTAGTGCCGCGCCACCGTCCGCCCGTGCGTCCACATCTTCGAAGAGCAACCACCATGGCTCAGATCGTCCACAAGCGTCGCCACCTGCTGTCCCAGGCCCTGATCCTGGCCCTGCTTCCCCTGGCTGCCAATGCGCAGCAAGCCTCAAGCTCGTCTACCAAGGATCTCGACGCGGTCACCGTCACCGGCTCGCGCATCAAGCGCGCCAGTGTCGAAGGCCCGGCCCCGGTCAACGTGATCACCGCGCAGCAGATCCAGAAAGAGGGCTTCGTCAGCGTGTATGACGCGCTGAAGACGCTCACCGAAGCGACCGGCACCGTTGAAGCCGCCTCGCAATGGGGCTCGCACACGCCCAACGCCAGTGGCCTGAACCTGCGCGGGATGGGCCCGAACCGTTCTCTGCTGCTGGTCAACGGCCGCCGTGTGGCCGACTACCCGCTGCCCTACGGCGGCGAAACCAATTTCTCCAACTACGGCAACATTCCGGCCGCAGCAGTGGAGCGCATTGAAGTGCTGACCGGCGGCGCCTCGGCCATCTACGGTTCGGATGCGATCGCCGGCGTGGTCAACGTCATCCTCAAGACCAACTACGACGGCGACGAAGTGCGCGTGCGTGGCGGTACCTCCACAGAAGGTGGACGAGATACCTGGGACCTGTCCTGGGCCGGCGGCAAGACCGGCGACAACTGGAGCGTGACCTACGCGCTGCAGTACACCAAGCGCGATCCGCTGTTCGGACGCGACCGACCGCAGATGGACGACGCCGACGACGCACCGTATCCCTCCTGGAACATGGAGCAGCGCAAGGTCGGCTTCCGCCCCACCTCGGGCCTGGCATTGATCGACCCGACCAACGGCCAGCGCCTGGCACCGCCTGCAGGCACCTGCGAGAAGTTCGACGGCGAGTACTACACTGCCGATCGGCTGGTCTACAACTACGCTACCAACACCATCACCAACACCGGCCGCCTGTGCGGCATGAGCGCCGACTACGCCAACTGGCTGCTCACCGGCGGCGCCGAGAATGTTTCCGGCAACCTCTACGCCACCTTCGATTTCAGCAGCGACCTGCAGGCCTGGACCAACCTGGCGGTGTACCACTCCGAAGCGATCTGGGGCACCAATCCGCCCAGCGTCTCGCTGATCGACGACGACAACGGCTATTACTGGGATGCCAACCGCAACCGCCCGATCCTGGGCGTGCGCCAGTTCACTCCGAACGAAGTCGGTGGCCTGGATACCCTGCGCAACACCAACCGCGAGCTGTCCTGGGACTGGAGCGCAGGCCTGCGTGGCCGCCTTGCCGATCGCTTCGACTGGAGCGCCTCGGTGGGCCGTTCCTACTACCGCGTGGAAGAACGGCAGAACGTGGTGGACGAGCAGAAGTCGTACGACTACTTCCTCGGCCCGCGCCTGGGCACCACCCCCGATGGCGAGGCGATCTACGCGTTGAACGAATCGCGCTGGTGGAATCCGCTCACGCCGGACCAATACTGGCAGATGGGCACGGTGGCCAGGAACCGCGCGTCATCGTGGGTCAACCAGGCCTCGGCGGATATCACCGGCGAGCTGTTCCAGGGCTGGGCAGGCCCGATCTCGTTCGCAGCGGTAGCTGAAGTCGCGCAGCAGGGCTACCACCTCAGCCCGGACCCACGCGCCGGCATCGATTTCGACCTGCAGAACGTCGACCGCGGTGGTGGCGAGCGCACCCGGTATTCAGCGGGAGTCGAGTTCAAGATCCCGCTGCTGGAGAGCGTGACGGCCACCGCGGCCGCACGCTACGACCGCTATGGCAACTACAAGGCCGATGACAGCAGTGAAGCGTTGGATATCGGCAGCCAGAAGGAAACCACCTGGAACGTCGGCCTGGAATGGCGCCCGGTCGAATCGCTGCTGGTGCGTGGCTCGTATGCCACCAGCTTCCACGCGCCGGACATGCACTACCTGCTGGGCCAGCCGAGCAGTTCCGAAGTGCAGACCTATGATCGCCTGCGCTGCATCCAGAGCGGTGCCTACCTGGTCAACAACTGTGGCGTGGGCAACACCGATGTCTGGTACACCTTCGACGTGAACCGCCGTGGCACGCCGCTGCTGCGCTCGGAAACCGGTGATTCGTGGACGGTCGGCTTCGTCTGGGACGTGATGCCCAACCTGTCGGTCAGCGCCGACTACTGGGCGATCAAGCTGGAAGACATGATCGTCGACGTCGGCGCCGACGAGGTGCTGGCCAGCGAGGCCGGCTGCCTGACCGGCAAGAACATCGATGGCACGCCATGGGCCAATCCGGCCGGTGGCGACTACTGCGCCGGCATCCTGGCGCGCGTGAGCCGTGACAGCAACGGGCGCCTGGTGTCGATCGAGCGCGGCCCGTTCAACCTGGCCAGCCGCGAAGTGCGTGGCGTCGACCTGACCGCGCGCTACCGTCTGGAGACCGCGCAATGGGGCAGCTTCCAGCTGGGTGTGAACTACACCAACCAGATCTCCACCAAGGAACAGCGCTACGCCAACGACCCGAACCCGGAACGCCGCGACCGCGACCTGCGCAGCAAGCTGCGCGCGAGCCTGGCCTGGCAGCGCGGCAACTGGAATGCCAATGTCTATGCCGACCGCGTGGGCTCGGTGCCGGGCGTGCGCTACCACTGGGGCACCGACCGCCTGGACAACCCCGGCGGCTGCCTGCCGTTCGCCGATGGCTACGTGCCCAGCGACAGCCCGTCGCTGAACTGCCTGGAGCCGGCAACGCGTCCGGATGGCTCGCCGAACCCGAACCCCAATGCCGGGCAGCAGACGGCGCGCTACTACGGTCGAGTGGGGCCGTTCATCACCTGGAACTTCAACGTGGGCTACCAGGTGACCGAACACGCGAAGGTAAACGTGTACGTCAACAACGCCTTCAACTCCGCCAGCTGGAACCACAAGGATCCGTACAAGCTGGACTATGACTTCGCCCCGACCCGGTTGCTGAGCGCGGTCGGCCGTGAGTTCGCATTGGAGTATGTGTTCACGTTCTGAAGAGACCGACCTCGCCGGTAGATCCACGCCATGCGTGGATGCGGAAACGGAACGCCAGGGGCGGCCCCCCCCCTTCAGGCATGCGGACAGGCTGGATTTGACCTTCCCACGATGGCAAGGTTTAGCCTGTCCGCATCCAGAAGGAACCCCGGGAATCCGATCATGAGCACGCCCCGCGCCGCTGCCGCCTCCGCAAGTCCTGCCACCATCAGCCTGCCCATCGAGGGCATGACCTGCGCCAGCTGTGTCGGCCGGGTCGAGGCGGCGCTGTCCAGGGTCGAAGGTGTGGGCAGTGTTTCGGTCAATCTGGCCACCGAGCGCGCGGATATCCGCCCGTCCGGCCCGGTCGATCGGGCCGCGCTGATCCAGGCGGTGGAGCGGGTGGGCTACGACGTACCTGCCGCCACCGTTGAACTGGCCGTGGAAGGCATGACGTGCGCCTCCTGCGTGGGCCGCGTGGAGCGCGCGCTGCTGGCGGTGCCAGGCGTGAGCCAGGCCAGCGTCAACCTGGCCACCGAGCGCGCCACGGTGCGTGGCGTGGCGGATGCTGCGACGCTGGTCGCCGCCATCGACAAGGCCGGCTATGACGCACGCGTAATCGAGGCGGGTGTGCAGTCCGATGACGAGGCCGTAGAAAAGAAGGATGCCGAGCGTGCCGAACTGAAGCGCGACCTGATCGTGGCCACTGCGCTGGCATTGCCGGTGTTCGTGCTGGAGATGGGCTCGCACCTGATTCCCGGCATGCACGAATGGGTGATGGCCACGATTGGCATGCAGGCCAGCTGGTACCTGCAGTTCGCACTGACGCTCCTGGTGCTGGCCATCCCCGGTCGCCGTTTCTACCAGAAGGGCTTCCCGGCGCTGCTGCGCCTTGCACCGGACATGAATTCGCTTGTGGCGGTGGGCACCGCTGCGGCGTTCGGCTATTCGGTGGTCGCGACCTTTGCACCGCGGCTGCTGCCGCCGGGCACGGTGAACGTCTACTACGAAGCGGCGGCGGTAATCGTCGCACTGATCCTGCTCGGCCGCTTCCTCGAAGCGCGCGCCAAGGGCCGCACCTCGGAGGCGATCAAGCGTCTGGTCAACCTGCAGGCCAAGGTCGCCCACGTGATCCGTGACGGCCGCACCGTCGATATCCCGGTCAATGAAGTGCAGAGCGGCGACGTGGTGGAAGTGCGGCCAGGCGAGCGTGTGCCGGTCGATGGCGAGGTGGTTGAAGGCCGCAGCTACATCGACGAATCGATGATCAGCGGCGAGCCGATTCCGGTTGAGAAGCAGCCGGGCAGCAGCGTGGTGGGCGGTACGGTCAACCAGAAGGGCGCACTGACGGTACGTGCGACGGCGGTGGGCGCGCAGACCCTGCTGGCGCAGATCATCCGCATGGTCGAACAGGCGCAGGGCTCGAAGCTGCCGATCCAGGCGGTGGTTGACAAGGTCACGTTGTGGTTCGTGCCGGCGGTGATGCTGGCCGCGCTGGCGACCTTCGCAGTCTGGCTGATCTTCGGCCCGTCGCCGGCGCTGAGCTTCGCGCTGGTCAATGCGGTGGCGGTGCTGATCATTGCCTGCCCCTGCGCGATGGGGCTGGCCACGCCGACCTCGATCATGGTCGGTACCGGCCGCGGCGCCGAAATGGGCGTGCTGTTCCGCAAGGGCGAAGCGCTGCAGCTGCTGAAGGATGCGCAGGTGGTGGCGGTGGACAAGACCGGCACGCTGACCGAAGGTCGCCCGCGCCTGACCGACTTCGAGATCACGGACGGCTTCGATCGCAGCGCAGTGTTGGCGGCAGTGGCTGCAGTGGAATCGCGCTCTGAACATCCGATCGCCCGCGCCATCGTCGATGCAGCCACTGAACAGGGCATTGCACTGCCGTCGATGGTCGATTTCGAATCGGTCACCGGCATGGGCGTGCGTGCCAGCGTTGATGGTGCGCGGGTGGAGGTCGGTGCCGATCGCTTCATGCGCGATCTGGGCGTGGACATCACTTTGTTTGCGGCGCTGGCGGCAGAGCTGGGCACCCAGGGCAAGTCGCCGCTGTATGCCGCCATTGACGGTCGCCTGGCCGCAATCATCGCGGTATCCGATCCGATCAAGCCGAGCACGCCGGCCGCAATCGCGGCACTGCATCAGCTTGGCCTGAAGGTGGCGATGATCACCGGTGACAACGCTGGTACCGCGCACGCGATCGCGCGCCAGCTCGGCATCGACGAAGTGGTGGCCGAGGTGCTGCCGGAAGGCAAGGTCGAGGCGGTGCGCCGCTTGAAGACCACACATGGCCATGTCGCCTTCGTCGGCGACGGCATCAACGATGCGCCGGCACTGGCCGAGGCCGATGTCGGCCTGGCGATCGGAACCGGTACCGATATCGCGGTGGAATCGGCCGACGTGGTGCTGATGTCGGGTAACCTGCAGGGTGTGCCGAATGCCATTGCGTTGTCGAAGGCGACGCTGGGCAACATCCGGCAGAACCTGTTCTGGGCCTTCGCCTACAACACCGCGTTGATTCCGGTGGCCGCCGGCGTGCTGTATCCGGTCTGGGGCGTGCTGCTGTCACCGGTGTTCGCGGCCGGTGCGATGGCCCTGTCCAGCGTGTTCGTGCTGGGCAATGCGCTGCGCCTGCGCCGCTTCCAGCCACCGATGGCGGATGCCGCCGCCGTCACTCATTGAAGGGAATACCCATGAACATCGGTGAAGCCGCCAAGGCCTCCAGCGTGTCGGCGAAAATGATCCGCTACTACGAACAGATCGGCCTGATTCCCGCCGCTGATAGAACCGAGTCGGGCTACCGGGCGTATTCGCAGGCGGACATCCACCGCCTGCGTTTCATCCGCCGCGCACGCGATCTGGGCTTCCAGGTGGCCGAGATCACCGATCTGCTCGGCCTCTGGAACGATACCTCGCGGCACAGCGCCGACGTCAAGCACCTGGCCGAGCAGCACATCGCCGATCTGGAGCAACGCATCGAGCACATGCGGCAGATGGCCGACACGCTGAAGTCGCTGATCAGCTGCTGCGCGGGTGATGAGCGCCCGGAGTGCCCGATCCTGGAGCGGTTGGGTGAGGACGATGGGACGCTGGTACCGGTCGATACCGCGAAGACTGGTGCGGTGCGGCGGCGTACGCACAAGCATTGACTCGATATCGCATGCATGAAAAAGCCCGCCGGGTGCTGTAGTACCCGGCGGGCTTTTCAGTATGGGACAGGACAGGGGATCAGGCAGTACGCGGCGGGAAGCCGGCATCGGTCAGTGCCGCCACGATCTGCGCTTCGCTGGCCGAGGTCTGCACCTGCACTCGGCGGCTGGCCGGATCTGCCTGCACGCTGGCCTGCGGATCGACCAGTTCGATCGCCTTGGTCACGCTGCGCGCGCAACCGCCGCAGGTCATGCCTTCAACATGGAATTCCATCCGTAGCTCCTTGGGTGCTCTTGGGGTCGAGTCAGTGTGCACCTTCCAACGATGGCAGGGTCAAGTGCCGGGCTGAACGACAGGCAAGGCGGGAAAAAAAACGGCAGCCGCCTGTACCAGCGCGGCTGCCGTGGAGGAACGTCCCCGCCAGGGCGGGGCGTGGGTTGCACCGGGGCGCGCCCGGGCAACCCGGTGTTGCCTTAGAACTTCCAGGTAGCGCCGAAGTACAGCTGGCGGCCTGCATAGGTATTGGAGATCAGGCGTGCCTTGGTGTCGCTTCCCAGGTGCACGCGCTGCTCGGACTTGGTGGCGTTGATCACCGAGGCGGTCAGGGTCCAGTCCGGGGTCAGGTTGTAGGCAACATTCAGATCCAGCTGGTCATACGGTTCGGTGTAGACGGTGAGGCCATTGTTGAGCCCGCCGACCACTTGGCCGCGACGGTTGAACGAAGCGCGCGCGAGGAACTTCTCGTTCTCGTAGAAGACCGTCACGTTGGCCTGGTTCTTGGCGCTGCCGACCAGCGGCGAGGAGCCGATTTCCTGCCCGTCCAGAACAATGGAAGCCAGGTTGGTGTCGTTGTAGGTGTAGTTGGCCTGCACGCCGAAGCCGAAATCGAAGGTGTACTGGCCATACAGTTCGACGCCCTGCGACACACCATCGCGGCCATTGGCCTGGGTCTCGTAGCGCTGCACGTTCACCGCTTCACCGTTGATGACCATCGGCGTGTCGCGCACCACCGGCAGGGTGAAGTTGTCCACGTTCTTGCGGAACAGGCTGACGCCGGCGACCGCGCCCGGCTGGAAGTACCACTCCAGGCCCAGGTCGAACTGGGTGGCCTTGAACGGCTCCAGCTGCTTGTTGCTGCCCTGGCCGACCCAGCCTGCGGTCGATGCGCCACCGGCAACGCGGCGATCATTGACGTACTCCTCGCTGTAGTAGCTCAGTGCGCCCGGTGCTGCGATGTCGGTGTAGCCAGGGCGGGCGATCACCTTCGATGCGGCACCACGCAGCACCAGCGTGTCGGTGATGTCCCATGCGATGTTGAAACTCGGCAGCACGTCGGTGTAGGTGCGGTCCACGCCGATCAGGCTGTAGGTCTTGCTCTGCGCCAGGTCATGCGGCAGGCGCACGAAGCCGCTCTCGCAGCTGTAGGTCGGGTAGGCCGCAGCGGCGGGGTCGGTGCACGCCATCGGCGCGCCGGACGCGTTGTCCAGGAAGTAGTCGTTGAACTTCTCGATCGAGTCGGAAGACTGCGCGAACTGCTTGGTGCGCACCACGCGCACGCCGACATTGCCGCGCACGCGCTCGGTGCGGAAGTTGGCCTGGAAGTAGCCGGAGTAGATCTTCTCGTTGACGTTGTAGACGAAGTCTTCCTCGGTACGGTTGTGCGAACCACCGTAGGTCTTGTTCAGATAGTCGATGTACGCCGGGTAGTTGATGCCCGGGAACACGTTGGCATTGAAGCCACCGGCAATGTTGCTGATCGGATTGGACAGGAAGAAGCCGGGCTGCGCATCGCCGGCAGTCGGATCGCAGCCACTCTGGTAGCGGCTGTTGTCATAGTCGGCCGGGTCACGGCCGGGGCACACCCAGTAGGTGTTGCCGGTGTTGCGGTGCACCTTGCCGTCGCGGTATTTGGCACCGAACTGGATTGAATCCAGCCAACCGGACTCGAACAGCTTGGTCACGTCGGCCTGGAAGTAGTTCTGCTTGACCTCGGTGCGCTTCCACGACGAATCGGTCGAGCCGGTGTCGACTTCGGCGATGCCGTTCATCAACTGCTGCTGCAGGTCGGGCGAGAAGGTGGCGGACGGCGTGCCGGTCAGGTCCCATGCGCTGTACTGGTTACCGGACAGGTAGTCGTTGCCGACCTTGCGGCGCGGCTTGGCCGACATGCGGAAGTTCATCGACGGACCACCTTCGGACCAGGTGCGGCCACCGGTGAACGAGGCCTTCCACAGCGGGCTGATGTCCCAGTCGATGGTCAGGTCGGCGGTCTGCGACAGCGCCTTTTCCTTGCTGTAGCCACCGGTCAGCTGCGGTGTCGGAATCGTGCAGTCGTCCGGGCCCCAGCCGCCGGGCTTGAGGCCGGCGGCCTTGGCCTGGTCTTCGCTGCAGTAGTAGGTCTTTCCAGCCAGCTTTTCGAATTGGGCACCGGTGACGGTGTTGCCGCTGGCATCGAAGTCCAGGCCATTGAGAAGGCGGCCTCCGGCCCAGTTGCCGTCCTGGTTGTAGCGCGCCATGCTCCATTCCGGAATCTTCAGCATGTTCTGGGTGTAGTCACCCTGCAGCTCGAAGCGGAAGTAGTTGGCGGTCATCGTGACGTTGTCGACCGGCTTGAACTGGAAGGTCAGCTGGCCGCCCTTGCGCTCGCGCTTTTCTTCCTTCACCGCGAAGTTGACCGAGGTCGGCATGAAGAAGTCGCTGTAGTTGCCGCCGGTCTGGTTGTTGAAGCCGGACTTGCCCCACCAGTAGTGGATGCCATCCTGCTGCTGCACGTTGCCATAGGCGTCGCGTGCCCTGCCGGCGCCGTACCACTGGTAGTCCTCGGTGCTGGCTTCCATGGTACGGGTCGTGCGCTTCTGCTGCGTCACGCCGACCAGCACGCCGAAACGCTCATCCTTGCTGTGCCACGAATACAGGGCCGAGGCCTGCGGGTCGATATCGTGGTGGGTATCGGAGGAGGTGCCCTCGAGCGTGACGAAGCCCGAGTTGGACTCCATGTCCAGCGGACGGCGGGTGTGCAGGATGACCGTGCCGCCGATGCCGCCTTCGTCGATGCGTGCTTCCGGCGACTTGAACAGCTCGGCGCTGGACAGCATGTTCGACGGCAGCAGGGTGTAGTTGAACGAACGGGTGGCTTCGTCGTTGGTTTCCGACGTGGCCACGTAGTTGCCATTCAACTGGGTCAGGGTCAGGTCCGGCGCAAGGCCGCGCACGCTGACACTCTTGCCTTCACCACCGCTGCGGGTGATGACCACACCGGGCACGCGCTGCAGTGCGTCGGCCACGTTCTTGTCGGGGAACTTGCCGACGTCCTCGGCGGTGATCACTTCGACCACGGCGTTGGCATCGCGCTTCTGCTCAAGGCTCTTTTCAATGGCATAGCGGTAGCCGGTGACCTGGACGCTGTCCAGAGTCGTGGCGTCCTGCGAGCTGGTGGTCGTGGCCTGCTGCGCGGCGGCGCCTGCCGGAATGACGGCGGCGGCCAATGCCAGCGCGATGGCCAGCGACAATGCGTCCTGGCCGTGCGTACGTGTTGAATGCTTCATTCCCATCTCTCCCTCTCTCCTGGATTGATCCGGTGACGTGGCACGGACAACTTGAATCGATCTAATTTGAAGTGAATTTGTCGCTGTCGCCATGCAGTGGCAGTAGCACCGCACGCGTGGCCTGGTGTACGTCCTGTTGCTGCTCCCCCAACTCCGGGCCATCGCAGTGTCGTTCTTGGATCGATCTAAGCGATGGGCGGGCGATTTTTAGCACGGGTCGCCCGTGGGCGCATGCTGCTGCGCAATATGGTACTGGCGTGGCGAAGGGATGACGGTTTGCTGAAATCAGTGAAATCGTTTTCGTGCGCAGGGGAAGGGTGGGTCGGCAGGGCTGCGCCCTGCACCTGCGGTAGTGCCGGCCGCTGGCCGGCAACAGCCAAAGCCAACGCCAAAGCCAAAGCCAAAGCCAAAGCCAAAGCGGCTCTGGGTTGTCTGTGGCTTGGCGGGGCGGTGTGGGCTGGCAGGACACGCCGTAAACCCGTCCCTGGGGGCTCGATGGCGCCATCCATGGCGCCAACGGTCCTGCCAGCCCACACCGCCCCACCTTTGACAGTTTCCCGGTGACGGTTGGATTGACCTTGGTGCGGCATGGGGTCATGGGGTCAGATCCGTTTTCCGTTGGAAAACGGATCTGACCCCGATTGATTTCGATATCCGACAGAGATTCATCCACGCATGGCGTGGATCTACAGATCGCGGAAATCTGTCGAAGGCGGGGTGGGTCCGGTTGCGGGGGCGTGAGCCGCATGGATGCGGCGACCGAGCTTACATGGACGTACTTGCAGCGTCCCCCGCAACCGGACCCACCCCGACTCCCCACAGGAAACCAGCTTCTGCTGTTGCTTCTGCTGTTGCTGTTGCTGTTGCTCCAGCTCGGAGCGGTGCAGGGCGCAGCCCTGCCGAACACCCCCTCATGCTGCGCCGCAGAATGCATTCGGCTGAACCTGCATGCTCTACTTGAATCGATCTAAATTCACGACCGCGCGGGTCGGGCGTCATTCCAGGGGGAGCTCTCTGCCAGTCACGGCGGGACTCAGCGGAACGGTGCCGAACGACCCCGGCCGTCTGCCTCCGCGTCATCGACTACAGGAACCCGACATGCGCCCAGTGCCGTCCGCTCCCGCCGTCCCATCGACCTCGCGCCCGCTGGCGCGCCTGGCCTGCCTGTTGGCACTTTCGGCCATGCCGATGCTGTTGCAGGCCGCGCCGGCAGCGCTGGAGCGGGAGGTCAATACATTCATCGGCAGCAAGGACGACGGCAATACGTTCCCGGGCGCGTCGGCGCCGTTCGGCCTGATCCAGGTCAGCCCGATCGGCAGCCACTATTCGGGTTGGCGCTATGACGACGAGAAGATCCGTGGCTTTGGCCACTCCTTCATCTCCGGTGCCGGCTGCTGGGAACAGGGCGGCCAGGTGTCGGTGCTGCCGGTGACCGGCTCGATCGGCCCGGGCGGCGATTTCGATACCGGAAACCCCAAGAAATTCGACCACAAGACGTATGCCTCGAACTACACCCATGACGGCGAGATCGGCCAGGCTGGCTACTACAAGGTGCGCCTGACCAGCTACGGCGGCATCGATGCCGAGGCGACCGCGCGTACCCGTGCCGCGGCCGAGCGCTACACCTTCAGCCAGCGCAGCGGCGATGGCCACGTCCTCGTCAATGTCGGCCAGGCCAACGAACGCCATTCAGTGATCGGCAGCGTGGTCGATGTGGTCGGCGACCGTGTAGTCGAGGGCAAGCTGGTGACCAAGAGCTTCTGTGGCGGTCATCAGTACACCACCTGGTTCCGCATCGAGTTCGACCGTCCGTTCAAGGCGCATGGCACCTGGGGCGAGGGCGGTGGCCTGCCGGGTGCGCGGCACAGCATGGAAGGCGAGCAGAAGCCGAACGGTGCCTGGCTGACCTTCGACCTGGCCAAGGGCCAGTCGGTGACGGCGGTCAGCGCAATCTCGCACGTGGATGCCGAAGGCGCGCGCATCAATCTGCGCGCAGATGGCATGCAGGGTGGAGCGCTGCTCGGTTTCGACCGCATGCGTGCGTTGTCCCAGCAGTCGTGGCGTGAGCAGCTGGGCCGGGTGCGTGTGCAGGGCGGCAACGCCGACGACCGCGCGGTGTTCTACAGCGCGGTCTACCACGCGCTGCTCCAGCCGATGACCGGCAACGACGCCGACGGCCGCTACCGTGGCTATGACGATGGCATCCACCGTGCCGACGGCTGGACCTACTACGAGTACTTCTCGCTGTGGGATACCTACCGCGCGCAGAACCAGTGGCTGGCACTGACCCGCCCGGACGTGGCGCGTGACATCGGCCGTACCCTGCTGGCGATCGACGAGCAGGGCGGTTGGCTGCCGCGCTGGGGCTATGCCAATTTCGAGACCAACATCATGACCGGCGATCCGGTTACGCCGTTCATGGTCGATCTGTGGCGCTTCGGCGCGCTCAAGGGCCGTGAATCGCAGGCCTGGGATGCGCTGCGCCGCAACGCGTTCGGCACGCCGCCGCTGGACTCGCGCATGGCTGGCCGCTCCGGCAACCCGACCTATCTGGACAAGGGCTACGTGGTCTACGACCGCGCGTTCCCGTCCAAGGGCATGGACGTCGATCCGCATCACGGCGGTTCGGCGACGCTGGAATACGCGCTGGCCGACTGTGCGCTTTCGCAGATGGCCGATGGCCTCGGCCATGCGCAGGACGCGGCGACGCTGCGTGAGCGCGGCCGCAACTGGCGGAAGGTGTGGGACCCGCAGGTGCGTGACGCCGAGACCGGCTTCACCGGTTTCCCCCGCCCGCGTACCGAGGATGGCCAGTGGTACACCCCGGCCGATGGCCACTACAGCCCGCGCTCGCATCACGGTTTCCATGAAGGCACGGCGTGGCAGTACCAGTGGCTGGCGCAGCAGGACGTGCCGGGCCTGGTCGAAGCCATGGACGGCCGCGAACAGGCCGGCCGCCGCCTCGATGCGTTCTTCGCGATGGACGCGCTGCAGGCCGACCCGCTCAATGCCGCCCGCAAGGCGTGGGTGGTCGGGCCGTACAGCTATTACAACCAGTTCCGCTACAACCCGAACAACGAGCCGGACCTGCACGCGCCGTGGCTGTACACACTGATCGGCCAGCCGTGGAAGACCGCCGCCGTGGTGCGTGCGGCGCAGCAGCTGTTCACCAATGCCCCCAACGGCGTGACCGGCAACGATGACCTCGGCACGATGTCGGCCTGGTACCTGTTCAGCGCCATCGGCGTGTACCCGGCGGTGCCGGGCAGTGGCCAGTTCCTGCTGCACACCCCGCGCTTCAGCAAGGTGGAAGTGGACATGGGCAATGGCCGCACGCTGCGCATCGACGCGCCGGGTGCCGATGGCCGCCGCCTGCAGTACGTGCAGGGTGTGCGGGTCGACGGCCAGCCGCATGCGCCGGTTTGGCTGGACTGGAACCAGCTGCAGCAGGGCCCGCGCCTGCAGTTCGCGCTCGACGCGAAGGCGCCGGAGCAGGGCTGGGGCACCGCGGTGAAGGACCTGCCGGTGTCCTGGTGCGCGGCACCGGGCAGCCAGCTGCGCTGAGCCGGACTGTGCCGTTCGCGCTGACCCAGCGAACGGCACGGCACGACACGGCCCTGATCCATTAGGCTTGAGCCTCCAGCGGAGTCCGGGAAGACGATGAACGACAACGGCAACAGTCCCAGCAAGCGCGCCGGCAAGGCGGTGACGGTGACCGACATCGCGCGCGCGATCGGCGTGTCACGGGCAACCGTGTCGCTGGTGCTGCGTGGCAGCCCGCTGGTCAACGTCGATACCCGCGCCAAGGTCGAGGCCGAACTGCGCCGCCAGCGTTACGTCTATAACCGCGCGGCGGCCAACCTGCGCCGGCGCACGTCATCAAGCATCGCGCTGGTGATCAACGATCTGTCCAACCCGTTCTTCGCCGAATTCGCATCCGGTGTGGATGAGGCGCTGGGCGGGCGTGGTTATGTGACCCTGCTGGGCAGCACCGGCGAATCGCCGGAGCGCCAGCAGGCGGTGCTGTCCACGCTGATGGAGCACACCCCGGCCGGCCTGATCCTGTCGCCGGCCGAGGGCAGTGATACCACGCTGCTGCGGCAGGCGCTGGGTGCCAATGCCAACGTGCTGCTGTTCAACCGCGAGCTTGAAGGGGCTGACTGGGATTTCCTCACCCTCGACAACCAGCACGGCGCCTATCTGGCCACGCGCCATCTGATCGAGCGCGGCCACCGCCAGATCGCGTTCTTCGGGGGCCACGCCGCATCCAGTTCGTGCCACCAGCGCCGTGCCGGTTTCCAGCAGGCGCTGGCCGAGGCCGGTCTGTCGCTGCCGCCGGGCTGGATGATCGAATCTGCACCGAACCGCCTGGAAGCCGCCGCGCGCACCGATGAACTGTTTGCCGATGGCCATCGTCCGAGTGCGGCGGTCTGCTACAACGACACCGTCGCGTTGGGCCTGATGCTGGGCCTGAATTCGCGTGGCATCCGTCCGGGCGGCGATTTTGCCGTTACCGGTTTCGATGATATTTCCGAGGCTGCGGTGGCGGTGCCGCCACTGACCACGTTGACCGCCGACCCGCGCGAGCGTGGCCGGCAAGCTGCGGCGCTGCTTCTGCAACGACTGGACGAACCGGATGCGCCGCCGCGGCGCACGGTCGCGCCGGTGCAGCTGCGCATCCGCGAAAGCAGTGCCGCACGACCGAACTGATTCCTTTCATACATCCCTTCCACGCAACAACGACCTTCCGCGCATCGAGGCGCGTACCGCATGCCGATCTCCGCAACGCCCCGTCCATCGGGTTCTTCGGGCAACGCACCCGCCGTCACCAACGGCAAGGCGCTGGCCGTGGTCACCACGATCTTCTTCATGTGGGGCTTCCTGACCTGCCTCAATGACATCCTGATCCCGCACCTGAAGGCGGTGTTCGAGCTGAACTACGCCAAGGCGATGCTGGTGCAGTTCACCTTCTTCGGCACCTATTTCCTGATGTCGCTGCCGGCGGGTCGGCTGGTGGCGGCGCTGGGTTACAAGAAGGGCATCGTGGCCGGCCTGCTGATCGCCGGTATCGGCGCACTGGGTTTCTGGCCCGCGGCCGAGCTGCGCGTCTACGGCGCCTTCCTCGGTGCACTGTTCGTGCTGGCGACCGGCATCACGGTGCTGCAGGTCGCCGCCAACCCGTACGTCGCACTGCTGGGACCGGAGCAGACCAGCTCAAGCCGCCTGACCCTGGCGCAGGCGTTGAACTCGCTGGGCACGGCCATCGCCCCGATCTTTGGCGGCATGTTGATCCTGTCCAACACGGTGAAGAGTGCCGATGACATCGCGGCGCTGCCGGCCGCCGAGCAGCTGGCCTACCGTGCCGCCGAGGCGCAGGCCGTGCAGGGTCCATACGTGGGCCTGGCGGTGGCGCTGGTACTGCTGGCGCTGTTCGTGTTCCTGTTCCGCCTGCCGGCGTTGAGCGACGCCACCGAGCAGGCTGACCAGGGTCACCACCACAGCTACCTGGATGCACTGCGCAAGCGCCACCTGCTGCTGGGCGTGCTGGGCATCTTCTTCTACGTCGGTGCCGAAGTGTCGATCGGCAGCTTCCTGGTCAATTACCTGTCGATGCCCAACATCGGCGGCTTCAGCGAACAGGAGGCCACCCATTACGTGTCGGCCTACTGGACGATGGCGATGATTGGCCGCTTCGCCGGCTCGGCGCTGCTGGCGCGCTTCTCGCCCAGCCGCCTGCTGGCGATCTTCGCGCTGGTCAACGTGGCCCTGCTGGTTACGACCATGCTGACCTCTGGCAGCATCGCGCTGTACTCGGTGGTGGCGATCGGCCTGTTCAACTCGATCATGTTCCCGACCATCTTCGCGCTGAGCATCGAGCGCCTGGGGCCGCTGACCAACAAGGGCTCCAGCCTGCTGATCATGGCCATCGTCGGCGGTGCCGTGGTGCCGTACCTGCAGGGCGTGCTGGCCGACCACATCGGTGTGCAGGCCAGCTTCATCCTGCCGCTGCTGTGCTACGGCTACATCATTTTCTACGGACTGGTCGGCGCACGTACGCCGGCTTCCGCAACGCAGGGAGGCTGAGTCCGGAATGGGTGCCATTGTCTGCTTCGGCGAAATTTTGATCGATCTACTAGCGCAGCCGCCGGCCTCGGCCGACACCCCGCGCGCATTCCTTCAGTACGCCGGCGGTGCGCCGGCCAACGTTGCGGTGGCGGCAGCGCGACTGGGGGCGAAGACCCAGTTCGTCGGCATGCTGGGCCGAGACATGTTCGGTGACTTCCTGGCGGACAGCCTGGCCGAGCACGGCGTGGGCACGGATTACATCGTGCGTACCGATGCGGCAAAGACCGCGCTGGCCTTCGTCGCGCTGGATGCCAGCGGCGAGCGCAGCTTCAGTTTCTACCGCCCACCGGCGGCCGACCTGCTGTTCCGTGACAGCGACTTCCAGGCCGCGTGCTTCGACAGCGCGCAGTGCTTCCATGTCTGCTCCAACAGCCTGACCGAGCCGGCCATTGCCGAGGCGACCTTCGCCGGCATGGAGCGCGCCCGTGACGCCGGTGCGGTGGTCAGCCTGGACCTCAATCTGCGCCCGGCGCTGTGGCCGGCCAAGGAGGACCCGACGCCGCGCCTGTGGCAGGCGCTGGAACGTGCCGACCTGGTCAAGCTGTCGCGCGAGGAGCTGGACTACCTGGCCGCGCCGCTGGGCAGTGACGGCGAGGCGACAGTGCTGCGGCGCCTGCTGGCCGCGCAGGCGCGCTGGGTCATCGTCACCGACGGTGCGGCCACGCTGCACTGGTACACCCGCGACAACCACGGCACGGTCACCAGTTTCCGCGTGGCCACGGTCGACACCACGGCTGCTGGCGATGCCTTCGTCGGTGGCGTGCTGGTTGGGCTGCTGGAGCGTGGCGGGGCTGGTGCAGGCTTTGCAGCGTTCTGCCAGGACCCGGAGGCGATCACCGCCACGCTGCGCTTCGGTGCCGCGGTCGGCGCTCTGGCTGTTACCCGCAAGGGCGCGTTCGCCGCGATGCCCTCGCTCGATGAAGTGCAGCAGCTGCTGCAGGACCAGGACATTACCGCATGAGCACCTCGCCCGATTTCCGTTCACCCGCGTTCCTGCGTGCGCACATCGCCGACACGATGGCGTTCTACCACCCGCGCTGCATCGATCCGAACGGCGGCTTCTTCCACTACTTCCGTGATGACGGCAGCATCTACGATGCCAGCCACCGCCACCTGGTGAGCAGCACCCGTTTCGTCTTCAACTACGCGATGGCCTACCGCGAGTTCGGCAACGCCGAATACCGCGACGCAGTCGAGCATGGCGTGCGCTATCTGCGCGAGGTGCATCGCAATCCGGCCACCGGTGGCTACGCCTGGACCCTGCGCGATGGCAAGGTCGAGGACGACATGAACCACTGCTATGGCGTGGCGTTCGTGCTGTTGGCCTACAGCTGCGCACTGAAGGCCGGTCTCGAACAGGCCCGCGCATGGATGGACGAGACCTGGCAGCTGCTGGAAGCGCGTTTCTGGGAGCCGCAGCACGGCCTCTACAAGGACGAAGCCGATGGGCAGTGGAATTTCACCGGCTACCGTGGCCAGAACGCCAACATGCACATGTGCGAGGCGATGCTGGCCGCCTTCGAGGCCAGCGGCGAACAGCGCTATGTGGAGCGCGCGCTGCAGCTGGCCGACAACATGACCCGCCGCCAGGCCGCCAAGGCCGGTGGCCTGGTGTGGGAGCACTACGATTCCAACTGGGAGATCGACTGGGATTACAACCTGGATGACCCCAAGCACCTGTTCCGCCCGTGGGGCTTCCAGCCGGGCCACCAGACCGAATGGGCCAAGCTGCTGTTGATCCTGGACCGCCATGTGCAGGCCGATTGGCTGGTGCCGACCGCGCAGCACCTGTTCGACGTGGCCGTGGCGCGCAGCTGGGACGAGGCGCGGGGTGGCCTGTACTACGGTTTCGCGCCGGAATCGCGCCGGCAGCCGGGCATGGATGGCGCCCCGATCGGTGGCGACAGTTTCGTCTGCGACGACGACAAGTATTTCTGGGTGCAGGCGGAGACGCTGGCGACCGCCGCACTGATGGCCAAGCGTACCGGCGATGACCCCTATTGGCAGTGGTACCAGCGTATCTGGGCGTATTCGTGGGAACACTTCGTCGATCACCGGTACGGCGCCTGGTTCCGCATCCTCGATGCCGACAATCGCAAGTACAGCGACGAGAAGAGCCCGGCCGGCAAGGTGGATTACCACACCATGGGTGCATGCTACGAAGTGTTGAACGTCGTGCGTTGAGGTCTGCCGCGCTGCGCGCTCGCCGGACGTGGTCCGGCGCTACCGTGGCGTGTTGAATTGGTAGCGCCGGGCCATGCCCGGCGGAAAAACAGGAGCATCCCGTGCATCGCCTTCCCCTCGTTGTCCGTCTGCTCCTGCTGCTGGTTGCAGCCTCCTCCTTCCCGGTAGCTGCAGCGCCGCTGCAGGCACAGTGGGAGTTCCGCATGCTGCCCGGCGACGCGCAGGGTGCAGCCCATCCGGGCCTGCAGCAATGGCGGGCGGCGACGGTGCCGGGCAGCGTGCACACCGACCTGCTGGCTCACGAATTGATCCGTGATCCGTATGTCGGTGCGCCCGAGGCCGAACTGCAGTGGATCGGCCTGGCGGCTTGGGAGTACCGCGCGCGCTTCGACATGGACGCGGCGATGCTGGCCAAGCCCAATGCCGAACTGCGCTTCGACGGGCTGGACACTTATGCCGAAGTCAGCCTCAACGGAAAGCCGCTGCTGCGCGCGGACAACGCACACCGCACGTGGCGTGCCCGGGTCGAAGGCCGCCTCCGTGCGAGCAACAATGAACTGCAGATCGTGTTCCGTTCGCCGATCCGCACCCTGCTGCCGGGCGTGCAGGCAATGCCGCACAAGATCGCTGGCAACTACCCGTCGCCGTATGGCGATGAGCCGAAGGACGCGATGGTCGGCAACTTCGCGCGCAAGCCGGCCTACCACTTCGGCTGGGACTGGGGTCCGCGCTATGTCACCGCCGGCGTCTGGCGCGGAATCGATCTGCAGGCTTGGGACGCGCACCGCCTGACCGATCTTGCGGTGCGCACGGATGCATTGAGCGCGGAGCAGGCGAAGCTGGCCGTGCTGCTGCGAGTGGAGCAGGGTGCGGCGGCGGGCTCGGCCGTGGTGAATGTGGATGTGCAGGATCCGCAGGGCCGCAACGTGGCCCAGGTGCAGCGCACGGTGCTGCTGAAGCCCGGCCAGAACAGCATCGAGGTTCCGGTTGAACTGGCCGATCCGCGGCGCTGGTGGCCAGTCGGCCACGGCGCGCAGGACCGCTACACGGTGCGGGCCCGCCTGGACCAAGGTGGCGCGCCGGAGCTGGTGCGCGAGCAGCGCATCGGCCTGCGCACGGTTGAACTGCGCCGCGAGGAAGACGGCAAGGGCGGGCAGGGCTTCGCTTTCGTCATCAACGGCGTGGAGATCTTCGCCAAGGGCGCCAACGTCATTCCGTTCGATGCCTTCCCCGCACGGGTCGACGCCGCGCGCCTGCGCCAGGTGCTGACCGCCGCACGCGACGCCAACATGAACATGCTGCGCAACTGGGGTGGCGGCTACTACGAGGACGATGCGTTCTTCGACATCGCCGACGAACTGGGCCTGCTGGTCTGGCAGGACTTCATGTTCGGTGGTGGCATGCAGCCGGGCTACGATCCGGCCTTCCGTGCCAGCGTGGTGGCCGAGGCACGCGACAATGTGCGCCGGCTGCGCCATCACCCCAGCATCGTGCTGTGGTGTGGCAACAACGAGGAAGAAACCGCCTGGAAGGACTGGGGCCACGGTCGCGACCTGAAGGCAGCCGACCCTGCGTTTGCAGCGAAGGTCTGGCAGGGCTATGTCGACCTGTTCGGCAATGATCTGCGTCAGGTAGTGGGGGAGGAGGGGCTGGGCGTGCCGTACTGGTCCAGCTCGCCTAGCAACGACCTGGACGAAAAGGCGAACGACTCGACCCGTGGCGACAAGCACTACTGGCAGGTCTGGGGCAATCCGGCGCTGCCGGTGCAGGCTTACCTGCGCGAGACGCCGCGCTTCATGTCCGAGTACGGCCTGCAGGCATGGCCGTCGGTGGCCACCGTGGACCAGATCGCCACCCGCGCCGAGCAGCGCATCGACAGCCCGGTGATCCGCGCGCACCAGAAATTCATGGCCGGCGAGGGTAACAGCCGCCTGCTGCACTACATGGAACTGGGTTACGGCACGCCGAAGGACTTCGAGGACTTTGTCTACCTCAGCCAGGTGATGCAGGCCGATGGCATCGCGCTGGCCGCGTTGCACCATCGCGCTTCGCGGCCGTACACGATGGGCTCGCTGTACTGGCAGCTCAACGATGTCTGGCCGGGTGCTTCATGGTCCAGCGTGGACTACTTCGGTCGCTGGAAGGCGCTGCACTTCGCCGCGCGGCGCTTCTTCGCGCCGGTCACGGTAGCGGCGCTGCGCGATGAGGGCAGTACGCGGGTACGCCTGATCAATGACGGTGCGGCGCTGAATGCACGTTGGCGGCTGCGGGTGATGGACGTGGAAGGGAAGGTGCTGCGCCGTCGCGAGGACGCGGTGACGCTGGCGGCGTCGGGTGTGACCTCGATCGGTGATTTCCGCGATGCCGAGCTGCTGGCCGGTGCCGACCCGAAGCGCACGGTGGCCGTGTTCGAGCTGCTGCAGAACGGGGCGGTGAGCGCGCGGCAGGTGGTCGGATTCGTCGAAGCCAAGGACCAGATGTTGCCGCGGCAGAAGCTCAAGGCCACGTTGTCCATCGAAGGCGACCACTATCGACTACGGCTGGAAAGCGCGGCTTACGTGCGCGCGGCGTGGATTGATTTCGGTGCATTGGATGTGCAGGTCGAAGACAACCTGCTGGACTTGCTGCCGGGCGAAATCCGCGATATCGCGGTGCGTGGCCCGGTGGATCTGACGACGCTGCGCGAAGCGCTGAAGGTAAAGACCCTCAACGACCGTTGAGGGCGGAACACCCCGCGTTGGTAGGTGTCAACCTTGGTTGACACATCGGCCGTATGCCAACCAAGGTTGGCAACTACAGAAGCAGAGCCGGGTAGGTGCGGAGCGTTGGTCCGCACACCTTTCTTTTTTACAGTTGGATCTGCTGGAAGTTCTCGACCCGCTCGTGGCCATTGGCGGCCTGGCCGGTGCGCGGCATCGGGTAGTCGTCGCGGCGGTCGATCAGGCGCGTCTGCAGGCCGGCTTCACGGGCGGCATCCAGCTCTTCCACCACATCGGACAGGAACAGGATCTCGCCGGCGGGCACGCCGATCGACTGCACGATGCGGCGGTAGCTGTCGGCCTCGCGCTTGCCGCCGATCTCGGTATCGAACCAGCCCGACACCAGCGGGCTGAGGTCACCGGCATCGCTGAAACCGAAGAACAGCTTCTGCGCCGGCACCGAACCGGAGGAGTACACGTACAGCGGCAGGCCGGAAGCGTGCCAGCCCTTCAGCACCGGCGCTACTTCCGGGTAGAAGTGCGCGGTGTAGTCGCCGCGGCGGTAGCCTTCATCCCAGATCAGGCCCTGCAGCGCCTTCAGTGCGGTGTGCTTGCGGTCCTGGTCGATCCAGCCCTGCAGCGTTTCGGCCACCAGGCTGTCCTGGCAGGCACCGCCGATCTCGGTAGCCACCGCATCGAGCCAGCGGCGGACGTCCGGCTGCTGGCCATGCTCGGCGACAAACGCGGGCAACGCCTTGCGCGCATAGGGGAACAGCACGTTCTTGACGAACGAGATGCTGCTGGTGGTGCCTTCGATGTCGGTCAGGATGACGCGGGCTTGCATGGATCAGGACGCCTGGGTAGGTACGTAACGAGGGAACTTCTGCGCGATGTCGGTGCCGGTGAAATGACCCACCCAGCCGTCCGGCTCGGTGAAGAAGCGGATCGCCACGAAACTCGGTTCCTCGCCCATGTCGAACCAGTGGGTGGTGCCATCGGGCACGGCGATCAGGTCGTCCTTCACGCACTCGATCTCATAGACCTTGTCACCCACGTGCAGGGTGAACAGGCCGGAGCCGGCGACGAAGAAGCGCACCTCGTCTTCCTTGTGGAAGTGCTCGTCGAGGAACTTCTTGCGCAGCTCGGCGCGGTTCGGGTTGTCCGGGGCGATCGAGGCCACGTCCACGCTCTTGAAGCCGCGCTCGGCGACCAGGCGGTCGATGTCCGCACGGTAGGCGGCGAACACTTCCTCCTGGCTGGCGCCCGGCGCGACTGGCGAGGTGGCCTGCCAGCGCTCGAAGGTGACGCCGATCTTCTGCAGTTCGGCAGCGATGACCGCGCCGTCCTGGGTGTCCAGCAGCGGCGATTCGGGGCGGGTGTCGTCGTAGATGCGCAGTCGGCTCATGGCGGCAGCTTGAACGTCTCGGGGGAAGACAGGGTAGCAGGGTGGGGGCGGGGCGCAGATTCCGGATCGGCATCTGCACCTGCGCGCCGGTTCAGCTGCGCAGCTTGCGCAGTTCCAGTTCGCAGTGGAACAGGAATTCGAACGCTTCCAGGTGGCGGCGTGCTTCGGCCATATCGCGGCCCCAGGCGTACAGCCCATGGCCGTCGATCAGGTAGCCCCACAGGTTTTGCCGGTCGAGCAGGTCATCGACCTGCTGCGAAAGCACGTTCATGTCCTGGGTATTGGCGAACACCGGCACGTCGATGGCCATCTCGTGGGTGCTGTTGCCGGCGAAGGCCTTCAGCAGCTCGTAACCCTCCAGGCGGATGTGGCCCTGCGGCGCATACAGGCGCGAGGCGATGGTCTGCACCGGCGAATGCGTATGCAGCACGCAGCCGACCTCCGGGAAGCGGCGGTACAGCTGGGTGTGCAGCAGGGTCTCGGCGGACGGGCGCAACGGACGGCCCACGGCCTGGCCGTCGAAGTCCACCACCATGATGTCATCCTCGATCAGGCGGCCCTTGTCCTTGCCGGACACCGTGATCGCGGCGTGGCGGTCGTCCAGGCGGTGGGAGAAGTTGCTGCTGGTGGCCGGGGTCCAGCCGGCGTGGGCCAGTTCGCGGATGTTGTCGATCAGCAGCTGGGCCAGTTCGCTCAGGCGCGCGGTGTCGTACGGGAAGGTGGGGGCGTTCATGTCGGCGATTTTACTGGATTCGGCCAACGGCTGAGCCCCTCGTGGCTGAGAGGTGGTTGGTTGGTCACGGAAAGCGGTTCATGGAGGTGGCGGGGCGGGTGGGCCGTGCAGGGGACGCTGCAAGTACGTCCCTGTAAGCTCGATGGCGCCATCCATGGCGCCAACGCCCCTGCACGGCCCACCCGCCCCGCCTCTGACAGGTTCCGGCGTGCGGCCAGCCACGGAGTGAAGAAGGAAAAGCGAAAGCGGGTCGCTTCGCTGCGCTTGCTCGGAGCGGAGCATGGCTCCGCTCTACAGAATCATTCATTCCGGAGCATTCGTTCATGAGAACGTTTCATCCACGCATGGCGTGGATCCACCGGACGCACCAGCAGACTGTCGGAGGTGGGGCGGGTTGGGTTCGCGGGGGTGTCCGCGGCATGGATGCCGCGGCCAAGCCCCCAGGGACGGGTTAACGGCGTCCCCCGCGAACCCAACCCGCCCCGCCAAACCCTCAACCCAGCTGTTGCCGTTGCCGTTGCTCCGGCTTCAAAAGCGGGTGCAGGGCCGCAGGCCCTGCAATGCAAAACCTTACTTGCCCCGCAGCCGGCTGTGCCTGAAGCCGTAGCAGAAATAGATCACGAAGCCGACGAACGTCCACACCCCCATCAGCATCCAGTTGTGCATCGTCATCGCCGACAGCAGCGCCAGGCAGCTCAGCACGCCCAGGCTGCAGATCAGCCAGGCCATCGGCATGCGGAAAGGGCGCGGCAGGTCCGGTTGGGTGCGGCGCAGGATCAGCACGCCGGCGCAGACCGCCGCGAACGCAATCAGCGTGCCCATCGAGGTCAGCTCGCCGAGAATGTCCAGCGGGAACAGCGCCGCCAGCAGCGCGATGCCGATGCCGGTGATCACCGTGTTGATGTGCGGGGTGCGGTACTTCGGGTGGATCCTGGTGAACACCGGCGGCAGCAGACCGTCGCGGCCCATGATCATGAAGATGCGCGGCTGGCCGATGATCATCACCAGCACTACCGATGACAGGCCGACCAGCGCGCCGACCTCGACCACCCAGCGCAGCCAGCCCAGCTGCGGATGCGCGGCCACCGCGGTCACCACCGGTTCGTCGGTGCCCAGCAGCTGGAACGGCACCAGGCCGGTCATCACCGCGGCCATCGCGATGTAGAGCACGGTGCAGACCACCAGCGACAGCATCATGCCGATCGGCATGTCGCGCTGCGGGTTCTTGGATTCCTGCGCCGCCACCGAGACCGCCTCGAAGCCGATGTAGGCGAAGAACACCATCGCCGCGCCACGCAGCACGCCTTCCATGCCGTACTTGCCGGGGCCTTCGTTGGCGGGGATGAACGGCGTCCAGTTGCTGGTGTCCACGTACTTCCAGCCGACCACGATGACCAGCAGGATGAGGCCGGTCTTGAGCACGACCATCGCCATGTTCATTGCCGATGACTTGCTGATGCCGACGTAGCACAGCCAGGTCAGCAGCAGTACCAGCGCAGCGGCCGGCAGGTTGGCGATAGCACCGGTGGGGCGCAGCTGTGCGTCCAGTGGCGCACTGACCAGCGCCGCCGGTAGATGGATGTCGAACTGGCTGAGCAGGCTGAGGAAGTAGCCGGTCCAGCTGACCGCCACCGCCGATGCAGAGACGCCGTATTCGAGCACCAGCATCCAGCCGATGAACCAGGCCGACAGTTCGCCGAAGGTGGCATAGGTATAGGTGTAGGCGCTGCCGGAGACCGGCACCATCGAGGCGAACTCGGCGTAGGCCAGCGCGCAGAAGGCGCAGCAGATGGCGGCCAGCACGAACGACAGCATGATCGCGGGGCCGGCGTGGTTGGCGGCCGCCTGGCCGGTGATGACGAAGATGCCGCCGCCGATCACCGCGCCGATGCCGAGGGCGGTCAGCCCCCAGGGGCCTAGGTGGCGGCGCAGGCTCAGGCCGTTGGCGTCTTCATGGGCGGCATGCGGGTGCTTGGTGGCCCACAGTTGCTTGAACATGTGTGGTGGTCTTGTCGAAGCGCGCCAGGAGCGGCGCGCGGGGAAAACGGACGGGCCGGCGCGAGGCCGGCCCGTAGGCGGATCAGGGCGACTTGGCCAGCTTGCTGTTGCGCATGCCGTAGCCGAGGTAAATCAGCATGCCCAGCACGGTCCAGCCGACGAACAGGTGCCAGTGCACCACGAACGCCTGCCAGAACAGGAACAGGCAGGCCGCGGCGCCAAGCGGGCAGATGATCCACACCGCCGGTACGCGGAACGGGCGATGGATCTCCGGCTTGGTATAGCGCAGCACCAGCACGCCGATGCAGACGGTGGCGAAGGCCAGCAGGGTGCCCATCGACACCAGTTCGCCGAGCACGTTCAGCGGCACCAGGCCGGCCAGCGCGGCGGCGATCACGCCGACCACGATCGTGGCCCAGTAAGGCGTGCGGAACCGGGCGTGGACCTTGCCGAAGAACTTCGGCAGCAGGCCGTCGCGGGAAATGGTGTAGGCGATGCGGGTCTGGCCCATCATCATCACCAGCACCACCGAGGACAGGCCGGCGATGGCGCCGATCTCGACCAGGGTCTTCAGCCACGACAAGGTCGGGTAGGGCTCCAGTGCGGTGGCCACCGGCTTGTCGGTGCCCAGCAGGTGGTACGGCATCATGCCGGTCAGTACCGCGCAGACGATGATGTAGACGATGGTGCACACCGCCAGCGAGCCGAGCAGGCCGATCGGCATGTTGCGCTGTGGGTCTTTGGTTTCGCCGGCGGCGGTGGAGACCGCATCGAAGCCGATATAGGCGAAGAACACGATGGTGGCCGCGCGGAAGATGCCGCTCCAGCCGAACTCACCCGGCACGCCGGTGTTTTCCGGGATGAACGGCTGCCAGTTGGCCGGGTCGATATGGGCCGCGCCGATGCCGATGAACAGGCAGATGACGGTGACCTTGATCGCCACGATGATGGCGTTGACGAAGGCCGACTGGGTCACGCCCACGTACAGCAGGCCGGACACCGCCGCCACGATCAGCACCGCAGGCAGGTTGAACAGCTTGCCGGAGGAGACGAACTCGCTGCCGGTCCAGGCGATGGGCGCGGCGCTGAGCAGGTCCGGGAACGGCATGTGCAGCGTGGTGGTGATGAAACTGATCAGGTAGGCCGACCAGCCCACCGCGACCGATGCCGAGGCGAACAGGTACTCCAGCACCAGGCACCAGCCGATGAACCAGGCCATGCCTTCGCCGAGGGTGGCATAGGAATAGGAATAGGCACTGCCGGAGACCGGCATCATCGCCGCGAACTCGGCATAGCACAGGCCCGCCAGCGCACAGGCGAAACCGGCCAGCACGAACGACAGCATGACCGCCGGGCCCGCGTGGTTGGCTGCGGCCTGGCCGGTCAGCACGAAGATACCTGCGCCGATCACCGCACCCACGCCCAGCAGGATGAGGTGTTTAGCCGTGAGGGTCCGTTTCAACGTGGCTTCGCCGTCCAGGCTGCCTTCGATGGGTTCGCCGGCATCGACGTGCCCGGCCGGCTGGACCGGCTTGACCCTCAACAGAGCTTTCAGCATGCAGTACTTCCTAGTGATCGGATGGGGTGGGCGGCCGATACGTTGCCGGCTGCCTTGAATGGTGAAGGCCGTGCGAACAGCCCGCTGTACCTTAGCCAAAGCTGAAGCCAACGCACAAGCGCAATCGCAACAATGAACGGCGATAATGAGCAGTATTTTTCCGAACCGCCCCCATTCATGCGCCAGACCGCCGAAACCCTTGCCGTGCTTGACGATCGCCTGCGCGGTCTGTTGTGGGACTATGCCCGCCGCGAGCCCGCCCACGACGCACTGGCTGCCGAATTCGGCACATTGCTGGATGATCCGGAAGATCCGTTCCGGCGTGAGCGGCTTGCAGGCCACTTCACCGCGAGCTGCTGGCTGGTCAGCGCCGACGGCCAGCGCCTGCTGCTGACCCACCATCGCAAGCTGCAGCGCTGGCTGCAGCTGGGTGGCCACGCCGACGGCGACCGCGACCTGGCCCAGGTGGCGCTGAAGGAGGCCGAGGAGGAGTCCGGCCTGAGCGGGCTGGTGCTGGAAGACCCGGCCATCTTCGATCTGGACAAGCACTGGATTCCGGAGCGCAAGGATGTGCCGGGGCACTGGCACTACGACGTGCGTTTCGTGATCCGCGCGCTCGGTGGCGAGGCATTCGTGCTCAGCGAGGAGTCGCTTGACCTGGCATGGCGGCCGGTGACCGAGGTCGCGGCCGACCCCGAATCGGATGAATCCATGCAGCGCATGGCGCGCCGCTGGCTGGCACGTTGATGCTCTCGGACGGCTGTGCCGCGTTTGTTGCGGCTCATGCCTGTGGCGAGGCGAAGCAGGATGCTGCCCTTGCGATGATCAAGGCTGCATTGCCAGTCATCACATGCATCGACTGGGAGCGCGTGCCATCGCGCCTGGAGGTCCCCGGGGTGGGGCGGGAGCGGCTGGCGCAGGAGTTGAGCGCCATTGCAGATGCTGTTGGCTTGCCAAGCGAGGCTGCGTTGACGGTTGTCCAGGTGGATGGGGCGGTACCTTCACTGGGCAGCCGCCTGCAGGACTGGCTGGCTCATGCCGAGGAGCTGGATTTCGTCGATACGCTGTTCCTGTCGATGGAAGACAGGGTTCTGATCCATTGGGACTTTTACAAGAACCTCCACGCCGTAAGGTTCTGAGGTGTTCCATCCACGCCATGCGTGGATGGCGCGATGCCGGAAGCAATCCGCCGGGGCATGCCCGGCGACGCCTTGCTCAATACAGGATGCGCGTCCGCAGCGTGCCCGGAATCGCGGCCAGCTCGTCGCGCACGGCGGCGGCCTGCGCCTCGCTGGCGGTGATGTCGATCACCACGTAACCCACCTTCGGGTCGGTGCGCAGGAACTGGCCGTCGATGTTGACGTTGTGGCGCGAGAAGATCTCGTTGACCTTGGACAGCACGCCCGGCACGTTCTGGTGGATGTGCAGCAGGCGCAGGCTGTCTTCGTGTTCGGGCAGGGTCACTTCCGGGAAGTTGACCGCCGACAGGGTGCTGCCGTTGTCGCTGTAGCGCACCAGCTTGGCCGCCACTTCCACGCCGATGTTGTCCTGCGCTTCCAGCGTGCTGCCGCCGACGTGCGGGGTGAGGATGACGTTGTCGTGGCGGGTCAGCGGCGATTCGAAGATATCGCCGTTGCCCTTCGGCTCGACCGGGAACACGTCCAGCGCGGCGCCACCGACGTGGCCGCTGGCCAGGGCCGCGTCCAGCGCATCGATGTCGACCACGGTGCCGCGCGCGGCGTTGATCAGGTGCGCGCCCTTGCGCATCTTCGCCAGCTCGGTGCTGCCGATCATCCACTGCGTGGACGGGGTCTCCGGCACGTGCAGGGTGACGATGTCGGCGCGCGCCAGCAGGTCGTCCAGGCTGGCCGCTGCACGGGCATTGCCCAGCGCCAGCTTGGTTTCCACGTCGTGGAAGATCACCTGCATGCCCAGCGATTCGGCCAGCACGCCGACCTGGGTGCCGATGTGGCCGTAACCAATGATGCCCAGCGTCTTGCCGCGCACTTCATGGCTGCCGCTGGCTGACTTCGACCAGCCGCCGCGATGGCATTCGGCGTTCTTCTGCGGAATGCCACGGGTCAGCATGATCGCCTCGGCGATCACCAGTTCGGCCACGCTGCGGGTGTTGGAGTAGGGCGCGTTGAACACCGGGATGCCGGCCAGTTCGGCCGCGTCCAGGTCGACCTGGTTGGTGCCGATGCAGAAGCAGCCCACCGCGATCAGGCGCTTGGCCTCGGCCAGCACCTCGGCGCTGAGCTGGGTGCGCGAGCGGATGCCGACGATGTGCGCCTCGGCGATGCGCGCCTTCAATTCGTCCTCGGGCAGTGCCTTGGTGTGCGCCTCGATCTGGCTGTAGCCGGCCGCGCTGAACACCTCCACGGCGGTCTGGCTGACCCCCTCCAGCAACAGCACGCGGATATCCTGCTTCGGGAACGAGGTCTTCTTCGGCGACATGGGGCAACACGGCCAGTGGGACAGGGGCCAACCACTATGCCAGATCGCAGCGCTCATGGTGCGGTGCGCAATTGGTTGCATCCGTAGCTATCTGCCTGCTCGCAGGGCTGGACGCTGGCGCGTGCCGCTGGCACGCTTGCCCGTTCTTCATGCCCCGCGCTGGACCGTCATGACCGATTCCCGCATTGCCTCGCTGCAGCAGGCCTGTCCCGGCCTGAAGCTGAAGACCGACCCGGCCGACCTGGAGCATTACGGGCGCGACTGGACCCGGCGCTGGACGCCGGCGCCGTTGGCGGTCGCACTGCCGGCCACGGTCGAGGAGGTACAGGCGGTGATGCGCTGGAGTGCGGGTGAGGGCGTGCCCGTGGTGCCGTCCGGTGGCCGTACCGGCCTTTCCGGTGGCGCGGTGGCGGCCAATGGCGAGCTGGTGCTCAGCCTGGAGCGGATGAACAAGGCGCTGGCCTACGACGCGGTCGATCGCACCCTGGTGGTGCAGGCCGGCATGCCGCTGGAGGCCGTGCACAACGCCGCGCTGGACCACGGCCTGATCTATCCGGTGGATTTCGCTGCACGCGGGTCGTGCACGATCGGCGGCAACATCGCCACCAATGCTGGCGGCATCCGTGTGATCCGCTACGGCAACACCCGCGAGTGGATCGCCGGGCTGAAGGTGGTTACCGCCAGCGGCGAACTGCTGGAGCTCAACAAGGGCCTGATCAAGAACTCCAGCGGCTATGACTTCCGCCAGCTGCTGATCGGTTCGGAAGGCACGCTGGGCGTGATCGTCGAGGCGACAGTGAAACTCACCGATCCGCCGCCAGCCAGCAACGTGATGCTGCTGGCCGTGCCCAGCTTCGAGGTGCTGATGCAGGTGTTCGCCGCGTTCCGCGCGCGCCTGCAGCTGCAGGCCTTCGAGTTCTTCACCGACCGGGCGCTGGAGCACGTACTGGCGCATGGCGCGCAGGCACCGTTCGACGAGGTGCACCCGTATTACGTGGTCACCGAGTTCGGCGCCAACGACGAAGCGCAGGAAGCGGCGGCGATGGCCGCCTTCGAGGACTGCATGGGCAACGGCTGGGTGAGCGACGGGGTGATCAGCGCCAGCGACGCCCAGGCCGCCCAGCTGTGGCGCCTGCGCGAAGGCATCACCGAATCGCTGGCGCGCTACAAACCTTACAAGAATGATGTCTCGGTGCGGATCTCGGCGATGCCTGCGTTCCTGGCCGAGACCCAGGCACTGATCGGGCAGGCCTACCCACACTTCGACGTGGTCTGGTTCGGCCATATCGGTGACGGCAACCTGCACATCAACGTGCTCAAGCCCGACGACACCAGCGACGCCGATTTCGTGGCGCAGTGCGAACACGTGACCAAGCTGTTGGCGCAGGTGCTGGCCCGGTTCGATGGCAGCATCTCGGCTGAACACGG
Organism: Stenotrophomonas sp. YJH_SMC_37; assembly: GCF_059370035.1. Classification (NCBI taxonomy): domain Bacteria; kingdom Pseudomonadati; phylum Pseudomonadota; class Gammaproteobacteria; order Lysobacterales; family Lysobacteraceae; genus Stenotrophomonas; species Stenotrophomonas sp. YJH_SMC_37. Next base: position 133,119 of record NZ_JCAFTG010000010.1, read on the forward strand.
CATCGGCCTGGTCAAGAAGGGCTACCTGGACAGCACCCGCGGCCCGGCCGAGATCGCCCTGATGAAGGCGGTCAAACGTGCGTTCGATCCCCAAGCGCGGCTGAATCCCGGCAAGCTGTTCGACGTTTGAGCCGGGCAAATCCTTCACGCACCCGTTACGCTCCACGCATCCTCACAACCGGCTTCGAACCGATGACCCGTCCGCTTCTGCTGCTCGCCCTGCTGTCCCTGCCGCTGGCCGGCTTCGCTTCCAGCTTCGCCGGCACCTCGGCCGGTTCCGCCACCGGTGCCTCCTCCGGCTCCTCGGGTAGCAGCTCGGGTGACGACAAGGTGGTACTGGCTGCGCGCGACGACGCTGCGGCGTTCGTCGCCAGCGACGGCCAGATCCGTGGCGCCCGCCTGCAGGCCGCGCTGGCCCACCTGCGTGAGCAGAGTGCTGCCGCACAGCAGCAGAGCGACCTGGAACTGGCCCGCGCGTTGCTGGCGCGTTGATCCGGACTGCATGACCCCGGCGACATCGCGTTCTGTAGAGCCGAGCCATGCTCGGCTGAATGCCTGGCGCATGCGGATCGCAACAGTAGCCGAGCATGGCTCGGCTCTACAGAGGCTTGGCCGGTGGAACGCAGCCACGCATGGCGTGGCTCTACTGCTGGTCGCCCACGTCGCGCACGCAGCTGATCGCCTGCAGCTGGACCCGGCAGGGTTGAGCCCTGCACAGCAGCAGGTGGCGACGCAGACCCTGGCCGACGTGCAGGCACTGCTGCCGGATGGCCTGCTCCGCGCATTGCCGGCACAGGTCCAGGTGCGCTGGCGCGATGACCTGCCGGCCGATGTGCACGGCCGCGCTTTCGCCGGGCGCATCGCCCTGCGTCGCGAGCTGTTGGATGATGCCGTGCCCGGCGCGCGCCGCGCACGCCGCAGCGCGCTGGTACACGAACTGACCCATGTCGCCGACCGTACGAGGGCGAACTGGTCACGCAGTGTGCGCTGGCGTGATCTGGCTGGATGGCAGCGCAAGCCCTGGCATCTCGGCCGTGGCGACAACGATTTCCGTGACCGCAGTCCCGATGCGTATGAACTGAAGGACCCGGCCGAGTACCTGGCAGTGAACGCCGAGCATTTCGTGCTCGACAGCGAGTTCGCCTGCCGGCGCCCGGCACTGGCGCGGTGGTACCGGGCCCATTTCGGAACTCCGCCATCGCTGCCGCAGTCGCACTGCGCGAACGCGTTGCCATTGCTGCAGGCCGAATCGGAAGAGGGGGCGGCATCGCTGCTGCAGCTCGACCCGGCGCGTGTCTACGCCGTGGACTACCTGTTCGCCGAGGGCAGTGCGCAGCCGATGAGCCGCTGGGGGCACAGCATGTTGCGGCTGGTGATCTGCCGGCCGGGCCGTGCACCGGGTCCGGACTGCCGCCTGGACCTGGAGTACCACCGCGTGCTGTCGTTCCGCGCGTTCGTCGGCGATGTGCAGATTTCCAACTGGCGCGGCTTGACCGGCGGCTACCCGTCGCGGCTGTTCGTGCTGCCGCTGCAGCAGGTGGTGGACGAGTACACCAAGGTGGAACTGCGGGGCCTGCAGTCGTTGCCCTTGCAGCTGCAACGCGACGAGATCGCCAGCCTGCTCGAGCGCACCGCGCAGGTGCACTGGAGCTATGACGGGCGCTATTACTTCGTCAGCAACAACTGTGCGGTGGAGACCGCCAGGCTGCTGCAGGCCGGAGTGCCCCGGCTGGGCGAGGACGGGCTGGCCCAGCTGAGTCCGCGCGGTCTCAAGCGGCGGCTGGCGCGGCTGGGCATGCTCGACGAGCGGGTACTCACGGACCGCAACGCAGCGCAGGCACAGGGCTATTACTTCGCTTCCGCGCGCGACCACTACCGGCAGTTGTTCACAGTGGCGGCGACCCAGCTGGCCTTGCCCGCGCGCGATGTGCGCGGCTGGTTGAAGCTGCCGGCAGAACAACGGGCACCGTGGCTGCTGAAGGGCAACCTGCGCGCCAGTGCCGGCCTGCTGCTGCTGGAACAGGCGGCACAGCGGCGTGCCGAACTGCGCGCACGCGATGTGCTCAAGCGGCAGCTACTGGCTGCTGCGGACAGCGCGGCAACCCGCAGCCTGCGCAGCCTGCTGGCGCAGAGCGGGCAGTGGTTGCGCCCGGGGACGCTGCTGCAGAGCGGCTACGGGTTGCCGCTGGCCGATGAGCAGGCGGTGCTGGCCGAAGCGGTTGCCACTGCCAGCGCAGAGGCGGTGCCGGCCTGGCAGGCGCTGCGCGTGCAACTGCGCCAGCAGTTGCCGGTGGGCCAGCGCAACGAGATGGATGCGATCGATGCCAACCTCGCCGCACTTGGCGCGCGCCTGCGGGAACAGGCAGCCACGCCCGCTACTGGCGCGGCAGTTCGATGACGAAACGGCTGCCGCCGGCGTTGCCCGCCGTGCAGTAGACGCGGCCGCCGTGCGCGTCGGCGATGGCCTTGACCACCGCCAGGCCGAGGCCACTGCCGCCGCCCTGGCGTGAACGTGAGCCGTCGGCACGCATGAACGGGCTGAAGATGTCGGCGTGCAGCTCCGGATCGATGCCCGGGCCCTCATCCTCGATTGCCACTTGCACATGTCCCGGTGTGTCATGCACGGCAATCCGCACCTTGCCCGGGCTGGCATAGCGGCGTGCGTTCTCCAGCAGCGCCAGCAGCGCCTGGCGGAGGCGGGTCGGGTCGCAGTGCGCGTTGTGTTCCTCGCGGCTGGTTTCCAGCTCCAGCACGAAGCCGGCGGCGCGGAACTGCGGATCGACCAGGGTCATCACCGAATGCACTTCGGCCACCACATCGGTGCGCGCGCGGCGTACGTCCAGCCGCGCGTTGTCGGACAGGCTCAGCACGCGCAGATCCTCGATCAGGCGCGAGAGGCCCTCGACCTGCGCCAGCAGGCTGCGGAACTGTGACTCGTCCGGCTGGAACACGCCCTCGGCGAGCCCTTGCAGGCGACCGCGCAGGATCGTCACCGGCGTGCGCAGCTCATGGGCGATGGCCGCGTGCCACATCGCGCGCTCGCTCTCCATGTGCTGCAGGCGGCGGGCCATTGCATTGAAGTCCTCGACCAGGGTCGCCACTTCACCCGGCGAATTCTCCTCGACGCTCGCGCGCGCCCCGAGGTCGCCGCCGGCAAGCGCACGCACACTGTCCACCAGTGAATTCAGTGGCGACAGGATACGGTGCGCAAGACGGAACGAAGCGGCGATGGCCAGCGCCAGTCCGGTCAGGATCACGCCCACCATCCATGCCAGTTCCGGCCCGGTCGGCAGCCAGCTTTCCGGCTCCTCGGTGCTGCCGGGGAAGAACTCGACCAGCACCGCGTACAGCAGCCACGACGACAGGATCATCATCACGATGACGCCGATCACCATCAGCGACATCGAGATGATGATGTGGCGGCTGAGCCCGGAACGGCGCAGGCGCGCCATCAGCGGTCGGCCATCAACCGGTAGCCGACACCGCGCACGCTGGCCGGGACGTTGACCATGCCCACGTCATCGAGTTTGCGGCGCAGCTTGCTGACATGGCTGTCGACGGTGCGTTCCAGCGCTTCGCTTTCCGGCAGGCATTCGTGCATCAGTTCGCTGCGGCTGAAGATGCGGGTCGGCGCCAGCGCCATGCAGTGCAGCAGCTTGAACTCGGTGAGCGTGAGCAGCACTTCGTGGCTGTAGCCTTCGCCCTCCACATGCACGGCATGGGTAGCCGAGTCGATCAGCAGCGGGCCCGCCCGCAGCGCGGTCGGTGCGTCCATGCGCGAGGCGCGCAACGTACGCCGCAGCACGGCGCGCACGCGTGCTGCCACTTCGGCCGGATTGAACGGCTTGACCACGTAGTCGTCGGCGCCCATGCGCAGCGCGGTGAGCTTGTCCAGGTCCTGGTCCAGTGCGGTCAGCATGATCACCGGCGTTTCACCGCGCTGGCGCAGCTGGGTCAGCACGCTCCAGCCATCCAGGCGCGGCAGCTGCACATCAAGCAGGACCAGGTCGGGGCGGGCGCTGCGGTGCAGGTCCAGCGCGCTGTGGCCGTCGGCGGCGCGCAGCGTACGCAGTCCTTCGCGTTCCAGATAGGCGGTGAGAATATCGGCGATCTCGGCCTCATCCTCGACGATCAGGACGAGGGCGGCGAGGGCAGGGGCGGCATGCATGCAGGGGCGGGGCCTTAAGGTGCTTGGCTCCATCGTATCTCCACAGTTCCTCCATCGAAACCCCATCATCGCCACGCACACTTCACGCTTCAGAACCTATCAGCCGCCTGCGCGGCATTGTGCACAGCAATGAGAACCTTCAGGACTCCGGTTGCGTTGATCGCGGCCCTCGCCCTGGCCGTGACGGCCTGCTCCGCCCCCGAAGCCACGCCCGAAGCGGCACCGCGCGTCAGCGTGGTCACTGTCGGCCCGCAGGTCGTGCAGCGCGACGATGAACTGCCCGGCCGTGTCGCCGCCGTTCGCACCGCACAGATCCGTGCGCAGGTCGGCGGCATCGTGCAGCGCCGCCTGTTCGAACAGGGCGCCGAAGTGCGCGCCGGCCAGGCCCTGTTCCAGATTGATCCGGCGGCGTTCCGTGCCGATGTCGACTCGGCACTGGCAGCGCTGCAGCGCAGTGAGGCAGCCCTGGGCCGCAGCCGCGTGCAGTCGCAGCGCCTGCATGCGCTGGCGGCCGCGCAGGCGGTCAGCCAGCAGCACCGCGACGATGCCAGTGCCGAGTACGAACAGGCCCGTGCCGCGGTGAACGAGGCGCGCGCGATCCTGGCCCGCCGCCAGCTCGACCTGCGCTATGCCACGGTCAGTGCACCGATTGCCGGCCGCATCGACCAGGCGCTGGTGACCGAAGGTGCACTGGTCGGCGTGGCCGATGCCGAGCCGATGGCGGTGGTGCAGCAGATCGACCAGGTCTACGTCGATGTGCGCCAGCCAGCGGCGCAGCTCGAGTCGCTGCAACGCAGTGCCGGTGGCGGCGAGCTGCCGGTGACGATCATCGGTGCGGCCGGCAGGCCGCTGCCCGAACGTGGCCAGATGCTGTTCTCCGGCATCAATGTCGATGCGCGCACCGGTGATGTGATCCTGCGCATCCTGGTCGACAACCCGCAGCGCCAGCTGCTGCCCGGCATGTACGTGCGCGCGAAGGTGCCGCGGGGTGCGCCGGCCAGCGCACTGACCGTGCCGCAGCAGGCCGTACTGCGCAGTGCCGGTGGTCAGGCCTATGCCTGGGTGATCGGTGGCGATGGCAAGGCGGTGATCCGCACGCTGGAAGTGGACGGTAGTGTCGATCGCCAATGGCTGGTGCGCACGGGCCTGAAGGCCGGCGAGAAAGTGGTGGTCGAGGGCCAGGAACGCCTGCAGGAAGGCGTGGTGGTCGATGCGCGCGACTGGCAGATGCCGGTCGCCAGCGCTGGCGCGGTGCAGGCCGGCAGCAAGGGCTGAGCCTCTACCGGGCCGGTCCCTCCAGGAAAATCCAACATGGCACGTTTCTTCATCGATCGCCCGGTGTTCGCCTGGGTGCTGGCGATCTTCATCATCCTGGCCGGTGTGCTGGCGATCCCGCGGCTGGCGGTGGAGCGCTATCCGGCAGTAGCGCCGCCCAGCGTCAGCATCTACGCCAGCTACCCGGGTGCCAGCCCGCAGACGCTGAATGACGCGGTGGTCGGCCTGATCGAGCGCGAGCTGTCCAGCGTCAAGCACCTGCTGTACTTCGAGTCGTCGGTGGACACCTCCGGCGAAGCCTCCATCACTGCGACCTTCAAGCCGGGTACCAACCCGGAGCTGGCGCAGGTGGACGTGCAGAACCGGATCAAGGCGATCGAGCCGCGCCTGCCGCGCAGCGTGCGCCAGAGCGGCCTGTTCGTGGAAGCAGCCGATTCCGGCTTCCTGATGCTGGTCGGCCTGCGTTCGCCCGATGCCAGCGTCAGCGAGGCCGCACTGGGCGACTTCATGGCGCGCAACATCATCGAGGAGCTGCGCCGCATCGATGGCGTCGGCCGCGTGCAGCTGTTCGGTGCGGAGCAGGCGATGCGCGTGTGGCTGGACCCGACCCGGCTGACCGGCTATGGGCTGACCATGGGTGACGTGGCCGCTGCCATCGAGCAGCAGAACCTGGAGATCTCGCCGGGGCGCATCGGTGATTCGCCGGGTGTTCCAGGCCAGCGCATCACGGTGCCGCTCAGCGCCGACGGCCAGTTGTCCACGCCGGAACAGTTCGCGGCGATCGTACTGCGCGCCGGGGCCGACGGTTCACGGGTGGTGCTGGGTGATGTCGCCCGCGTCGAACTGGGCGCGCAGAGCTATGCCTGGGGCACCCGCGAGGACGGCCATCCGGCCACCGCTGCCGGGGTGCAGCTGCGGCCGGGCGCGAATGCGGTGCGCACGGCGTCGGCGGTCCGTGAGCGCATGGCCGAACTGGCGCCGCTGTTGCCGCGCGGCGTGGAGGCGAGCATCCCGTTCGACACCGCGCCGTTCGTGAAGATCTCGATCCAGAAGGTGGTGCAGACGCTGCTGGAGGCGATGCTGCTGGTGTTCGCGGTGATGTACCTGTTCCTGCAGAACTGGCGCTACACGCTGATTCCGGCGCTGGTCGCACCGATCGCGCTGCTCGGTACCTTTGCGGTGATGCTGGCGCTGGGCTTCTCGATCAACGTGCTGACCATGTTCGGCATGGTGCTGGCCATCGGCATCATCGTCGATGACGCCATCGTGGTGGTCGAGGGCGTGGAGCGGATCATGGCCGAGGAGGGCCTGCCGCCGCGCGAGGCCACCATCAAGGCGATGCGCGAGCTGACCGGCGCAGTGATCGGCATCACCCTGGTGCTGACCGCGGTGTTCATCCCGATGGCGCTGGCCAGCGGCTCGGTGGGCGCCATCTACCGCCAGTTCACCGTGGCGATGGCGGTATCGATCCTGTTTTCGGCGCTGTTGGCCCTGAGCCTGACGCCGGCGTTGTGCGCGACGCTGCTGCGCCCGAACACCCATGGCCATCATGGCCGTGGCGGGCTGTTCGGTGCCTTCAATCGTGGCTTCGAGCGGATGACCGGACGTTACCAGCGTGGCGTGGCGTCGGTGCTGCAGCGGAGCGGGCGGGTCATGGGCGTGTTCGCCGCGCTGGTGGCGGCGTTGCTGCTGGGCCTGCACTGGCTGCCGGGTGCATTCCTGCCGGAAGAAGACCAGGGCTATTTCATGACATCGATCCAGCTGCCGGCCGAGGCGACGGCCGAGCGTACGCTGGCCGTTGTCGAAGCCTACGAACGGCACGTGGCGTCACGCCCGGGCATCGGCTCCAACCAGTCGATCCTCGGCTACAGCTTCTCCGGTTCCGGCCCGAGCGCGGCGCTGACCTACACGATGCTGAAGGATTGGGGCGAGCGTGCAGGGGCCACCGCGGCCGGCGAAGTGGAGGCCGCGCAGAAGGCGATGGCGACGATTGCCGAGGGCGAGGTGATGAGCGTGATGCCGCCGGCGATCGACAGCCTGGGGCGTTCGTCCGGCTTCTCGCTCGCCCTGCAGGCGCGTACCGGGCAGAGCCAGGCCGAACTGCGTGCGGCCCTGCAGCAGCTGCTGAAGCTGGCCGAGGCCAGCCCGCTGCTGTCGGAGGTGCATGCCGATGGCCTGCCAGCAGGTACCAGCGTGCGGCTGGACATCGACCGCGCCAAGGCCGAGGCGATGGGCGTGGGGTTCGAGCAGATCAGCAGCACGCTGTCGGCGGCGATGGGCTCGCAGTACGTCAACGACTTCCCCAACAAGGGGCGGCTGCAGCAGGTGATCCTGCAGGCCGATGCACCCCACCGGATGGAGCTGGAGGATGTGCTGAGGCTGTATGTGCGCAATAGCGAAGGTGGCATGGTGGCGTTGTCGGAACTGGTGACGCCGCACTGGACCGAGGCGCCGCTGCAGCTGCAGCGCTATCTCGGCTTCCCGGCGCTGAATCTGTCCGGCGCACCGGCCTCCGGCGTGTCGACCGGCCAGGCCATGGCGGAGATGGAGCGGTTGGCGGAGAAGCTGCCGTCCGGTTTTGCCCTGCAGTGGACCAGCCAGTCGCTGCAGGAGCGGGAGTCCGGTGCGCAGGCGCCGTGGTTGCTGCTGTTGTCGATGCTGGTGGTGTTCCTGGTGCTGGCGGCACTGTACGAGAGCTGGTCGATCCCGCTGGCGGTGATGCTGGTGGTGCCGCTGGGCCTGCTTGGTGCGGTTGCTGCGGTGCTGTTGCGGGGCATGCCCAACGACGTGTTCTTCAAGGTCGGCATGATCACCGTGATCGGGCTGTCGGCGAAGAACGCGATCCTCATCGTCGAGTTCGCGCGCCAGCTGCAGCAGCAGGGTCGCGGCCTGGTTGAAGCAGCGCTGGAGGCAGCGCGGCTGCGACTGCGGCCGATCGTGATGACCTCGCTGGCATTCGCGCTGGGCGTGGTGCCGCTGATGCTGGCGCAGGGCGCCTCGAAGGAAACCCAGCAGGCGATTGGAACCGGTGTGTTCGGCGGCATGGTTAGTGCGACCGTGCTGGCCGTGTTCTTCGTGCCGGTCTTCTATGTAGTGGTGCAGGGCGCGCGGCAGTGGATCGCGCAGCGCCTGCGCAGGCGCCGGCCGATGCCGGGAGGAACCGTGGATGGAACGGAACATCGTTGAAGATCTGCATGAGCGGCAGTTGGCAGCGCTGGAACAGCGCCTGCGGCAGGCATTGCTGGATGACGACCACGATGCGCTGACCGCGCTGGTATCGCCGGCCTTGTTCATGATGGATGGCCACGGCGGCCGCATGCTCGACCTGCCGTGGCTGGGCGACTGGCTGACCGGAAACCTGCAGGTGCGCAGCCTGCAGTCGTACGCGGTGGAAACGTTGCTGTGCGGACGCCTGGCATTGTTGTCCAGCGACGTGCGCTTGTCGGTGCGCGGGCAGGGCCAGGAGCGCGAGCTGAAACTGCGCCTGCTGCGGGTGTGGACCTGCAGTTCCGGCGAAAGCGGCGCGCAGCTGCTGTCGATGGCGGTACTGGCCGCATGAGCGCGGTCAGGGCGCTTTCAGGCCCCGCTCACCGCGAGGTGGTAGGGTCGAGCATTCCTGTAGTGTCGACAAGGAGTCGAGCCATGCGTGTAGTTCCCAGTCTGTTGGCAGCCTCCCTGGGGTTGGTGCTGGTCGCGTGCCAGCCGGCCCAGGCACCCGCGGCGGGCAGCAATGACGCCCCGCCTGCCACGCCGCAGCCGAGCGCCAACACGGAAGGTGGCAGCGAGACCGCCTACCAGTGTGGTGATCTGAGTGTGGGCGCGACATTCAATGGCGAGGATGCTGCCACGCTGGTGATCGGCGAGCGTAGCTTCGCCATGACCTCCGAGCGCGCGGCATCCGGCGCCAAGTACAGCGATGGTCTCGGCAACAGCTTCTGGACCAAGGGCAGCGATGATGGCCTGCTGAGCCTGAAGGGCGAACCGGATCGCGAGTGCCATGCGGTGGAAGCTACCGAAGGCGATGGCAGCGCCGGCAATGCGGCATTCCGTGCCACCGGCAATGAACCCGGCTGGCTTGCAGTCGTCGACGGCGATGCGCCGGGCCTGCAGGTGGAGGTCGATTATGGCGAGCGCCGCTTCGACGTGGCCAAACCCACACAGGGCGCTGATGGATGGAGCGGAAAGGCGTCCGACGGCACCGACGTCAAGCTCAGCTTCCAGCGCACCACCTGCCAGGATGACATGAGCGGCGAGGCGTTCGAGGCCAAGGCGATGCTGACTGTCGGTACCCGCCAGTACCATGGCTGCGGCAATTTCGGCGCGAAGCAGCCGTAAGTTACCTGTAGAGCCGAGCCCACGCTCGGCTGTAGTACCTGTCCAACCCACCGCAGCCGAGCACGGGCTCGGCTCTACACAACTACTGTCAGCGATGCGCTGCTTGCTGCCTGCGGCGAACTTGCCGCAGGCAGCGATCGGCAGGCGATCGGCGCAGGGCGCTTAGTCGGCACGGCCGGCGAATTCGCCGGTGGCGGTGTTCACCAGCACGCGTTCGCCGTTAACGATGTACTCCGGCACCATGATCTCGATGCCGGTGTTGAGCTTGGCCGGCTTCGGGCGCTTGGTGGCGGTGCCACCCTTCAGTTCCGGCGGGGTCTCGATCACTTCCAGCACCACCGAGGCCGGCAGCTGGATCGCCACCGGCTGCTCGTCGATGACCTGCACATAGATGCCGGTCAGGCCGTCGGTGATGTACCCGGCGTCATCACCGATCACGTCCGCGTCCAGAGTGTAGGGGGTGTAGTCCTCGTCATCGAGGAACACGAAGGCGTCGCCGTCCTTGTACGAATAGGTGGACTGGCGGCGCAGCAGTTCGACCTCGACCAGGTTGTCGTCGGCATCGAAGCTGGCGTCGAGCTTGTTGCCGCCCGGCACGCTGTACATGATGAAGCGGAAGCGGACGTTGCCGCCGCGACCCTGCGGCGAGCTGCGCTCGATGTCGCGGATCTGGTACACGCCGTTGTTGTACTCGACGACGTTGCCCTTCTTGATGTCGTTGGCTTTCATGGTGATCTAGGTCGTTGGGGGAGGGCGCCGTCCCGGCGCCCGGGGGGGAATCACTTCGGAGCGAGGCGGGTAGCGCCGTCCAGGCGGATGGTCTCGCCGTTGAGGTAGGTGTTGCCGAGAATGAAGCCGACCAGACTGGCGAAGTCTTCCGGCTTGCCCAGGCGCGACGGGAACGGGATCGAGGCGGCCAGCGACTGCTGCACGGCTTCGGGCATGCCATCGACCATCGGCGTCCAGAACACGCCAGGAGCAATCGTATTGACGCGGATTCCGAAGCGCGACAGTTCGCGCGCCATCGGCAGCGTCATCGACACCACGCCGCCCTTGCTGGCCGCATACGCGGCCTGGCCGATCTGTCCTTCATAGGCAGCGATGCTGGCGGTGTTGATGATCACGCCGCGCTCGCCGTCTTCGCCGGCGTCGTTGTGCTGCATGCGGTTGGCCGCGGCCTTGGCCACGTTGAAGCTGCCGACCAGGTTGACCATCACCGTGCCCTGGAAGCCGGCCAGCGGCATCGGGCCTTCCTTGCCGAGCACGCGACCGGCGCCGAGGATGCCGGCGCAGTTCATCGCCACGTTCAGGCCGCCGAGGAAATCGTGGGCCTGGTCGATGGCTGCAGCCACGGCCGCCTCATCGCTGACGTTGACATTGAAATAGCGGGCCTTGTCGGCACCCAGCCCGGCAACGGCAGCTGCGCCCTTGTCATCGTTGAGGTCGAACAGGGCCACCTTGCCGCCCTGGGCGACGAGGTGCTGGGCCACGGCCAGGCCGAGGCCGGAGACGCCGCCAGTGATCACGGCACGTACGGAAGACAGCTGCATTGAACGGTCCTGCAGGTTCGAGAACCGCCGATTCTAACGGAAGCGGCGACCGTCGCCGTTGTGCACTGCGCCGCCCCGGCAGGAGCGGCGCAGCGGGGTGCTCAGCCGGCCGCTGCGAGCGCCTGTCCGGTGCGGCTGGCGGTGGCACGGCCGAGCAGGCCGGCCAGCCAGCGGCCGGTCTCGGCCAGTGCCGGCAGGTCCACGCCGCTGTCCAGGCCCAGGCCCTGCAGCAGATAGACCACGTCCTCGCTGGCGACGTTGCCGCTGGCACCCTTCGCATACGGGCAGCCACCGGCGCCGGAGACCGCGCTGTCGACCACGCGCACGCCTTCTTCCAGGCAGGTGGCGATGTTGGCGATGGCCTGGCCGTAGGTGTCGTGGAAGTGCACGGCCAATGCCTCCATCGGAATCTCGGCAGCGACCGCCTGCAGCATCGCCCGTGCCTTGCGTGGGGTGCCGACGCCGATGGTGTCGCCCAGCGAGATTTCGTAACAGCCCATCTGGTGCAGGGCGCGCGCCACCCGTACCACGTCGGTCAGTGGAACCTCGCCCTGGTAGGGGCAGCCGAGCACAGTGGAGACGTAGCCGCGCACGCGCACGCCATCGGCGGCGGCGCGGCGGAGGATCGGCTCGAACCGGGCCAGCGACTCGTCGATGCCGGCATTGGTGTTGGTGCGGTTGAAGGCCTCGGACGCAGCGGTGAACACCGCCACTTCCTCCACGCCCACCGCGCGGGCGCGGTCGTAGCCCTGTTCGTTCGGCACCAGTACAGGGTAGTGGATGCCGGGGCGGCGCTGGATGCCGGCGTAGACCTCGGCGGCGTCGGCCAGCTGCGGAATCCACTTCGGGCTGACGAAACTGGTCGCCTCGATGCTGCGCAGGCCGGTGGCCGACAGGCGGTTGATCAGTTCGATCTTGTCGGCGGTGGACACCGACTGCTTTTCGTTCTGCAGGCCGTCACGCGGGCCGACCTCGACGATGCGGACGTAGTCGCTCATGCAGCCACCTCGCCGACGGGGCGATGGCAGACCGCTTCGATGTTGTTGCCGTCCGGGTCGAGCACGAAGGCGGCGTAGTAATCCGGGTGGTACCACGGGCGCAGGCCCGGCGCGCCGTTGTCGCGGCCACCGGCGGTGAGGGCGGCGGCGTGGAAGGCGTCCACCTGCGCGCGGCTGGCGCAGGCGAAGGCCACGTGCACGCCGTGGCTGGCGGTGCCGCCATTGCCGAGCCAGAAGAACGGCTTGCCGTCGCTGCCGAAGCCGACGTGGTCGTGGTCGCCGGTCAGTTCGGCGCTCACTTCCATCACCACGTCGATCTGCAGTGGCGCCAGTGCCTGCAGGAAGAAGGCCTTGCTGCGCGCCAGGTCGGCGCTGGTCAAACCAAGATGATCGAGCATGTTCAGGCTTCCGTGACCCAATGGGGGGCGCGCTTGTCGAGGAAGGCGCCCAGGCCCTCCTGGCCCTCGGCGGACACCCGCAGGCGCGCGATCAGGGCGGCATTATCGCGATCCAGGGCGTCGCGGTCATGGCTGTCCCGGACTTGCCGCACCAGCTGCTTGGCGGTGGACGAGGCGATCGGGCCTGCCTTGTCGAGCAGGGCCAGCTGGCGTTCCAGCGCCTCGTCCAGGCGCTCGGGTTCGACCAGCTGGTGGACCAGGCCGATCCGCAGTGCGGTCTCGGCATCGAAGTGCTCGCCGGTGGCGAACCATCGACGGGCCTGGCGTGGGCCGATGGCCTCGATCACATAGGGGGAGATCACCGCCGGCAGCAGGCCCAGGCGGCTTTCGGTCAGGCCGAAGCGGGCCGCGGTGCTGGCGATGGCGATGTCGCAGCAGGCGACCAGGCCGACACCGCCGCCGAAGGCCGCGCCGTGGACCCGTGCCAGGGTCGGCTTGGGCAGCTCGTCCAGGGTGCGCATCAGCCGGGCCAGGGCCAGCGAGTCCTCGCGGTTAGCGGCTTCGCTGGCCGCAGCCATGCCGCGCATCCACTGCATGTCGGCGCCGGCCGAGAAGGAGGCGCCATGGCCGGCCACCACCACGGCCCGGATCGAATCGTCCCGTCCGGCGGCCTCCAGCGCGGCGGTCAGCCGGGCGATCAGGCTGGCGTCGAAGGCATTGTGCAGTTCCGGCCGGTTCAGCCAGAGGGTGATGACGGCGCCGCGGCGCTCGATCTGCAAAGCATCGTTCATGGGATTCCAGGGTCACTCCATACCTGTATGGATCATAGCGGGCCATTGGTCATGGGCCATGACGCGACGCGGGAATGTTAGAATCGAGAACCATTTACATCCAGCAGAGAACACGCTAGATGACGCTGTCCGAACTGCCGCTGCACACCTCGGCCGTGGTCGAGTCCGTGCAGGACCTGCACGCCAACGATGCCATCGCCCGTCGCCTGCGCGAGCTGGGTTTCGTCACTGGCGAGGAAGTGCGCCTGGTGGCCAAAGGTCCGGTGGGGGGCGAGCCGCTGCTGGTGCAGGTCGGGTTCACCCGGTTCGCGCTGCGGATCAGTGAGGCCAAGCGCGTCGTGGTAGACGCCAACCGCCAGGAGCGACGCGCATGAGCGCTTCCGCTGCCACCGCCCCGCTGCGCATTGCGCTGGTCGGCAACCCCAACAGCGGCAAGACCGCGCTGTTCAACCAGCTGACCGGCAGTCGGCAGAAGGTCGCCAACTACACCGGCGTCACCGTAGAGCGCAAGGAGGGCCGCCTGCGTGCGCCGTCCGGCCGTGAATTCGCGGTGCTTGATCTGCCGGGCGCCTACAGCCTGCATCCGGCCAGCCTGGACGAGGCGATCACCCGCGACCTGTGCCGGGGCTTCTACCCGGGCGAAGCCGCGCCGGACGTGCTGCTGTGCGTGATCGACGCCACCAACCTGCGCCTGCACCTGCGCTTCGCGCTGGAGCTGCGCGAGCTGGGCAAGCCGATGGTGGTCGCGCTGAACATGGTCGACGCCGCACAACGCCGCGGCATCCAGGTGGATGTGGCCGCGCTGGAACGCGAGCTGGGCGTGCCGGTGGTGGAGACCGTGGCGGTGCGCAAGCAGGGCGCCAAGGCCTTGGTCGAGCGCCTCGATGCGATGGTGCCGCACCTGGATGCGCCGGTGCCGGGCCCGGAAGGTGGCATCGACTACCACGCCAAGGTGCGCGAGATCCTTTCGGTCGCCGTGCGCATGCCGGCGCGAACCGCGAAGATCGACGACGCGCTGGACCGCTGGCTGCTGCACCCGGTGTTCGGGCTGATCAGCCTTGCGGTGGTGATGTTCCTGATCTTCCAGGCGGTGTATGCCTGGGCGACGCCGTTGATGGATGGCATCGAGGCTGGCTTCGCCTGGCTCGGTACTCTCGTTGGCAGCGTGTTGCCGGAGGGTCCGCTGGCCAGCCTGCTGACCGACGGCATCATCGCCGGTGTCGGTGGCGTGGTCGTGTTCCTGCCGCAGATCCTGATCCTGTTCTTCTTCATCCTGGTGCTGGAGGAATCCGGCTACCTGCCGCGCGCGGCGTTCCTGCTCGACCGCATGATGGCCGCTGCCGGCCTGTCTGGCCGCTCGTTCATCCCGCTGCTGTCCAGCTTCGCCTGCGCGGTGCCGGGCATCATGTCCACGCGCAGCATCCAGGACCCGCGTGACCGCCTGGCCACCATCCTGGTCGCACCGCTGATGACCTGTTCGGCGCGCCTGCCGGTGTACGCGCTGCTGATCGGTGCGTTCATTCCGCAGAAGACCGTGTGGGGCGTGTTCAACCAGCAGGGCCTGGTGCTGTTCGGCCTGTACGCCGCCGGCATCCTCAGTGCGCTGGCGATGTCGTGGATCATGAAGAAGTGGCGCCGCGACAAGAGCGAGCATCCGCTGATGCTGGAGCTTCCGTCGTACCGGCTGCCGCATGCGCGCGACCTGGCGGTGGGGCTGTACGAGCGCGGCATGATCTTCCTCAAGCGCGTCGGCGGCATCATCCTGGCGCTGACCATCCTGCTGTGGGTGCTGCTGTCGTTCCCAGCGGCGCCGGCGGGCGCCACGATGCCGGCCATCGACTATAGCTACGCCGGCCAGATCGGCCATGCGATGGCGGTGTTCTTCGCACCGCTGGGCTTCAACTGGCAGATCTGCATCGCGCTGATCCCGGGCCTGGCCGCGCGTGAGGTGGCGGTGTCGTCGCTGGCGACGGTGTATGCGCTGTCGGCGGCGGATGACGATGCGGCCAGCCAGGCACTGACCCCGTTGATCAGCGATGGCTGGTCGCTGGCCACGGCCCTGTCGCTGCTGGTCTGGTACATCTACGCACCGATGTGCATCTCGACGCTGGCCACCATCAAGCGCGAGACCAACTCGTGGAAGCAGATGGCCTTTGCCGCGTTCTACCTGTTCGCCGCAGCTTACGTGGCGGCGCTGATCACCTACCAGGTGACCAGGGCGCTGGGAGGTGGCTGATGGATACCGGGCTGCTGATCCAGTACCTGATCATCGCGGTGGCCGTGCTGGTCAGCGCCTGGGTGGTGCTGAAGAAGCAGTTCCCCGGCACGGTGCGCAAGCTGCGCGGTGCCTTGGCGCTGGCTCTGCTGAAGCCGGGCCGCGCGGCCTGGGCGCAGGCGCTGGGGCGGAAGATCGCGCCGCCTGCCAGCGGAGGTGGCGGTGCCTGTGGCGGTTGCGACAGTTGCGGGCCGACCAACAAGAAGTAGCGTCGAGCCATGCTCGACGGCGGCTGTGCGGCGGGTGCGAACTTTCGGCCTGTGGGTGCGAACCTTGGTTCGCACGCTTTCCGGGGTTCAGACCTCTTTGCGGATGATCGCGCGAAAGCGTCCCTCCTGCTGCATCCGCCGTACCGAGGCGCGATTTCCATGGGTCGCTGCGAAGCCCGCCACGTCGGCAAGGGCATTGAGCAGCAGGCGCTTCATCGCGTTGCGATCGCCAGCATCGAGCAGGTCATGAAGATCCTGCTGGGTGAAAGCCCGGCGCAGGCCTGGCGTCTCTTCGATACGCCAGTCGACATGCGGCGTGGGGATGCTGGAGCGGTACCTGAAAGCCGTTTCAAGATCGTCGGGCGTGAGGGGGTGCACGAGCAACTCTGGAAAGTAGAGTCCGGCATTCACATAGAAACCGCGGCTTTCGCTGGCGCGTTGGTGATTCACGACAAGCAGGGCGTCATCCAGCAAGCGGTAGCGGGTGGTCGTCGTCCCGGCATAGCCGGTCTTCCTGGCGCACTTGCTGAAGACGGTCGCGGATTTCATGGGCGTTGCCTGGGCCGGAAGAGGGGACCACAGCCTTGAGTGGCCGCGTTTCTGCGTCCAGTGGTAAACGCGACATCTACGGTGTCGCATGCGCTCCGCCTGGTGCGGTCAAGAGAGGCGTACCCAGGGAGGAACGAGCATCCATTGCGCGGAAGGTCACCCAGCGTCGCAGTGACGGCGCTTGCCGGAGCAGGCGTGCTGCCGCTAGCCTGCAGGCATGAACCAGACTCCCCTGCGATTGCTCATTCACGGCGCCTCCGGGCGCATGGGCCAGGCCCTGCTGCGGCTGGCCGCCGAACATCCCGAAACCCTGCAGATCGTGGCCGCCGTGACCGGCCGTGCGCCGGCGCAGCGCGTGGTCGACGGCGTGCCGTTCTTTGGTGCCAGCGAACTGTCCGGTGCGCCGGTGTTCGACGTGGCCATTGACTTCAGCCTGCCGGAGGGCTTCGACCCGATGCTGGCGCTGTGCGTGGAACGCGGCGCGGGGCTGGTGTCGGGTACCACCGGCATCTCCGGCACGCAGCGGCAGGCGCTGGATGCAGCAGCGGCGAAGATCCCGTTGGTCTGGGCGTCGAACTTCAGCCTGGGCGTGGCGGTGCTGGACGAGCTGGTGGAGCGCGCCGCGCAGGCGCTGGCCGGCTGGGACTGCGATATCGTCGAATCGCACCACACGCAGAAGAAGGACGCACCATCAGGCACCGCGCTAACCCTGGGCGCGGCCGCGCAGCGCGGCGGAGCGGAGCCGCATTACGCGAGCCTGCGTGCTGGCGACATCGTAGGTGAGCATCTGGTGCAGTTCACCGGGCTGGGCGAGCGCATCGAGCTGGTGCATAGGGCCACCAACCGCGACATCTTCGCCCGCGGTGCGCTGTTCGCCGCCCGCCAGCTGCAGGGCCGGGCCCCGGGCAGCTACCGGGTGCGCGATCTGCTGGACGGGCCGCGTTAACCGGTAGCGCCGGGCCGTGCCCGGCGTCGGTGTCGGTTTCGCCGGGCATGGCCCGGCGCTACCAGCGGGCGCCGCATACGCCGCCGGATTGAAATGAATACGCAATCGCCTGTTCATGAAGCGCGATAACCGCTGGCGCGAGCGCCCCGGCAGCGTTACAATTCGCACTCGCCGAATCACGAAAGCCGGACCGGTCCCAGACCGCACGTCCGCGCTTTTTTGCAACCGGATTTCCGTGAAGCGCAGGCGTGACTTCGGCAGCCCCCTCGGTAGCCAAAGTGAGATTCCCGTGACCCAAGCCGCAATCCTCGTCCTCGAAGACGGCACCGTATTCGAGGGCGAATCCGTAGGCGCGCCCGGCCTGTCCGTCGGTGAAGTGGTGTTCAACACCGCCATGACCGGCTATCAGGAAGTATTGACCGACCCGTCCTACGCCCGGCAGATGGTCACGTTGACCTATCCGCATATCGGCAACACCGGCATGACCGACCAGGACGATGAAGCGTCCAAGGTATGGTCGGCCGGTCTGATCGTGCGCGACGTCCCGCGCCGTCCCAGCAACTGGCGCAGCCAGCTGTCGCTGCAGGACTGGCTGATCCAGCGGGGCGTGGTCGCCATCGCCGGCATCGACACCCGCAAGCTGACCCGCATCCTGCGCGAGAAGGGTGCGCAGAACGGTGCGCTGATGGCCGGCGACATCGACGTGGAAAAGGCACTGGAAGCCGCCCGCAAGTTCCCGGGCCTGAAGGGCATGGATCTGGCCAAGGTCGTCACTACCGAGAAGACCTACACCTGGACCGAGGGCCAGCTGGACCTGGATGCCAATGCTTTCGTCAGCGTGCCGGCCCGGTTCAAGGTCGTGGCCTACGACTTCGGCGTGAAGACCAACATCCTGCGCATGCTGGCCGAGCGCGGCTGCGAAGTGACCGTGGTGCCAGCGCAGACCCCGGCCGCCGAAGTGCTGGCACTGAAGCCGGACGGCGTGTTCCTGTCCAATGGCCCGGGTGACCCGGAACCGTGCGACTACGCCATCGACGCGATCAAGGCCTTCATCGACGTGAAGATCCCGACCTTCGGCATCTGCCTGGGCCACCAGCTGCTCGGCCTGGCCTCTGGCGCGAAGACCATGAAGATGGGCCATGGCCACCACGGTGCCAACCACCCGGTGCAGGACCTGGACAGTGGCCGGGTGATGATCACCTCGCAGAACCACGGTTTTGCGATCGATGAAGCAACCCTGCCGCCGACCCTGCGCGTGACCCACCGTTCGCTGTTCGACGGCACCAACCAGGGTGTCGCCCGCACCGACGTGCCGGCGTTCTCGTTCCAGGGCCATCCGGAAGCATCCCCGGGCCCGCACGATGTCGGTCCGCTGTTCGACCGCTTCGTGGCGCTGATGGAGCAGGCCAAGGCGTGATCAGTACGCCGCCGGCCTGCCGGTGGCGTCGCGATGGACCGTAAACCCCGCATCGCTGCTGCCCCTGGCGCGGCGCTGCGGATCAAGATTCCTGATCGACAGCGTGCGATCACCCCCCTTGTCACGCTGTACTGACTTAGAGAAGAAAATGCCCAAGCGCACTGACCTCAAGACCATCCTCATCATCGGTGCTGGCCCGATCGTCATCGGCCAGGCCTGCGAGTTCGACTACTCCGGCGCCCAGGCCTGCAAGGCCCTGCGTGACGAGGGTTACCGCGTGGTGCTGGTCAACAGCAACCCGGCCACGATCATGACCGACCCGGAGATGGCCGACGCCGTCTACATCGAGCCGATCAACTGGCAGACGGTCGAGAAGATCATCGCCAAGGAAAAGCCCGATGCGCTGCTGCCGACCATGGGTGGCCAGACCGCGCTGAACTGCGCGCTGGACCTGGCCGACAACGGCGTGCTGGAGAAGTACAACGTCGAACTGATCGGCGCCAAGCGCGAAGCGATCCGCATGGCCGAAGACCGCGAGCTGTTCCGCGTGGCCATGGGTGAGATCGGCCTGGAATGCCCGACCGCCGCCGTCGCCCACACCCTGGACGAAGCGCTGGAGATCCAGACCCGCGTCGGCTACCCGACCATCATCCGCCCCAGCTTCACCCTGGGCGGCAGCGGTGGCGGCATTGCCTACAACCGCGAAGAGCTGGTCGAGATCGTCAGCCGCGGCCTGGAACTGTCGCCGACCACCGAGGTGCTGGTGGAAGAGTCGGTGCTGGGCTGGAAGGAGTTCGAGATGGAAGTGGTCCGCGACACTGCGGACAACTGCATCATCGTCTGCTCGATCGAAAACCTGGACCCGATGGGCGTGCACACCGGTGACTCGATCACCGTGGCCCCGGCGCAGACCCTGACCGACAAGGAATACCAGCGCCTGCGCGATGCCTCCATCGCCGTGCTGCGCAAGATCGGCGTCGACACCGGTGGCTCGAACGTGCAGTTCGGCATCAACCCGAAGACCGGCCGCGTGGTCGTCATCGAGATGAACCCGCGTGTGTCGCGTTCCTCGGCGCTGGCCTCCAAGGCCACCGGCTTCCCGATCGCCAAGGTCGCCGCCAAGCTGGCCGTGGGTTACACCCTGGACGAACTGAAGAACGAGATCACCGGTGGCCTGACCCCGGCCTCGTTCGAGCCGTCGATCGACTACGTCGTCACCAAGATCCCGCGTTTCGCCTTCGAGAAGTTCCCGGCCGCCGACGCTCGCCTGACCACCCAGATGAAGTCGGTGGGCGAGGTGATGGCGATGGGCCGTACCTTCCAGGAGTCGGTGCAGAAGGCCCTGCGTGGCCTGGAAACCGGCAAGGTCGGCTTCGACCCGACCGGCTTGGACCTGGCCAACGAAGACGACCTGCAGACCCTGCGCCGCGAGTTGAAGGCGCCGGGCCCGGAGCGCCTGTTCTTCGTCGCCGACGCGTTCCGCGCCGGCATGAGCGTGGAAGAGATCTACGCACTGTCGTTCATCGACCACTGGTTCCTGGACCAGATCGAGGAAATCATCGCTGCAGAAGGCGAAGTCGCTGCCGGTGGCATCGACGCGCTGGACGCCGCACGCCTGCGCAAGCTGAAGCGCGCTGGCTTCTCCGACGCGCGCCTGGCGCAGCTGACCGGCACCAATGAAGCCGCCATCCGCGCGCTGCGTCGTGCGCACAAGGTACGCCCGGTCTACAAGCGCGTGGACTCCTGTGCCGGTGAGTTCTCCACCGGTACCGCCTACCTGTACTCGACCTACGAGGACGAGTGCGAGGCCGCGCCGAGCAACCGCGACAAGATCATGATCCTGGGCGGTGGCCCGAACCGCATCGGCCAGGGCATCGAGTTCGACTACTGCTGCGTGCACGCGGCACTGGCGCTGCGCGAGGATGGCTATGAAACCATCATGGTCAACTGCAACCCGGAAACCGTGTCGACCGACTACGACACCTCCGACCGCCTGTACTTCGAACCGCTGACCCTGGAAGACGTGCTGGAAATCGTCGATCTGGAACAGCCGAAGGGCGTGATCGTGCAGTACGGCGGCCAGACCCCGCTGAAGCTGGCGCGCGCGCTGGAAGCCAACGGCGTGCCGGTGATCGGCACCAGCCCGGACTCGATCGACCTGGCCGAAGACCGTGAGCGCTTCCAGCAGCTGGTCGACAAGCTGGGCCTGAAGCAGCCGCCGAACCGCATCGCCCGCAACGACCAGGAAGCCCTGCTGCTGGCCCGCGAGATCGGCTACCCGCTGGTGGTGCGCCCGAGCTACGTGCTGGGCGGCCGTGCGATGGAGATCGTCTACGGCGAAGCCGACCTGGCCCGCTACGTGCGCGACGCGGTGAAGGTGTCCAACGATTCGCCGGTGCTGCTGGACCGCTTCCTCGACAACGCCGTCGAGTGCGACGTCGACATCATCGCCGATGCCCAGGGCAACGTCCTGATCGGCGGCGTGATGGAGCACATCGAAGAAGCCGGCGTGCACTCGGGCGATTCCTCGTGCTCGCTGCCGCCGTACTCGCTGTCGGCTGAAACCCAGGCCGAGCTGCGCCGCCAGGTGGTGGAGCTGGCCAAGGCCCTGAACGTGGTCGGCCTGATGAACACCCAGTTCGCGATCCAGACCAGCGACGAGGGTGCCGACACCATCTACCTGCTGGAAGTGAACCCACGTGCCTCGCGCACCGTGCCGTTCGTGTCCAAGGCCACCGGCATGCCGCTGGCCAAGATCGCCGCGCGCTGCATGGCCGGCAAGAGCCTGGCCGAGCAGGGCGCGACCAAGGAAATCGTACCGGACTACTACTCGGTGAAGGAAGCGATCTTCCCGTTCGCCAAGTTCCAGGGCGTCGACCCGATCCTCGGGCCGGAGATGCGCTCCACCGGTGAGGTGATGGGCGTGGGCCGCAGCTTCAACGCCGCCTTCGCGCGTGCGCAGGAAGCCGGTGGCATCAAGGCACCGCCGGTCGGCAAGGCCTTCGTTTCGGTCCGCGATCCGGACAAGAAGCGCGTGCTGCCGGTGGCCAAGGCGCTGCTGGCGCGGGGCTACAGCCTGGTCGCGACCCGTGGCACTGCCGCGTGGCTGCAGCAGCACGGCATGGACTGCGAGATCATCAACAAGGTGGTCGAAGGCCGTCCGCACATCGTCGACTCGATCAAGAACGGCGAGATCGTCTACATCGTCAACACGACCGAAGGTCGTTCGGCGATCAACGACTCGTTCTCGATCCGCCGCGAGGCGCTGCAGCATCGCGTCACCTACTCGACCACCATTGCCGGCGCCAAGGCGCTGGTGGATTCACTGGAATTCCGCGGCACCGGCCCCGTCTGGTCGCTGCAGGAGCTGCACAAGGAGTTGAATGCATGAGAGCCCCCATCACGATGAAGGGCGCGCAGAAGCTGCGCGACGAACTGGATCACCTGAAGTCGGTCAAGCGCCCGAAGGTGATCGCCGCCATCGCCGAAGCGCGTGAGCATGGCGACCTGAAGGAGAACGCCGAGTACCACGCCGCGCGCGAGGAACAGGGCTTCATCGAAGGCCGCATCAAGCAGCTGGAAGGCGAGCTGTCGCACGCCGAGATCATCGACGTGAGCAAGCTCAACGCCGGCTCCAAGGTGGTGTTCGGCGCCAGCGTGACGCTGGCCGACGTGGAAACCGACGAAGAGAAGAAGTACCAGATCGTCGGTGACCTGGAAGCGGACATCAAGCTGGGCCTGATCGCGATTTCCTCGCCGGTGGCGCGCGCGATGATCGGCAAGCTGGAAGGTGATTCGATCGTGATCGACGCCCCGGCTGGCCAACGCGAGTACGAGATCGTCAGCGTCAGCTACGTGGACTGACACGGTGGCAACGGCGACCCTGCTGTTGCCGGCCCGCAGCCGCTTTGCCGCGGCTGCGTTGCCGGACGATGTGGCACGTGCGCTCGGCCGTGCCACGACCGTGCAGGTCGCGCCGGGCGAACGCGCGCAGCTGACGCGCCATTTTGCGGTTGCCGCGCCGCACTGGCCGGTGGCCGCGTTGACCCGCCAGCGCGACGTCGGCGATGCGGCCGGCGCCAGCTGGCTGCGTGCCGATCCGGCCTGCATGGTGCCGGACATGCATGGCGCGCGGATGATGGCCTACGGCGAAACGCTGCGGCCGACGCTGGCTGACAGCCTGGCCCTGCTGCCGGTGCTGCAGCCCTTGTTTGCCGATGCCGGGTTCGTGCTTGACGCACCGGACCCTTCGCGCTGGTACCTGCGGCTTCCAATCGACCTGGTGCTGCCGGACTTCAATAGTCCGGACGAGGTGCTGGGCGATGACCTGTTCTCGCATCTGCCGGAGGGCGAGGGCGGCCGTCGCTGGCGGGCGCTGATGACCGAGGCGCAGGTGCTGCTGCACAACCATTCCTGGAACCAGCAGCGCGCCGCGCAGGGGCAACAGCCGATCAATTCGCTGTGGTTCTGGGGCGGTGGCGTGATGCCGGTGTCGGTCAGCACGCCGCACGCACAGGTGCGCAGCCGCGATGCCCTGCTGCAGGGCCTGGCCCTGGCGGCTGGCGTAGCCGTCGATGGCGAGCAGGCGGTGGATGCACTGGTTGACCTGCGCCAGCTGCGTTCCCTGCAGCAGCTCGGCAACGATGCGATCCGTCCGCTGCTGGCCGCGCTGAAGCGCGGCGAGCTGCAGCGGCTGGTGCTGGATTTCGAGGACGGCCTGCAGTTCCAGCTGGACCGTGGCCAGCGCTGGCAGTTCTGGAAGAAGCCGCGCCAGCTGCACGACTGACCGGGGTCTGATCCGTTCTCCATCGGAAAACGGCTCTGACCCCCCAGGGTTTGTCGGGGCTGCCGGCCAGCGGCCGGCACTACCGCAGGTGGCGGCGCCTCAACGGACCTCGCTGACCACCGTCGGCAGCGTCCAGTGCCCACCCGCAACGCCCCGGCACTGCCCGGTGGTGAACTCGCTGCTCTTCACGAATCGCGCGCCATCCCAAGCCCAGTCGTGGCCGGAGAAGCAGTCACCGACGCCGCGCCCACGGAAGCGACCGCTCAACGTAGCGTCGTCGCGATCGAAGTCTTCTGCATCGGACGTGACGAAGCGTGCTTCGTACGGCGGCTTGTCCTGCACTACCCAGTAGCCGCTGCTGAAGTTGTAGGCACCCACGAAGCAGCTGGTGCTTGCCAGCACATGTTGGGCGTCCAGTCGCTGGATCTCGATTTCATCTGTCCCGCCATCGCTCAGGCGGCCGCACTCATCCGGCTTGGGCAGGCTGGCGATCAGTGCCTTGCGCAGGCCCGGTGCTTTCGCCAGTGCCGCGTCCGAGGCGCGCGGTGCCACCAGCGTGCCGCGCACGATCACTGGCACCGGCAACGCCGCAGGCACGCCTGCTTCGGGCTTGTCGCCACGCCGCACCAGCGCACCGGGGGTGCCCAGCCGGCCCTGTGCCTCGTCCATCTTCAGCAGTACGGCCGCTGCACCGCGGTCGGAGATCGGCCAGGCCTTGCCCTTGCCGTCGATGATCTCGATGCGTGCCTGGCGCGGCAGTGCGGCGACCAGTGCATCGGTCTGTGCCTGCTGCAACAACACTTTGTCCCCGTCGCCGGTGTCGCGCACCGGGCCCAGGTCCTTGCCGTTCAGGCGCAGGCGCAGTGCCCCGGTCGGCGTCGGGCTTTCGCCATCCTCGCCATTGCGCAGCCGCGCGAGCACCTTCGTACCCGGGCCGCCGGCGCGCTCAAGCATCAGGCTGAGCAGGTTGCCGGGTTGTTCCGGACTGTAGCCGGCGGCGCGACAGGTGCGGGTGTTGTCACAGGCCAGCGACCAGTCGTTGTGTTCGAATTCGACCCCGGGCCTGGGCTCAGGCGTGGCGGAGTGGGCGGCCGGCGCCACGGTGAGTGCCATCAGCGCGGTCAGCAGGGTGCGGGTCATGGATGGAAGTCCGTTCCAGGGCAGGCAAGCATGGAAGATGCGGTCGTGAAATCCAAATGCTGCTGGCCGAAGAGCCAAGGTGCCTCGTCAGCAGCGGCAGCCGACTGGGAGAGTGGTGCACGTTATGATGTGCAGGTCTTTCGTAACCGGCGATGCCGATGTCCCTTGCCGCCGATGCTGTGCAGCCCGCCTCTGATACGCCGATGATCCGCCGCCGCGATGCGGTCGTACCCGGCAGTTGGCCGGAGGGCACGCTGCCGCTGCTGGCGCGTCTCTATGCCAGCCGTGGCGCAGGTACACCGGAGTTGGCGCAGCCGAAGCTGGGCAATCTGCACGCGCCTGAGCTGCTGACCGGCATCGATGATGCGGTGGGTCTGCTGATCGAGGCCATCGCCAACGACAAGCGCATCCTGGTGGTCGGCGATTTCGATTGCGATGGCGCCACCGCCTGTGCGGTCGGCGTGCGCGGTCTGCGCATGCTCGGTGCGCAACACGTCTTCCACGCGGTGCCGAACCGCATGGTGCATGGCTATGGCCTGTCACCGTCGCTGGTGGAAGAGTTGGCCGCGCTGCAGCCGGACCTGCTGGTCACGGTCGATCACGGCATCGCCTGCCATGCGGGCGTGACCGCGGCCAAGGCACGCGGCTGGCAGGTGCTGGTCACCGACCATCACCTTCCCGGGCCGCAGCTGCCGCCGGCCGATGTCATCGTCGATCCGAATCTGGACGGTGATGCGTTCCCGAGCAAATCGCTGGCAGGCGTCGGCGTGATCTTCTACGTGCTGATGGCGCTGCGCCGGCACATGCGCGAGGCAGGTGTCTTTGCGGATGGCAAGGGCCCGGACCTGACCACGCTGCTGGACCTGGTGGCGGTCGGGACCGTTGCCGACCTGGTGGCGCTGGATCCGAACAACCGGGCACTGGTCAGCGCGGGCCTGCGCCGTCTGCGCGCAGGGCAGGGCTGTGTGGGCCTGCGTGCACTGATCGAAGCCAGTGGCCGGGATGCCGCGCGACTGACCGCCACCGACATCGGCTTCGCACTCGGCCCGCGCCTGAACGCCGCGGGCCGGCTGGAAGACATGGCGCTGGGCATCGCGCTGCTGCTGACCGAAGACCCGCGCCAGGCGCGCGAGATCGCGCAGACGCTGGAGCAGATCAATTCGGAACGGCGCGCCGTGCAGCAGTCGATGACCGATGACGCCGAGCAGGCGTTGACCCGGGTGGTGCTGGACATGGCCGGTCAGCGACCGGTGGCGGCCTGCCTGTTCGATGCTGACTGGCATCCGGGTGTGGTCGGCCTGGTCGCATCGAAGATGAAGGATCGCCTGCATCGCCCGGTGATCGCCTTCGCCCCGGCCGAACCCGGCGCCGAGATCCTGCGAGGCTCGGCGCGCTCCATTCCCGGCCTGCACATCCGTGACGCCCTGGCGCTGGTCGATGCGCGCCATCCGGGCCTGATCGAACGCTTCGGTGGCCACGCCATGGCGGCCGGCCTCAGCCTGCGGCGTGACCACGTCGATGACTTCAAGGCCGCCTTCGTCGCGGTGGTGCTGGAAATGCTCGATCCGGCGGCACTGCAGCAGCAGGTGCTCAGTGACGGCGAGCTGGCCGTGGACGAGCTGGACCATCGCCACGCCGACGCGTTGCGCCTGGCCGGGCCGTGGGGCCAGGGTTTCCCCGAGCCACTGTTCGACGGCCACTTCGAAGTGGCCAACTGGCGCGTGCTGAAGGAGCGCCACCTCAAGCTGGAACTGCGCCTGCCGGGCGTACCCGGCACCATCAACGCCATCCATTTCGGCGGCTGGCACGGCAACGCGCCATCACGTCACGTCCACCTGGCCTACCGGCTGGCCTGCGATGACTACCGTGGCGGCAGCGCCATCCAGCTGATCGTGGAGCACTGCCTGCCGGTTTGAGCGCCGCTTCGCGAGCGGGGCCGTGGGCGGCGCGCTATGCGTGGATCCAATCAACTGGCCAAGCTCAGGGCGTCACCTCGGTCACCAGCGTCGGCATGTGCCATGCACCCCCAGCCGCGACCAGCCGGCACAGGCCGGAGGTGGATTCATCGGTCTGCACAAAGCGGCGCCCGTCCCAGCCCCAACTCGCGGTGGACCAGCAATCGCCCAAGCCGCGGCCTTTGTGCGCCGAACTGATTACCCGACCATCGTCATCGCCGCCCGATGCGGTCACCAGCGTGGCCTTGAAGGGCGGTGCATCGTTCACTACCCAGTAGCCGATGCCTTCGTTGTAGGCGCCACGCCAGCAGAGCGTAGACACCAGCAGGGAAGTCCTCCCCAGCCGGGACACGCGCAGCTCCTGCGGGCCGTCCACCATCGGCAGGCCTTCGGGTGTCAGTGCGACGCAGTCGCCGCCCGGGTTGGCCGCGGCCAGCGCCCCGCGCAGTGCGGGTGAGTGTTCCAGTGCGGCATCGGTGGCTCGTGCCGCCACCAATGGCGCCAGAACCAGCGTAGGCACCGGAAGTGCGGGAGGAACTGAGGCTTCGGCGCGCGACCCCTTGCGCATCAGCGCGCCGGGAGTCTCCAGCCGGCCCTGAAATTCGTCCATCTTCAGAAGCACCGCCGAGGCGCCACGATCGGACAGCGTCCAGCGCTGGCCATCGTTGCCGACCGCCACGATGCGGCTGCTGCGCGCCAGCGAGGCCAGGAGTGCCTTGGTCTGCGCTGTAGACAGTGTCGCCGTGTCTGCGGTCAACGACAGCGCGCCCAGATCCTTGCCGTTGATCTGCAGCGACAGCTGTGTCGGCAGCTTGACCTCGTTGTACTGGCCCAGCATCAGTTCGGCGCTGACCGGCTGGCCGGGTCCGCCCTTGCGAGTCAGCAGCACCGAC
The DNA here is from genome assembly GCF_059370035.1 of Stenotrophomonas sp. YJH_SMC_37. Taxonomy (NCBI): domain Bacteria; kingdom Pseudomonadati; phylum Pseudomonadota; class Gammaproteobacteria; order Lysobacterales; family Lysobacteraceae; genus Stenotrophomonas; species Stenotrophomonas sp. YJH_SMC_37. The sequence goes on from NZ_JCAFTG010000010.1 coordinate 160,804, forward strand.
ACCGGCAAGTTGCCGCCGACATCGTCCTGGTAGCCGGCGGCGCGGCAGGTACGGGTGTTGTCGCAGGCCAGCATCCAGTCGTAGTGGGCGAAGCGCACCCCTTTCACGCTGCCAGCGGCGGCGGCGCCGGCCAGGACCAGCAGGATCAAGGCAATCAACGGGCGCATGGTGCATCCCTGTGTGGCGAGGACTTCCATGGTGCTGGTTGGGAGGGGCGTGTGTCGATGCGAGCACAGGCGCCAACCCCGTTACGGTTGCTGGTGCGTTCAACGATCCACGATCCCACTGGAGTCCGGTCATGGTCTTCGTCCGTTGCTGCACTGTGTTGTTGCTGGCCCTTGCGGCCTGGCCCGCTGGCGCACAGTCGCCGCCGATCTCCCGGCCGCAGGCTAGCACGCCGTTGCTGATTGCCCCGGCTGCCGAGCAGGCGGTCCAACTGCGACACGCCCGCATCGAAGGCGAGGTCCAGGCCGGCGTTGCCCAGACCCGGATCACCTTGGAATTCCACAACCCGAACCGTCGTGTGCTGGAGGGTGAGCTGCAGTTCCCGCTGGCTGATGGCCAGCAGATCACCGGCTTCGCGCTGGATATCAACGGCGAGATGCGTGACGCGGTGCCGGTGGCCAAGGACCGCGGCCGCCAGGTGTTCGAGGAAATCGCCCGCCGTGGTGTCGATCCGGGCCTGCTGGAACAGACCGCCGGCAACCAGTTCCGCCTGCGCGTCTACCCGCTGCCGCCCGGTGGCAGTCGGCGTGTGCAGCTGGTGATCCGCGAACCGCTGGCCTTCGCCGGCCAAAGCTGGCAGTGGACGCTGCCGCTGCAGTTCGCCGCCGGTGCAGCCTCGGTTGAACTGAAGGTGCATGCTCCCGACGCGGCCACCGCAGGTACTGCGCCATTCCGCATCAGCGCGGGCCAGCTGCAGTGGCAGGGCAAGGGTGCGCAGCTGCCGAAGCAACTCCAGTGGAACCTGCCGGCAGCCCGCCACGCACAGGTGCAGGTGGCGCCCTGGCAGGATGGGCACTACCTGTTGGCACAGCTGCCGGTGGCGGCCAGCAGTACACCCCGCACGTTGCCCAGCGAGATCGGCCTGCTGTGGGACGGCTCCGGTTCGGCGGGGCAGCGCGATCGCACACGTGAGTTCGCCCTGCTGGATCGCTATTTCGCCGCGCTGGGTGACGGCACCGTGGCCTTGACCGTACTGCGCGATCGCGCCGAGCCGGTGCGTCGATTCCGTATCCGCGCCGGCAACTGGAACGAGCTGCGCGCAGCGTTGCAGGCGGTGCGCCCTGACGGTGCCAGCGCGCTGGCGCAGTGGCAGCCGCAGCCGGGCGTGAAGGAATACCTGCTGGTCAGCGATGGACTGTTGACCTACGGGCCGGAACAGCTGCCGGCGATGGCGCCGGATCAACGCTTGTTTGCGGTCAGCAGCGCCGGTGCGCGCACCGATGCCGTGCGACTGCGTGGTTGGAGCGAAGCGCGTGGCGGCCGCTTCGTTGCGCTGGGCGAGGATGTCGATTCGGCGGCGCGCGAGCTGCTGTCGTCGCCGCTGGACGTGCAGGTTGATGCGGGTCGTGGCGTTCAGGACGTGGTGATCGATCGTCGCAGTGAGGCCCAGGGCTGGCTGTGGCTGCACGCACGACTGGCCGCCGACGGCGTGCCGATGCGGGTGCGCGTGGGTGGTGGCGAATGGCAGGCGCTGCCCGCCACGCAGAAGAGCAACGACGGAGAACTGCTGGCGGGCTTGTGGGCGCAGGCGCGCCTGCAGCAGCTGGCCGCCGACCGTCGCGGCAACCGCGAGGCCATGCAGCGCCTGTCCCAGCAGTTTGGCCTGGTGGGGCCGGATACCTCGCTGATCGTGCTGGAGACCCTGGAGGACTACCTGCGCTATGCGATCCGTCCGTCTGGCACGCTTCGCACCGAATACGATGCACGTTTCGCAGTGCAGCTGGCGGATCGCGCCGCGGCAGATCGCCAGCGCCTGGATGAAGTGGCGGCACGCTGGAAGGAGCGCCAGCAGTGGTGGAACCGCAGCTGGCCGAAGGGAATTCCGCCGCAGGCGAAGGGCGGGGCACTGGAAGTGGCTTCTGCGGACCATGCGATGGAATCGGCGCCAGTTGCGATGCTCGCCGCGCCCGCACCTGCCGCTCCGCCTGCCCCCGCGCCGATGGCGGCAGCGGAGCAACGCATGGAAGCCAGCAGCGCGCGTGCACGTCGCTCGGCGTCTGCATCCAACAAGGCACTGGATCTGATCACGGTCACCGGCAGCCTTGTCGCCACACCCGCTGCCGCCAACGATGGCGAGCTCGGTATCCAGCTGGCGGCGTGGCAGCCGGATTCGGCCGTCGCCCGGCGCTTGCGCCAGGGCCCGGCGTCGCAACTGTACGACCGCTATCTGGCCGAGCGCGATGCACATGCCGACAGCAGCGCATTCTTCCTCGACGTGGCCGACCTGCTGCTGGAGCAGGGCCAGCGCGAGCTGGCCCTGCGCGTGTTGTCGAACCTGGCCGAGATGGACCTGGACAACCGCCACCTGCTGCGCGTGCTCGGCTACCGGCTGATGCAGGCCGATGCCCCCGCGCTGGCGGTGCCGGTGTTCGAGCAGGTGCTGGCCATGGGCCAGGAAGAACCGCAGAGCTTCCGCGACCTGGGCCTGGCACTGGCAGCGGCCGGCAAGCCGCAGCAGGCGCTGGTGCCGCTCTACCAGGTGGTCGTGCGGCCGTGGGACAGCCGTTTCGATGGCATCGCGTTGATCGCACTGGATGAGCTGACCAACCTGGTGGCCCGCAGCACGCCCCGGCTGGATACCACCAGCATCGACCCGCGCCTGCTGCAGGCGATGCCGCTGGACCTGCGGGTGGTGCTGTCGTGGGATGCCGACAACAGCGACATGGACCTGTGGGTGACCGACCCGAACGGCGAGCGCGCCTACTACGGCAACCGCCTGACCTACCAGGGCGGGCAGATGTCGCAGGACTTCACCGGCGGCTATGGTCCCGAGCAGTTCTCGCTACGCAATGCCAAGCCGGGCAAGTACAAGGTGGAGGCGAACTACTTCGGCAGCCGCCAGCAGCTGGTGACCGGGGCGACGACGCTGATGCTGCGCCTGACCACCCACTGGGGCACGTCGAAGCAGAAGGACCAGATGGTCACGATGCGGTTGAAGGACCGCGCCGAAACCGTGCTGGTGGGCGAGTTCGAGGTTAAATAGTCATCTGCCCCAAGTGGCCGTCCGAGGGTGGACCAAGGAAGACCCTCGTCGACGCCGCTCTGGGGCAAGGAGGCCCTGTGTGGGGTCGGCTGCAGCCTGGCCGGCTCCCCGCGCCAAGGCGGGTACCGCCTGCCTGAATGCAGCGCCGACACATCACGCTCGAGCCTCCCCGGCGCAGGCCCAGGCCCTCATTCCGGGCGCCCACGGCCTGCGGTATCATTACCAGTCATCTTTTGAATGCATAACCGCCGACATGATCGAACTGAATCCTGTCCGCCAGCGCATCACCGATCTGACCGATCGCGTGCTGTCGCTTCGGGGGTATCTTTGACTACGACGCCAAGAAAGAGCGTCTTGAAGAAGTAACGCGGGAGCTGGAAAGCCCCGACGTCTGGAACAACGCCGAGTACGCCCAGAACCTGGGCCGCGAACGTTCCAGCCTGGAAAAGACCGTGGGCGGCATCGCCTCGGTGCTCGATGGCCTGAACGATGCCACCGAGCTGCTGGAGCTGGCCGAGTCCGAGCAGGACGAGGACACCGCCCTGGCCGTGGTCGCCGACCTGGACAAGCACCAGGCCCACGTGGAGAAGCTGGAGTTCCAGCGCATGTTCTCCGGCGAGATGGACAATGCGGCGGCGTTCGTCGACATCCAGGCCGGTGCCGGCGGCACCGAAGCCCAGGACTGGGCCGAGATCCTGCTGCGCATGTACCTGCGCTGGTGCGAGTCACGCGGCTGGAAGACCGAACTGATGGAAGTGTCCGGTGGCGACGTCGCCGGCATCAAGTCGGCCACGCTGCGCGTGGAAGGCGACTATGCCTATGGCTGGCTGAAGACCGAGACCGGCGTGCACCGTCTGGTGCGCAAGTCGCCGTTCGACTCGGACAACCGCCGCCACACCAGCTTCACCTCGGTGTTCGTGTCGCCGGAAATCGACGACAACATCGACATCACCATCAACCCGGCCGACCTGCGTACCGACGTGTACCGTTCGTCCGGTGCCGGTGGCCAGCACGTCAACAAGACCGAGTCGGCGGTGCGCATCACCCACATCCCGACCAACATCGTCGTGGCCTGCCAGACCGGCCGCAGCCAGCACCAGAACCGCGACAACGCGATGAAGATGCTGGCCGCCAAGCTGTACGAGCTGGAGATCCAGAAGCGCAACGCCGAGAAGGACGCGGTGGAAGCCACCAAGTCCGACATCGGCTGGGGCAGCCAGATCCGCAACTACGTGCTCGACCAGAGCCGTATCAAGGACCTGCGTACCGGCATCGAGCGCTCGGATACGCAGAAGGTGCTCGACGGCGACCTGGACGAGTTCGTCGAGGCCAGCCTGAAGGCCGGCCTGGCCGTGGGCTCCAAGCGCGCCGATGCCTGATCGACGCGCCTGCGCGGATATCGTCACCCTCGTGCGCAACGCCGAGGGTGGTCGAGCACGCGTCCTGTAGAGCTGAGCCATGCTCAGCTGCTTTTCGCGGGGTAGCAGATGCGTCGAGCATGGCTCGACGCTACAAAGGGCAGGACGGGCCGATGATGCGCAGCGAAAGTGAACGCAAGGAACTCGGCGGCTTCCTCAAGGCCTGCCGCGCCCGTGTCGACCCCGCCACGCTCGGCCTGCCGGCCGGGCGCCGGCGTACCCCGGGCCTGAAACGCGAGGAAGTCGCGCTGGCGATCGGGGTCAGTGTCAGCTGGTACACCTGGATCGAGCAGGGCCGTGAAGTGCGCGCCTCGCCCGAGGTGCTGGAGCGGCTGGCGCAGGTGCTGCGCATGAGCGACGACGAGCGCGCCTACGCGTTCGCGCTGTCCGGCTACGGCGTGCCGCTGGAATCACCGGACGAGAGCGTGACCGACGGCTTGCGCCAGCTGGTGGAGGCGATGCAGCCGATCCCGGCCTATGTGCGCAACACCCGCTTCGATATCCTGGCCTGGAACCCGGCCATCGCCGATCTGTTCGTGGACTACAGCCAGTTGGCGCCGCACGAGCGCAATACGCTGCGGCTGATGTTTCTGTACCCGCCGTACCGCACGCTGATCCTCAACTGGGAAGAAATGACCCGCGGCCTGCTGGCAGGCTTCCGTGCGGCGATGGCGCAGGCGCCGGACAAGGCGCCGTTCCTGGCGCTGGTGGAGGACATTGCCGCGCACAGCGAGGAATTCCGTCAGTGGTGGCCGGAGCACGACGTGCGGCGGTTCGATGAAGGTGCGAAGAAGTTGAACCATCCCACGCGCGGGTTGCTGGACCTGCAGTACGTGGCGCTGGTGCCGGAGAGCCGGCACGATCTTTCCCTGGTGACTTACCTGCCGCGAAGGTAGGTTGGTCGGCAGGGCTGCGCCCTGCACCCGCAGAGGCTTCAAGCCAAGGCAACAGCAACAGCAACAGCGAGCATCCTTGGGATGGCGGGGCGGTGTGGGCTGGCAGGACACGCCGTGAACCCATCCAGGGGGGCTCGATGGCGCCATCCATGGCGCCAACGGTCCTGCCAACCCACACCGCCCCGCCTCAGACAAATTTCGCGCGGCTGTTGGTAGGTGTCGACCTTGGTCGACACATCTGTCAGATATCGAAAGAAATTCCGGGGTCAGATCCCAAGAGTATTCCCGACAGATCGCGGAAATCTGTCGAAGGCGGGGTGGGTCCGGTTGAGGGGGCGTGAGCGCCATGGATGGCGCGACCGAGGCTACATGGGTGAGGGCGCTTTGCTTGCGAAGCACTGCTTCGCAAGCGCCCGAACGCCCAGCCGCCGGCGGCTGGGCCGGACCCCGGAGGGGGATTCACGCCGTCCCCCGCAAGCGGACCCACCCCGCCATCCCACGGAATGCAGGCCTTTGACCTTGACGTTGCCCTGGCCTCTGCGGGTGCAGGGCGCAGCCCTGCCGGCACCTATCCCCATTCAGACAGGTAAGTGCAGGTCACAGGATAAGCAGACGCCTTGTTGCCTCCGCCATTCGGGTCCACATTCCTGCGCAGAAGACGGGCCACCGCCCGTTGTCGAGACACCAGGAGCCCTGCATGTCCGCTGCCCCCACCACCGCCATTTCCCGCGATCCGGCCACCGGCCGGCAGATCGCCAGCCATCCCTTTGCCACCGATGCCGAGCTGGAAACAATCCTCGATCGCGGCCAGGTCGGCTTTGCGACCTGGAGCGTCAAGAGCCTGGAACAGCGCGCAGACGTATTGCGTGCGATGGCCGCGGTACTGCGCCGCGACCGTGAAAAGCTGGCTGCGCTGGCTACCGCCGAAATGGGCAAGGTCCAGGCCGAATCCCTGGCCGAAATCGAGAAGTGCGCCGTGCTGTGCGACTGGTATGCCGACCACGGTGCGCAGTTCCTGCGCGACGAGCCGACCCAGGTGCCCGACGACAAGGCCTACGTGTCCTACCTGCCGCTGGGCGTGGTGCTGGGCATCATGCCGTGGAACTTCCCGTACTGGCAGGTGATGCGCGCGGCGGTACCGATCCTGATGGGCGGTAACGGCTTCCTGCTGAAGCCGGCCGAGAACATCGTCGGCACCGCGCAACTGCTCGATGCCGCCTGGCGTGATGCCGGGCTGCCGGAAGGCACCTTCATCGCCGCCAACATCAGCCGCGAGGGTACCAGCCGTGCGATCGCCGATGACCGCATCGCCGCCGTCACCCTGACCGGCAGCGTGGCCGCCGGCCGCAGCATCGCCGCCCAGGCCGGGCAGGCACTGAAGAAGGTAGTGCTGGAGCTGGGTGGCTCGGATCCGTTCATCGTGCTGGCCGACGCCGATCTGGACGCCGCCGTAGATGCCGCGGTCGCCTCGCGCTTCCAGAACACCGGGCAGGTCTGCATCGCCGGAAAGCGCATCATCGTCGAAGACGCGGTCTACGACCGTTTCGTGGCGCAGTTCTGCCAGAAGGTGCAGGCACTGAGCATCGGCGATGGCCGCGACCCGGCCAACCGCATCGGCCCGATGGCCCGCCAGGACTTGCTGGAACAGCTGGATGCGCAGGTACGCGCCTCGGTGGAGGCCGGCGCGAAGCTGCTGGTCGGCGGCCATCAGCTGGATCGCCCGGGCGCGTTCTACGCCCCCACCGTGCTGGCCGACGTGGAGCCGGGCATGCAGGCCTTCGATACCGAGACCTTCGGGCCGGTGGCCTCGATCAGCCGCGCCCGTGATGCCGACCACGCGGTGGAACTGGCCAACCAGAGCGAGTTCGGCCTCAGCGGCAACCTGTGGACCGGCGACCGCGCCCGAGCCATGCAGCTGGCCCGCCGGCTGCAGACCGGCGGTGTGTTCGTCAACGGCTTCTCCGCTTCGGACCCCCGCGTGCCGATCGGCGGCGTGAAGAAGAGCGGCTTCGGCCGCGAGCTCTCGCACTTCGGCATCCGTGAATTCGTCAACGCGCAGACAGTGTGGTTCGACAAGCATTGACACGCGGCTCTCATCCTTCCTGCAACGATCCACCATCAGTCCAGCACAAAGGACGGCATCCGATGTCCAAGGGTTCAGATCTGCTCGTCGCCGCACTTGAGAACGAAGGCGTCGAGCGCATTTTCGGTATTCCCGGCGAAGAAAACCTCGACGTGGTCGAGTCGCTCCGCCATTCCAGCATCGAACTGGTCATCACCCGCCACGAACAGGCGGCGGTGTTCATGGCGGCCACGTATGGCCGCCTGACCGGCAAGCCGGGCGTATGCCTGGCAACGCTCGGTCCGGGCGCGCTCAACTTCACCACCGGCGCCGCCTACGCGCTGCTCGGTGCGTGGCCGGTCATCATGATCACGGGCCAGAAGGGCATCGTGGCCAGCAAGCAGGCACGCTTCCAGATCGTCGACATCGTCAGCACGATGAAGCCGCTGACCAAGCAGGCGCGGCAGATCGTCTCGGCGCGCACCATCCCGACCATCGTCCGCGAAGCGTTCCGTGTGGCCCAGGAGGAGCGCCCGGGCCCGGTGTTGCTGGAGCTGCCCGAGGATATCGCCGCCGATGAAGTAGAAGGGGTGTCGCTGATTCCGCCGCATGCGGTGGAGCGGCCGATTGCCAGCCCCGAGGCGCTGGACCGCGCCGCGGAGATCATCCGCAATGCCAAGCGGCCGTTGCTGATGATCGCTTCGGCGGCGTCGCGGCCGCAGTCCAGCGAGGCGCTGTCGGCGTTCGTACTACGCGCCGGCATTCCGTTCTTCACCACGCAGATGGGCAAAGGTGCGGTGGCCGGCGGCTCGGGCCTGTACATGGGTACCGCGGCGCTGACCGAACGCGACTACGTGCACATGGCCATCGACCAGGCCGACGTGATCGTGACCATCGGCCATGAGGTCACCGAAAAGCCGCCATTCGTGATGCGTCCAGGCGGGCCGACCGTGATCCATATCGGCTACTCGCAGGCGGCGGTGGAGCAGGTGTACTTCCCGCAGGTGGAAGTGATCGGTGACATCGGCCGTTCGCTGACCCAACTGGCCGACCGCATCGAAGGCGCGGTGCCCCATGCCGATGCGCTGCTGCCGCTGCGCGCGACCATCCTCGAGCACCTTGCCGATCGCGCCGAGGACGCTGGTTTCACCCCGCAACGACTGGTGCACGACGTGCGCCAGGTGATGCCGCCGGACGGCATCGTGGCGCTGGACAACGGCATGTACAAGATCTGGTTTGCGCGCAACTACCGCACCCAGGTGGCCAACACATTGCTGCTGGACAACGCGCTGGCGACCATGGGCGCGGGCCTGCCGTCGGCGATCATGGCCTCGATCCTGTACCCGCAACGGCGGGTGCTGGCGGTGTGTGGCGACGGCGGCTTCATGATGAACAGCCAGGAGCTGGAGACGGCGCGCCGGCTGGGCCTGAACCTGGTGGTGCTGATCCTCAACGACGGTGCCTACGGCATGATCCGCTGGAAGCAGGCGGTGGATGGTTTCACCGACTACGGCATGACCTTCAGCAATCCCGATTTTGTGAAGTATGCCGAGGCCTATGGCTGCAAGGGGCATGAGGTGACGGCCATCGAGCAGTTCGTCCCGACCCTGGAGGCGGCCTTCAACGAGGGCGGGGTGCACCTGGTGTCGGTGCCGGTGGACTATTCGGAGAACCAGCGGGTGCTGGTGGATGAGTTGCGGCAGGCCTTCCCCGGCAACAGGTAGACATCCAGGGCCAGGCAGGGTCCCGGAGGCGGTCAGATTCCTTTGCGTAGCAGGGGGATCTGACCCCTCTCCCGGCTGGGGCTGGACGGTTTTGGTATGCTGGGCAACCGGCTGTGCCGGGCGCAAGATCCCCCTCACTACACGATTCCCGCAGATCCATGAGCGAAGCTACCGATACCCCCCCCGTCGACGAAAACAAGTTGATCGCCGAGCGCCGTGAGAAACTCAAAGCGCTGCGTGGGCAGGGCATCGCGTATCCGAACGATTTCCGTCGCGAGGACTTCGCCGGCCGCCTGCAGGAAGAGTTCGCCGATGCCGAACAGTGGACCGCCGAGGCCCTGGAAGGTAACGGCCGCCAGGTGAAGATGGCCGGCCGCCTGATGGCCAAGCGCATCATGGGCAAGGCCAGTTTCGCGCAGATCCAGGACGAGTCCGGTCGCATCCAGCTGTTCCTGCAGGGCACGGTGCTGGGCGATGCCTATACCGCCTTCAAGGGCTGGGACGTGGGCGACATCATCGCCGTCGAAGGCGGCCTGACCCGCACCAAGACCGGCGAGCTGTCGGTCAAGGCCGAATCGATCCGCCTGCTGACCAAGTCGCTGCGCCCGCTGCCGGACAAGTGGCATGGCCTGGCCGACGTCGAGCAGCGCTATCGCCAGCGTTACGTCGACCTGATCGTGACCCCGGAATCGCGCGCGGTATTCATCAAGCGCTCGAAGATCATCCGCGCCATGCGCGCCTGGCTGGACAGCCGCGACTTCCTGGAAGTCGAGACGCCGATGATGCATTACATCCCCGGCGGCGCGGCGGCCAAGCCGTTCACCACCCACCACAATGCGCTGGACCTGGACCTGTACCTGCGTGTGGCGCCGGAGCTGTACCTCAAGCGCCTGACCGTGGGTGGCCTGGAGCGCGTTTACGAGATCAACCGCAACTTCCGCAACGAAGGCGTCAGCACCCGCCACAACCCGGAATTCACCATGATGGAGCTGTACGAGGCCTACGCCACGTACAACGAGATCATGGACCTGACCGAAGGCGTGATCCGTGACGTGGCCAAGGCCGTCAACGGCAGCACCGAGGTCGAGTGGGACGGGGCGAAGATCGACCTGGGCCCGGCGTTCCGCCGTTGGCGCATGGACGAAGCGGTGCGCCACCACAACCCCGAGATTTCCGTCGCCGACTGCACCGACCGCGACGCGCTGCTGCGCCATTGCGAGCGCCTGAATATCCGCGTCAAGCCGTCCTACGGCTGGGGCAAGCTGCTGCTGGAGATCTTCGAGGCCACCGTCGAGCACACCCTGATCCAGCCGACCTTCATCACCGACCACCCGGTGGAGGTCTCGCCGCTGGCTCGTGCCAACGACAACGACCCGGGTTACACGGATCGCTTCGAGCTGTTCGTCAACGGCAAGGAGCTGGCCAACGGCTTCTCCGAACTGAACGACCCGGAAGACCAGGCGCAGCGTTTCCAGGCCCAGGTGGCCGCGAAGGAAGGCGGCGACGACGAGGCGATGCACTACGACGCCGACTACATCCGTGCGCTGGAGTACGGCATGGCCCCGACCGGTGGCCTCGGCATCGGCGTGGATCGCCTGGTGATGCTGCTGACCGGCAGCAGCTCGATCCGTGACGTGCTGCTGTTCCCGTACATGCGTCCGGAGCAGTAAGTCGTCTTTTTGACCCCTGTTTGTGCGCGCCGTCGCGAAATGAGACGGCGTGATTGACGCCTCCCGCACTCGGCGTATCGTTAATGCACTACCTTGACGTCTGTTATGGCTTGATCGGCGCCAGGGGGAGTGCGCATTGTGGAGAGTCCGCTTCACAATGTGATGACGATCATGAACCGGGACGCATGACACGGGAGTCGGGCCGATGCAGGGTGCGAGCGTTCGCAGCGGCAGGGTATCCTCGCCTGCTGATGATCCAGCATGGTCGAGAAACCAGGCGGAGTACGCGTTGAACATCGTCATTGTTGACGACCAGACGTCCGCGCGGACGATGCTGCGTCATGTCATCGAAGACATCGCGCCGGAACTGAGCGTGCATGACTTCGGGGATCCGCTGACCGCATTGGCCTGGTGCGAGGCGCACCCGGTCGACCTGCTGCTGCTCGATTACCGCATGCCGGAGATGGACGGGCTGGAGTTCGCCCGCCGTTTCCGTCGCCTGCCCAAGCACCGCGATATCCCGGTGATCCTGATCACCGTGGTCGGCGACGAGCCGATTCGTCAGGCGGCGCTGGAAGCGGGGGTCATCGACTTCCTGGTCAAGCCGATCCGCCCGCGCGAACTGCGCGCGCGCTGCTACAACCTGCTGCAGCTGCGCCAGCAGACCGAGAACGTGAAGCAGCGCGCGTTGTCGCTGGAGCAGCGCCTGCTGGCCAGCATGCACGAGGTCGAGGAACGCGAACGCGAGACCCTGTCGCGATTGGCACGGGCGATCGAGTTCCGAGATGCCGGCACCAGTGCCTACCTCGAACGCATGGCGCGCGTGGCGGGGCTGATTGCCGAGCAGCTGGGCCTGCCCGAAGACGACGTGCGCCTGATCGAGATGGCCGCACCGCTGCATGACATGGGCAAGATCGCCATTCCCGACGCGGTGCTGCTCAAGCAGGGCAAGCTCAATGACGAGGAGCTGGCGATCATGCGCCGGCATCCACGCATCGGCCACGAGCTGCTTAGTGGCAGCCAGAACCGTTTCATCCAGGTGGGCGCGCTCATCGCGCTGCGCCATCACGAGCGCTATGACGGCAGCGGCTATCCCGACGGCCTGGTCGGCGAAGCGATCCCGCTGGAAGCGCGGATCGTTGCTGTCGCCGATGTCTTCGACGCACTCATCTCACCCCGTCCGTACAAGGAAGCATGGACCATGGAAGCCACACTGGCCTATCTGTACGCACAGCGTGGCCGCCTGTTCGATCCACGCTGCGTGGATGCGCTGATGCGCGGCCGCCAGCAGTTGATGGACATCTGCGCCCAGCACTCGACGGCATCGACGCGACCGGGTGGGTGACATGCAGGACCTGTTCGCACGCGTGAAGCGTCGGCTGGCGCAGCGTCCGGATTCGGAACATGGCCAGGCGATCGTGCGGGTGGTGCTGATCTCGCTGATCCTGACCTATGTTCTGCTGTCCGGTGCCCGCCTGCACCGGTTGGATCAGTACCAGGGCGTGCTGGCAACGGTAGTGACCGGCCTGGGCCTGTCGCTGCTGCTGTTCGGCTGGCTGCTGTGGAGGCCGCAGCGCTCGGACCCGCGACGGGTGGCCGGGATGCTGGCCGATTACGGACTGATCGCGATCGGCATGATCCAGATGGGTGAGCCGCTGGCGTGGGTGTATGCGGTGGTGATGTGGGTGACAGTGGGCAACGGCCTGCGCTTCGGGCCGCGGTACCTGGCCGCTGCCGTCGTGCTGGCCATGGCCAGTTTCGGCACTACGGTGCTGTTGACCCCTTACTGGCAGGCCAACCTGGGCCTGGCGGTTTCACTGTGGCTGGGGCTGTTGGCGGTACCGTTGTGCTGCTCCTCCCTGCTGCGCCGAAGGATGCGACATCCGACCATGGATACGATGCCCGCCACTGGCTCCGACAAGCGCTCGCTGCTGGCCCGCTTCAAGCAGCGCCTGTCCGGGCGCGAGGACAGCGAGCACGCGCAGAACCTGATCCGCATCATCATCACGGCGCTGTTCATCAGCTATCTCGGCTGGCGCTCGCTGAGCGGTGGCGGTGAGGCGCTGACTGCGACGTGGCTGATCCTCGCCTTCGAGCTGACCATTTCCGCAGGCCTGCTGGCCGCGATCCTGGTCAATCCGGGCGTGTCGCATGTGCGCCGGGTGATCGGCATGCTGACCGACTACACCTGCATGGCCTGGATCATGACGATCCAGGGCGAGCCGGCCGCACCGCTGTATGCGGTGATGCTGTGGGTCACGATCGGCAACGGCATGCGCTACGGCAGCACCTACCTGCGCGTGGCCACGGCCATGGGCTGCCTGGCGTTCCTGTGCACGGTGATGCTGTCGCCCTACTGGCGCAGCCACGACTATCTGGGCTGGGGCCTGCTGCTGGGCCTGGGCGCGATTCCGCTGTACTTCGATTCGCTGTTGCATGCCTTGACCCGGGCGGTGGCCGAGGCGCGCCAGGCCAACGAAGCCAAGAGCCGCTTCCTGGCCAACATGAGCCATGAGTTCCGCACGCCGCTGAACGGGCTGGCGGGCATGACCGAAGTACTGGCCACCACCCGCCTGGACGACGAACAGCGCGAGTGCCTGAACACCATCCAGGCCTCGACCCGCAGCCTGCTGGCGCTGGTGGAAGAGGTGCTGGACATCTCCGCGATCGAAGCCGGCAAGGTGCGCGTGGAGTCGCACGAGTTCGCACTGGCCGACGTGCTGCAGGCGATCAACCTGATCCTGACCCCGCAGACCCGCTCCAAGTCGCTGGACTATCGCGTGCAGGTGGACGACAACGTGCCGCCGCGCCTGCTGGGTGATGCCGGGCATCTGCAGCAGATCCTGCTGAACCTGATGGGCAACGCGGTCAAGTTCACCGACAGCGGCTACGTACATCTGCGCGTGTCGAGCCCGGACGCGCCGGGCAGCCAACGGATGCGCCTGCGATTCGAGATCGTCGATACCGGCATCGGCGTGCCGGTGGCGCTGCGTGGGCGCCTGTTCAATGCCTTCGAGCAGGGTGATGTCGGCCTGGCCCGTCGCCATGAGGGCACCGGCCTGGGCACGGCCATTGCCAAGGGCCTGGTCGAGTCGATGGGCGGGCAGGTCGGCTATGTACCGAACAGCCCGCGCGGCAGCGTGTTCTGGGTCGAGATCACGCTGGACGTCGCAGAGACCGCATCAGCCCCGGCGGTTCCGTCCGAGGTGGCTGAAGCCGGCAATGTCATCGCGTTTTCCAACCCCTTCCTGCGCCATCGTGCACGGGTGCGCAGCCTGCGGGTCCTGGTGGCCGACGATCACGAGGCCAACCGCATGGTGCTGCAGCGGCTGCTGGAGAAGGCCGGCCACAAGGTCACCTGCGTCAACGGCGGCGCCGAAGTGCTCGATGCGTTGGAGCAGGCCAGTTACGACGCAGCGATCGTCGACCTGCACATGCCCGGCATGAGCGGACTGGATCTGCTCAAGCAGTTGCGGGTGATGCAGGCCAGCGGCATGCCTTACGTTCCGGTCATGGTGCTGAGCGCAGACGTCACCCCCGAGTCCATCCTGCGTTGTGAGCAGGCCGGCGCCCGCGCCTTCCTTGCCAAGCCCGTGGTGGCCACCCGCCTGCTGGAAGTGCTGGCCGATGTCGCCGCCAACACCCGCGCCGAGCCCGGCATCCAGTCGGTGCCTGCATTGCCGGTCGGCGATGGCGTGCTCGATACCGCGGTGCTGGACGAGCTGGCGTCGCTGGGCATGGGCGATGGCTTCGAACGCAAGTTCATCGACCAATGCCTGGCGGACGTCGACGCAAGCATGGGCCAGCTGCAGGGCTGCGGCGAGCGCCAGGCCTGGGAGGATTTCCGCGAGCACGCCCACGCGCTGCGCGGCGTGGCAAGCAACCTGGGGCTTGTCCAGGTTGCCGCCTCCAGTGGCGAAATCATGCGCATGGCGGACTGGCAGCTGAAGGGCGAATGGAGCGCCCGCCTCAGCAGCCTGGCGACCGCTCTGCGCAACGGCAGGAATGCGTTGGCTGCCCGTAGTGCGGGGGCACCGCACCGCGACGACAGCGAGCGCAGCCCGTCCTGACCCGCCAGACGATCAGGCCGGGTCGCCATTGCGCCGGGCCTGCGCCCGTACCAGCCGATCCATGGTGCGCAGGGACTTCTCGCCGAGCTGCATCGCAGTGTCTACCCAGATCTCGGTGATCCGCATCATTTCATGCAGCGGCACCATGGTGGCGATCTCGTTGACCTCACGCATCGCCGCCCAGGCGTGCGGGATGCGTCGGCTTTCCTTGATCACCTGTTCGACTGCGGCAACACCTTCGCCCACCGGCACCACGATGTCGACCAGGCCCATTTCCTTCAGCTGGCTGGCGGTGTAGAGGTTGCCTTCCAGCATGATCTTCTCCGCCAGCCGCGGACTGATCCGCTGGCACAGGAAGGAGTAGGCGCCCATGCCGGGGAACAGGTCGAACAGCACCTCCGGCAGGCCCATCAGCACGCCTTCCTCGGCGACGATGGTGTGGCAGCTCAGTGCGGCCTCGAAGCCGCCCCCCAGTGCATTGCCCTGGACCAGGGCGATGCTGTGGGCACGCGTGCCCAGGCCGGCATGGAAGGCATGCACGCCGCGCACGCAGCGCTGGGCATAGTCGAGCAGGCGGGCGCGGTCGCCCTGGCGGATCAGGCGGCAGAACAGTTCGAGATCGCCGCCCAGGTTGAACACGTCGCTGTCCGAGGCAAGTACGACATGGGGTGACAGAGCGTGCGAGGCGCTGAGGCGATCGCCCAGTTCGCGCTGGTAGTCGACGATGTCATCGACCAGGCGCGAGGCGAAGCACGGCCGGCCTGGCTGGTTGACCAGGTTGGCGTGCATATGGATCCAGTAAACGTCCCGCTCGGGTTCTTCGGTGATACGCAGGGTAGGGTGCTGCGAGGGACGGGTAATGATGGGGCGTACTGCAGACATGGGAGTTCTCCGTGTGACCGTCCGGCCAACCGCAGAGCGGACGGAGAGGAGTGAGGGGGCGAGCTGAACATGCGGCGGCGACTGATTCTATGCACCCGTCGTGAACCGCCCGCAAGCGCCGGGCCGGCCATGTTCCGGCAATAAAAAGACCCCGCCGTCTCCGGCGGGGTCCCCTGTACTGTCGTGTTGCCCGGAAACCCTTACTGGGCGGGCGTATCACGCAGCTCGCGACGGAGAATCTTGCCGACGTTGGTCTTCGGCAGCTCCTTTCGGAATTCTACGATTCTGGGGTGCTTGTAACCGGTCAGGTTGGCCCGGGCATGTTCCTTGACCATTTCCGCGGTCAGGTTCGGGTCCTTCTTCACAATCACGACCTTCACGACCTCGCCGGACTTCTCGTCCGGGACACCGACCGCAGCCACTTCCAGCACGCCGGGCATCATCGCGATGACGTCCTCGACCTCGTTCGGGTACACGTTGAAGCCGGACACCAGGATCATGTCCTTCTTGCGGTCGACGATGTAGAAGAAGCCCTGTTCGTCCATCTTCGCCATGTCGCCGGTGTGCAGCCAGCCGTCGGCGTCGATGGCGGTGGCGGTTTCCTCCGGGCGCTGCCAGTAGCCCTTCATCACCTGCGGGCCCCTGATGCACAGTTCACCCACTTCGCCCAGCGCCAGGATGTTGCCGTTGTCGTCCTTGATGCAGGCATCGGTGGACGGGATCGGCAGGCCGATGGCGCCGTTGTACTCGGGCAGGGTGAGCGGATTGATGCAGGCTGCCGGCGAGGTCTCGGTCAGGCCATAGGCTTCGACCAGGGTCACCCCGGTGACCTTCTTCCAGCGTTCGGCCACGGCACGTTGTACCGCCATGCCGCCGCCGAGGGTGAACTTGACCGAGGAGAAGTCGATCTCGTCGAAGCCGGGGGTGTTGAGCAGGCCGTTGAACAGCGTGTTGACACCGGTGATGGCGGTGAAGCGGGTACCCTTGAGCTCCTTGACGAAGCCCTTCATGTCGCGCGGGTTGGTGATCAGGTGGTTGCAGCCACCGAATTTCATGAAGACCAGGCCGTTCGCGGTCAACGCGAAGATGTGGTACAGCGGCAGGGCCGTGATGATCACTTCCTTGCCCGGCTCGATGCCTGAAGTGGACAGCCACGCCGACGCCTGCTGCATGTTGGCGATCAGGTTGCGGTTGGTCAGCATCGCGCCCTTGGCCACGCCGGTGGTACCGCCGGTGTACTGCAGGAAGGCGATGTCGTCGTGGTCGATCTCCACAGGCGGAAGCGCGTGGCGGCTGCCCAGCTTGAGCGCCTGCCTGAAGCGGACGGCGCCCTTGATGTGGTAGTTGGGCACCATCTTCTTGACGTACTTCAGTACGAAGTTGACGATCGCGCCCTTGGCGCCGAGCAGGTCGCCCAGGCCGGTGGTGACCACGTGCTTGACCGGCGTATCGGCGATGACCTGTTCGACGGTGTCGCCGAAGTTGTCGACCACCACCAGCGCACTGACGCCGCCGTCGACCAGCTGGTGCTTGAGTTCGCGCGCGGTGTACAGCGGGTTGACGTTGACCACGGTCAGTCCGGCGCGCAGCACGCCGAAGGTGGTCACCGGGTACTGCAGGCAGTTGGGCATCATCAGGGCGACGCGGTCACCCTTCTTGAGCTTGAGCTCACCCAGCAGGTAGGCGGCGAACTGGGTGACCAGCGCGTCTGTCTCACCATAGGTGAGGACCTTGCCGAAGCTGGAGTAGGCGGGACGGTCGCGGAATTTCGCGACGGAAGCGTCGAAGACCGAAGCTACCGAATGGAACTCGTTGACGTCGATTTCGGCGGGAACGCCTTTCGGATAGCTCTGCAGCCAGGGACGATCCAGACTCATATTCCCCCTCCAGGAATCGTGATGTATTAGGTTCGGCCCCGAGCGTATCGACAATGGCCGTTCATTGCAGCATACCCCGCCGTAGGGAAAACGCGAAGAGGGGTTTGCGTGGCGCATTGTGCGAACGCGTCAAACGGCGCCGGGCATGGCCCGGCGCTACCGAAGGCAGGACGCGCCTGGTAGCGCCGGGCCATGCCCGGCGGGTGTTTCAAGGTGTGCGGCTGGCTCAACCCTGCTTGCGCACCGGTGCACCGTTGGCCTTGTAATACGGCGCGGTGCTGCGGGCCAGCGGGGTGCGGCCGCGGATCACGTCGGCCAGCTTCTCGGCCATCATGATGGTCGGCGCGTTGAGGTTGCCGGTCACCACCTGCGGCATGATCGAGGCATCGACGATGCGCAGGCCTTCCAGCCCGTGCACGCGGCCCTGGCCGTCGACCACCGCCATCGGGTCATCGGCATGGCCCATCTTGTTCGAGCACGACGGGTGGTAGGCGGTCTCGGCATGCTCGCGCACGAATGCGTCGATCTGCGCGTCGGTCTGCAGCGCGCTGCCCGGCGAGATCTCGCGGCCGCTGTACGGTGCCAGCGCCGGCTGCGCGAAGATCTCGCGGGTGATGCGGATCGCCGCGCGGAACTCACGCCAGTCCTGCTCGTGCGACATGTAGTTGAACAGGATGCTCGGATGTTCGCGCGGATCCTTCGAACGCACGTGGATGCGGCCGCGGCTGGGCGAGCGCATCGAACCGACGTGCATCTGGAAGCTGTGCGCCTTGATCGGGTTGGAGCCGTTGTAATTGATCGCCACCGGCAGGAAGTGGTACTGCAGGTTCGGCCAGTCGAATTCGGCGTCGCTGCGGATGAAGCCGCCGGCCTCGAACTGGTTGCTGGCGCCGATGCCGGTGCCCAGGAACAGCCACTCGGCACCGATCGCCGGCTGGTTGTACAGCTTCAGCGCCGGGGCCAGCGAGACCGGCTTCTTGCACTCGTACTGCAGGTACATCTCAAGGTGGTCCTGCAGGTTGGCGCCGACGCCCGGCAGGTGGTGTACCAGGTCGATGTCCAGGCTGCGCAGCAGGTCGGCCGGGCCCACGCCCGAGCGCTGCAGGATCTGCGGCGAGGCGATGGCGCCGCCGCACAGCAGCACCTCACGGCGGGCGGTGGCACGCTGTGGCTGGTCGTTGTGCAGCCACTGCACGCCCACCGCACGCTTGCCCGAGAACAGGATGCGGTCGGTCAGCGCGTGGGTGACGATGGTCAGGTTCGGGCGCGGCCTGGCCAGGTCCAGGTAGCCGCGGGCGGTGCTGGAACGACGGCCCTTCGGGGTCACCGTGCGGTCCATCGGGCCGAAGCCTTCCTGCTGGTAGCCGTTGAGGTCGTCGGTGCGAGGGTAGCCGGCCTGCACGCCGGCCTCGACCATCGCAGCGAACAGTTCGTTGTTGCCGGCCTTGGGCGTGGTCACGCGCAGCGGGCCATCGCCACCGTGGTAGTCATTGGGTCCGATGTCGCGGGTTTCGGCCTTGCGGAAATACGGCAGGCAGTCCAGGTAGGTCCAATCCTCCAGGCCCGGCATGCTGGCCCAGTTGTCATAGTCCATCGCGTTGCCGCGGATGTAGCACATGCCGTTGATCAGCGACGAGCCGCCCAGGCCCTTGCCGCGTCCGCAGTCCATGCGACGGTTGTTCATGAAGGGCTCCGGATCGGTCTTGTACGCCCAGTTGTAGCGCTTGCCCTGCAGCGGGAAGGCAAGCGCCGCCGGCATCTGGGTACGGAAGTCGAACCGGTAGTCCGGGCCACCGGCTTCCAGCAGCAGCACGCTGACATCGGCATCTTCGGTGAG
Source organism: Stenotrophomonas sp. YJH_SMC_37 (assembly GCF_059370035.1). Taxonomy (NCBI): domain Bacteria; kingdom Pseudomonadati; phylum Pseudomonadota; class Gammaproteobacteria; order Lysobacterales; family Lysobacteraceae; genus Stenotrophomonas; species Stenotrophomonas sp. YJH_SMC_37. The sequence goes on from NZ_JCAFTG010000010.1 coordinate 180,448, forward strand.
GCGGGTGGCCAGCACGTTGCCGGCCGAGCCTGCGCCGATGATGATGTAGTCGTACTCGTTATGGGTGCTCATGGGTGTCTCCTGCAGGCCGCGGCGCGCTGCATGCAGGCGTCGCGGCGGAATGTCGGATCGGCGCGGTGGCCGGACGAGGGTGCGCGCTTGCGGCGCGCCGGTCAGAACACGCTGGCGTAGTCGCCCAGCTCGACCTGCACCGACTTGATGCGGGTGTAGTGGCCGAGGGTGGAGATGCCGTTCTCACGGCCGACGCCCGATTCCTTGTAGCCACCGACCGGCATTTCGGCCGGCGATTCACCCCAGGTGTTGATCCAGCAGATGCCGGCTTCCAGGCGGTGGATGATGCGGTGCGCGCGGCTGATGTCCTTGCTGACCACGCCCGCGGCCAGGCCGAAGGTGGTGTCGTTGGCGCGGCGCACCACTTCGTCCTCGTCGTCGTAGGCCAGGATGCTCATCACCGGCCCGAAGATCTCTTCCCGGACAATCGTCATGTCATCGCGGCAGTCGGAGAACACGGTCGGCAGCACGTAGGCACCTTGGGCCAGCGCACCTTCGGTGGCACGGCCGCCACCCGTCAGCAGGCGGGCGCCCTCGGCCTTGCCGCTCTCGATGTAGCGCAGCACGTTTTCCATGTGCGGGAAGCTGGTCAGCGGGCCGAAGTTGGTCTCGGCGTCCATCGGGTCGCCGATGCGGATGCGTTTGACGCGCTCGACCACGGCGGCCTCGAATGCGGCCAGCATGCCGCGCGGCACGAACACGCGGGTGCCGTTGGTGCAGACCTGGCCGGAACTGAAGAAGTTGGCCATTACCGCGATGTCGGCCGCGCGGTCCAGATCGGCGTCATCGCAGATCACCAGCGGCGACTTGCCGCCCAGCTCCATGGTCACTTCCTTCAGCGACGAGGACGCGGCGCTGGCCATGACCTTCTTGCCAGTGGCGACGCCGCCGGTGAAGGAGATCTTCTCGATCACCGGGTGCTCGGTCAGCCACTGGCCGATCTCGCGGCCCGGGCCCTGCACGACGTTGAACACGCCGGCCGGCACACCGGCTTCGGTGTAGATCTCGGCCAGGCGGATCGCGGTCAACGGGGTCACTTCGGAGGGCTTGAACACCATCGCGTTGCCGGCTGCCAAGGCCGGGGCCGACTTCCACATGGCGATCTGGATCGGGTAGTTCCAGGCGCCGATGCCGGCGACCACGCCCAGCGGCTCGCGACGGGTGTAGAAGAAGCTCGATTCGCGCAGCGGCAGCTGGATGCCCTCGATGGCGGTGGCCAGGCCGGCGTAGTACTCGACCACGTCGGCACCGGTGACGATGTCCACGGTGGTGGTTTCGGCCAGCGCCTTGCCGGTGTCCAGAGTCTCCAGCTGGGCCAGTTCGTCGTTGCGCTCGCGCAGGAGCTCGACGGCGCGGCGCAGGATGCGCGAGCGCTCCATGGCCGTCATCGCCGCCCACACCTTCTGGCCTTCGGACGCGCTCTGCACGGCACGCTCGACGTCGGCCTGGCTGGCGACCTGCACCTCGGCGATCACCTCACCGGTGGCCGGGTTGACGGTCTTGAAGGTCTTGCCGCTGGTGGCATCGACGCGCTGGCCGTGGATGTAGAGCTGTTGGACGGGCAGGGTGGTCATGGGGCGTACTCCTTGGAAGGGGGCGGGTGCTGAAGCGCTTATAGCGCGACAGCCTGCAACTGGAAGTCGATGTAGCCGTAAGCGATGCGCCGGGACTTCTCGGCATTGAACTGGCCGCCGACCAGGCTGCCACGCAGCCACAGGCCGTCGATCATCGCGGCCAGGCCACGGGCGGCCAGGCGGGCCTGCGGGTGGGGCAGCAGGCGGTTGAACTGGTGGCACAGGTTGGAGAACAGGCGCTGGTCGTTGGCGCGCTGCAGCCGGGCCAGTTCCGGCTGGTGCATGCTCGCGGCCCAGAAGGTGAGCCAAACGCGCATGGCGGTGCCGTTGATCTGGCTGTCGTCGAAGTTGCCGTCGACGATGGCACGCAACTGCTCGCGGGGGTCATCGCTGGCCTCGGCGCGGTAGCGGGCGACGGCGTCCTTCAGTTCGCGCAGGATCTGCCGCATTGCAGCATTGAGCAGGCCGTCCTTGTCGCCGAAGTAGTGGGCGACGATGCCGCTGGACAGCCCGGCCTTCTTCGCGATGGTGGCGACGGTCGCATCGGCCATGCCGATCTCGTCGATGGTCTGGAAAGTGGCCCGGATCAGCTGCTCGCGCCGTACCGGTTCCACGCCTTTCTTCGGCATTGTCTCTCCACGGTTTGCGACCCGAAGGATCGGGCTGCCCGCCATTATGCTTTTTATTGATTGAACGTTCAATCAATAAACCCTAGGATGCGCTCGCGCCCCACGCCATGGGCCCGGTTTACCGGTCCGGCCCCGCCCATGTGCTCCCTCGGACTTGATGAGACGACCCCATGTCTTCCCTGGCTCATCCCAAGCGTTCGCCCCTGCGCTTGAACCGTTTTGTGTTCTTCAGCTCCTCGGTGTCGATCGGCATCCTCGGGCTGCTCACCGTTCTCTATCCCGAAGGCAGCGAGCACTGGCTGCAATGGGCGCAGGCCGAGGTGTCGGCCGCGTTCGGCTGGTGGTACATGCTGCTGATCGTGCTGTGCCTGGGCTTCGTGCTGTGGCTGGCGTTCTCGCCGTATGGCCGCATCCGCCTGGGCCACAACGAGGAATCACCGGCGTTTGGCTACGTGGCCTGGGTCTCGATGCTGTTCTCGGCCGGCATCGGCATCGCGCTGCTGTACTACGGCGCCTACGAGCCGCTGGACCATTTCCTGCATCCGCCCGGGCAACCCGGCGGCACCGTGGCCGCCGGCCGCGAGGCGATGGTGCTGACCTTCCTGCACTGGGGCCTGCACGGCTGGGCGCTGTATGCGCTGGTCGGTGTGGCACTGGGCTACTTCGCCTACCGCCGCGACCTGCCGCTGGCGCTGCGCTCGGCGCTGTACCCGATCTTCGGTGAGCGCATCCATGGCCGCATCGGCGACATGGTGGATGGCTTCGGCATCCTGGCCACGCTGATCTCGATGGTGACCAACCTCGGCATCGGCGCGCTGGTGGTGCAGTCCGGCCTGGTCTACCTGTTCCACATCCCGGATACGCCGCAGGTGCTGGTGGCGATCGTGCTGGTGATGATGGTGGTGGCCACCATCGGCGTGGTTGCAGGCGTGGAAAAGGGCATTGCCTGGCTCTCCAACCTCAACGTGCGCCTGCTGTGCGGCCTGCTGCTGTTCGTGCTGGTCACCGGCCCGACCCTGCACCTGTTCGATGGCTTGATCCAGAACACCGGCGATTACCTCGGTGCGTTCGTGCGCAAGAGTTTCGACATGTACCTCAACGACCCGAAGGGGCGTGAGTGGATGGGCTCGTGGACGCTGTTCTACTGGGCCTGGTGGATCGCCTGGGCGCCGTTCGTCGGCCTTTTCGTGGCGCGCATCTCGCGGGGACGCACCATCCGTGAAGTTGTCATGGGCGTGCTTCTCATCCCGCTCGGTTTCACCCTGGCGTGGCTGTCGATCTTCGGCAACACCGCCATCGACCTGGTCCTCAACCATGGCCAGGCGATCCTGGGCGACGTGGCCCAGCACGATGCGGCGATGACGCTGTTCAAGCTGCTGGAATACCTGCCCGGGGCGCCGTACGTCGCCGGTGCTGCGGTGGTGATTGGTTTCGTGCTGTTCCTGACCCCGGTCGATTCGGGCACGCTGATGATCGCCAACCTGTGCACCCGTCGTGTTGACGATGGCGTGGAAGATGGGCATGACGCGCCGATCTGGCTGCGCGTGTTCTGGGCCGTCGGTATCACCGTGGCCAGCGTCGGGCTGCTCCTGGCCGGCAATTTCAGCGCAATGCAGACGGCGGTGGTGCTGTGCGGCCTGCCGTTCTCGTTCACCCTGGCGTTCTACATGTGGGGCCTGCTGAAGGCGCTGCGCACCGACCCGGACGCACCGCGCCGGTGATCGGGCACCTGGCGCCCATCGCGGTGCCGCCGGAGATGCCGTAGAGCCAGGGCATGCCTGGCTGCGGAGAAACAGGAAGGGCCGGATCCGCGAGGATCCGGCCCTTTTGTTGTATGGCCGACCAGCAGTCGACTCTACCCAGGTCGAAGCGCTGTCCGCTGGCCAGGCGGTGGCCCCGGTCACATGAAGTTTCGTAGCATTCTGAAAGACACGCAGGACCGTTCGTGGCAATCATTGTTCAACGATCCTTTTCCGGAGTTGAGTCATGGTCCGAATTCTCGGCTGCGCGCTGATGGTCTCGTTCTCCGTGATGGCCCACGCGGCGCCGGATGCGCTGGAGCAGCTGAATTTTCCGGTGACCGCGCTGGGTGAAACGGCGGAACTTCGCTTGCGGCTGGCACCGCATCCAGGTGGGCTGGTCACGTACTCGATCCACACCAATGTCTATGCCAGTGAGGAGAACAGTGGTTACCGGGTGCTGGATGTGCGCTGCCCGCCGGGCTTTCTCTCCAACGTCTACCGGGGAAACACCGGTGCGGTGTGCTATCGCGTAGAAGAAACGCCGCACCCTGCCGGTGAGATGTCGGTGGTGGTGTTTAACGAGAATGCGCCGGACGGGCATCTTGAGTGGGCGGAAGGTCTTTGGTCGCTGGACGCCAGTGGCCCTCCAGTGAAGACGTCGTGGCACCTGTTTGGTGTGCGGCCGTGATCGGAAGGGTCGATGTGTGACCTGACGCGAGCAGGCCCATGTGTAGACGAGAAGGGCCGGATCCGCGAGGATCCGGCCCTTCGTCCTGCAGTGCCGAGCGCGGGCCCGGCTCTGCAGTTGATCGTTACTTGCTGGCCAGCTGGCGCAGCACGTACTGCAGCAGGCCACCATGGCGGAAGTACTCGACTTCCTTCGGGGTCAGCAGCATCACCGAGACCTCAAAGGTCTTCCTGGTGCCATCGGCCTTGGTCGCGGTGACCGTGGCGCGCTTGCTGGCACCGTCCTGCAGGCCGGTGATGTCGATCACTTCCGACCCGTCCAGACCCAGGCTCTGCGCATTCTCGCCGTTGCGGAACTGCAGCGGCAGCACGCCCATGCCTACCAGGTTGGAACGGTGGATGCGCTCGAAGCTCTCGGCGATGACCGCCTTCACTCCCAACAGCAGGGTGCCCTTGGCCGCCCAGTCGCGCGACGAGCCGGTGCCGTATTCCTTGCCGGCCAGCACCACCAGCGGCACCTTTTCAGCCTTGTACTTCATGGCCGCATCGTAGATCGCCAGCTTCTCCGGCTGACCGCCGCCGGCCGGGTAGTACAGGGTGTTGCCGCCTTCCTCGCCACCGAACATCAGGTTCTTGATGCGGATGTTGGCGAAGGTGCCGCGGACCATCACGTCATCGTTGCCGCGGCGGCTGCCGTAACTGTTGAAGTCGGCCGGCTGCACGCCGCGCTCCTGCAGGAAGCGGCCTGCCGGCGAGTCCTTCTTGATGTTGCCGGCCGGGGAGATGTGGTCGGTGGTGATCGAATCGCCGAACAGGCCCATCACGCGTGCACCATGCACGTCGTCGATGCTGCCGGTCTGCATGGTCATGCCATCGAAGTACGGCGGGTTCTTGATGTAGGTGGAGGCATCGCTCCACTCGTACAGGTTGCCGTCTGGCGAGGCGATGGTGTTCCAGCGGGTGTCACCCTTGAACACGTCGGCGTAGTTCTGCTTGAACATCTCCGGGCCGATGGTCGCGGCGATGACATCGCCGATTTCCTTGTTGCTCGGCCAGATGTCGCGCAGGAACACCGGCTGACCATCGCTGCCGGTACCGAGCGGCTGGGTGGTCAGGTCGATGTCGGTGGTGCCGGCGATGGCGTAGGCCACCACCAGCGGCGGGCTGGCCAGGTAGTTCATCTTCACTTCGGGGTGCACGCGGCCCTCGAAGTTGCGGTTGCCCGACAGCACCGAGGTGACCACAAGATCGCCGGCGGCGATGCCGGCGCTGACCTCGGTCGGCAGCGGGCCGGAGTTGCCGATGCAGGTGGTGCAGCCGTAGCCGACCACGTAGAAGCCGATCTTCTCCAGCTCCTTCAGCACGCCGGCCTTTTCCAGGTAGTCGGTGACCACGCGCGAGCCCGGCCCGAGCGAGGTCTTCACCCACGGCTGGCGGTTCAGGCCCTTGGCGGCCGCGTTGCGGGCCAGCAGGCCGGCGCCGATCATCACCGCCGGGTTGGAGGTGTTGGTGCACGAGGTGATGGCAGCGATGACCACCGCGCCGTCCTTCAGCCGCACCTTGCGGCCTTCGATCTCGATGTCGGCGAAGCCCTTGGCCAGCTGCTCGTTGCCGACCGCGGCGCCACCGCCTTCGTTGACGAAGGTGGCAACGTCCTCGCTGCGCTTGTCACGGTTGGCAGTCAGGCCGACCAGCGCTTCGCGGTAGTTCTTCTGCACGTCTTCGAGCAGGACGCGGTCCTGCGGACGCTTCGGGCCGGCCAGCGACGGCTTCACCGTGCCCATGTCCAGTTCCAGCGTGGTGCTGTACTGGGCATGCGGGCTGCCCGGTTCGTGCCACAGTCCTTGCGCTTTGGCATAGGCCTCGACAAGGTTGATCTGCTCTTCGCTTCGGCCGGACAGGCGCAGGTAGTTCAGCGATTCGGCGTCGATCGGGAAGATGCCGCAGGTGGCGCCGTATTCCGGGGCCATGTTGCCGATGGTGGCACGGTCGGCCAGCGGCAGGTGCTGCAGGCCATCACCGTAGAACTCGACGAACTTGCCGACCACGCCCAGCTTGCGCAGCATCTGGGTAACGGTCAGCACCAGGTCGGTGGCGGTGGCGCCCTCGGGCAGCTTGCCGGTCAGCTTGAAGCCGACCACCTGCGGGATCAGCATCGACGACGGCTGGCCGAGCATGGCCGCCTCCGCTTCGATGCCGCCCACGCCCCAGCCCAGCACGCCGATGCCGTTGATCATGGTGGTGTGGCTGTCGGTACCGAACACGGTATCCGGGTAGGCCACGGCCTTGCCATCCTTCTCTGCGGTCATCACCACGCGGGCCAGGTTTTCCAGATTGACCTGGTGCACGATGCCGGTGTTGGGCGGCACCACCTTGAAGTTGTCGAAGGCCTTCTGGCCCCAGCGCAGGAAGCCGTAGCGTTCCTGGTTGCGCTGGAACTCGATCTTGCCGTTGAGGTCCAGCGCGTCGGGCTTGCCGAACACGTCGACCTGCACCGAGTGGTCGATGACCAGTTCGGAGGGAATCTGCGGATTGATCTGCTCCGGCTTGCCGCCGAGCTTGACGACGGCGTCGCGCATCGCGGCCAGGTCGACCACGCAGGGCACGCCGGTGAAGTCCTGCAGGACCACGCGCGCCGGCATGAAGGCGATTTCGGTGTCCGGTTCGGCCGCCGGATTCCAGCGGGCCACGGCTTCGATGTGGTCCTTGCCGACGGTGATGCCGCCATCCTCGTGCCGGAGCAGGTTCTCCAGCAGGATCTTCATCGAGTAGGGCAGGTGGGAGATATCGAAGCGCTGGCCCAGCGTGGGCAGGCTGAAATAGTCGTACGTCTTGCCGCCGACGTTCAGCTGGCTGCGGGTGGAGAACGAATCGCTCATGCGGGGTAACTCCTTCTTGCGGATGGCTTGCAGTGGCCCGCGCATGGCGGGCCTGCTTGCGGTCGCCGGTGGCCTGTTGGCCCCGGAAGTTCCAGTATGAACCCGAAACTGAATGGATTCACCCGGGCCGGGTTCGGCCTGCGGCATCGGTTCCAGACTACAGGGGAGGTTGTATGGCGTATGTCACGTTTGTGGCCGATCCTTTGCGAGGCAAGGGCTGGCGGGGTGCCGGTCCTGTTCAGGGTGGAAGTATGCCCAAGGAAGTATGTATAATTTGTGCATACTCTGGAGGGCCTACCGATGGAAGCCACTGTTGCAGAACGCGGACAGATCACCCTGCCCAAGGCGGTGCGTGATGCCCTCGGCCTGACCAAGGGCACGCTGCTGAAGGTCGAGCTGGACGGCAGCCGCATCATCCTGCGCAAGAGTGTTGACGATGCCATTTCACGGGCGCGCGGCAAGTTCGCGCTGGACGGCTTCGAATCCTCCGACGCAGCGGTACGCGCGGTGCGTGACGAGGAATAAGCCGTGATGATCGCCGTCGATTCACCGGTGCTGGTCGAGCTGCTCAGCAATGGTCCGCAGGCCGATGCCGTGGAGGCCATCCTCCGGCAGAGCCTGGTGGGTGGCCGTGTGGTGGTCTGCGGCGCGACCCTGGCCGAGGTCTGCGCATCGCTGCGCGGCGGCGCCGAGGTGCTCGAAGCGCTGGAAGAAATGGGCGTGCACTTCAACCCGATGGAAGCCAAGTCGGCGCTGCGCGCCGGCGAGATGCACCGCCGTCATCGCCAGCGTGGCGGCAGCCGCCGCAGCCTGGACGAATTCATGGTCGGCGCCCACGCACTGCTGCAGTGCGATGGCCTGATCACCTGGAACGACACGTTTTACCGCGACTACTTCAAGGGCCTGAAGCTGATCGTGCCGCACGCCTGAGCCCACTTTTGATTTTTCAACCTACGCATTACCCGGGAGTTGTCATGTTGGAAGCCTACCGCCACCACGTCGCCGAGCGCGCTGCGCTTGGCATCCCGCCGCTGCCGCTGAGCGCGCAGCAGACGGCCGATGTCATCGAACTGCTGAAGAACCCGCCGCAGGGCGAGGCCGAGTTCCTGCTCGACCTGCTGACCCACCGCGTGCCGGCCGGCGTCGATGACGCAGCCAAGGTCAAGGCGTCGTACCTGGCGGCCATCGCCCTGGGCAGCGAGCAGAACCCGCTGATCAGCCGTGAGCGCGCCACCGAACTGCTGGGCACCATGCTCGGCGGTTACAACGTCGCCCCACTGGTGCAGCTGCTGGACGACGCCAGCGTCGGCACCATCGCCGCCAACGGCCTGAAGAAGACCCTGCTGGTGTTCGATGCGTTCCATGACGTGCAGGAAAAGGCCAAGGCCGGCAACGCCAACGCCCAGGCCGTGCTGCAGAGCTGGGCCGAGGCCGAGTGGTTCACCAGCAATCCGGAAGTGCCGCAGAGCCTGACCGTCACCGTGTTCAAGGTGCCGGGCGAGACCAACACCGACGACCTGTCGCCGGCGCCGGACGCGACCACCCGCCCGGACATCCCGATGCACGCCCTGGCGATGCTGAAGAACAAGCGCGACGACGCGCCGTTCACCCCGGAAGAAGACGGCAAGCGCGGCCCGATCCAGCAGATCCTGTCGCTGAAGGACAAGGGCCACCTGGTGGCCTACGTCGGCGACGTGGTCGGCACCGGCTCCTCGCGCAAGTCGGCCACCAACAGCGTGCTGTGGTGGACCGGCGATGACATTCCGTACATTCCGAACAAGCGTGCCGGTGGCGTGTGCCTGGGCGGCAAGATCGCCCCGATCTTCTACAACACGATGGAAGATGCCGGTGCGCTGCCGATCGAGCTGGACGTGTCGAAGATGGAGCACGGCGACGTCATCGAGCTGCGCCCGTACGAAGGCAAGGCGCTGAAGAACGGCGAGGTGATCGCCGAATTCCAGGTCAAGTCCGACGTGCTGTTCGACGAAGTGCGTGCCGGTGGCCGCATCCCGCTGATCATCGGCCGTGGCCTGACCGGCAAGGCGCGCGAAGCGCTGGGCCTGGCCCCGACCGACCTGTTCCGCCTGCCGGTGCAGCCGGCCGATACCGGCAAGGGCTTCTCGCTGGCGCAGAAGATGGTCGGCCGCGCCTGTGGCCTGCCGGAAGGCCAGGGCATGCGCCCGGGCACGTACTGCGAACCGAAGATGACCTCGGTCGGCTCGCAGGACACCACCGGCCCGATGACCCGTGACGAGCTGAAGGACCTGGCCTGCCTGGGCTTCTCGGCCGACCTGGTGATGCAGTCGTTCTGCCACACCGCCGCCTACCCGAAGCCGGTGGACGTGAAGACCCACCACACCCTGCCGGAGTTCATCTCCACCCGTGGCGGCGTCTCGCTGCGCCCGGGCGACGGCGTGATCCACAGCTGGCTCAACCGCATGCTGCTGCCGGACACCGTCGGTACCGGTGGTGACTCGCACACCCGTTTCCCGGTGGGCATTTCGTTCCCGGCCGGCTCGGGCCTGGTCGCCTTCGCTGCGGCCACCGGCGTGATGCCGCTGGACATGCCGGAGTCGGTGCTGGTGCGCTTCAAGGGCAAGATGCAGCCGGGCGTGACCCTGCGTGACCTGGTCAACGCGATCCCGCTGTACGCGATCAAGTCGGGCCTGCTGACCGTGGCCAAGGCCGGCAAGAAGAACATCTTCTCCGGCCGCATCCTGGAAATCGAAGGCCTGCCGGAGCTGAAGGTCGAACAGGCGTTCGAACTGTCCGACGCCTCGGCCGAGCGTTCGGCGGCCGGTTGCTCGGTGCGCCTGAACAAGGAACCGATCATCGAGTACCTGACCAGCAACATCACCCTGCTGAAGTGGATGATTGCCGAGGGTTACCAGGATCCGCGTTCGCTGCAGCGTCGCATCGAGAAGATGGAAGCCTGGCTGGCCAACCCGCAGCTGCTGGAGCCGGATGCGGACGCCGAGTACGCCGCCGTCATCGAGATCGACCTGGCCGACATCCACGAGCCGATCGTGGCCTGTCCGAACGACCCGGACGACGTGAAGACGCTGTCCGAAGTGGCCGGTGCCAAGATCGACGAAGTGTTCATCGGTTCGTGCATGACCAACATCGGTCACTTCCGCGCCGCGGCCAAGCTGCTGGAAGGCAAGCGTGACCTGCCGACCCGCCTGTGGGTGGCCCCGCCGACCAAGATGGACGCCTCGGAGCTGACCAAGGAAGGCGTGTACGGCACCTTCGGCGCTACCGGCGCACGCATGGAAATGCCGGGCTGCTCGCTGTGCATGGGCAACCAGGCGCAGATCCGCGAGGGTTCCACCGCGATGTCGACCTCGACCCGCAACTTCCCGAACCGCCTGGGCCGCAACACCAACGTGTACCTGGGCTCGGCCGAACTGGCCGCGATCTGCTCGCGTCTGGGCCGCATCCCGACCAAGGAGGAGTACATGGCGGACATCGGCGTGATCAACGCCAATGGTGCGGAGATCTACCGCTACATGAACTTCGACCAGATCGAGGAATATCAGGACGTGGCCAAGACGGTCGCTGCCTGATGCGGTAGTGCCGGCCGCTGGCCGGTATCCCGTTGAAACGAAGAACCCCCGGTGAGAACCGGGGGTTTTTTGTGGGCAGGGCACTTTCGGACAAATTGTATGTCTCTGGCGACGCATGGCGCCTACCGTGGATGCCCACCATTCGGGTCTTGCCTGAGATGCGCCATTCATTTCTGCTGACGACTCCCAGCCCTGCCCATCGCCGCAGCGTCATCACCCAGGCCTTCGGGGCTCTGCTGGCCTCCGTACTTCTGACCATGGCGCCATCGGTCGGCGCAACGCCGGCGTCTGCGATGCCGCTGTCTATCAAGCCGCCGCCCCGTCTCGACAGGACTACACGCCACAGCCTCTGTCATGAGGGTCGCTGCGTGGTGCTGGATGGCACGGGCCGGCAACTGGTCGAGCATCGGGGAATGCAATACCTCCGCCCCTTCAAAAATGGGGTGGCGGTCTTCGAAAGGGGGGAGAACAGGGGCGTCATGAATTCAGAAGGGCGTATCGTCCTTGAAGCGCATTACGACTCGGTTGAGGTACATGGCAACGGGATGATCGAAGCCAAGGTATTGCTGCGGAGCCCGCCCAAGGCGTACACGCGAATCGACTTCTTCAATGCACGAGGCCGATTGGTGCGTCGGTTTGAGGAGAAAGGCGAGATCGATCTCCTGCGCTCGGCGTCCTGGGCAGGAAACCCGGCTGTAGAACTCTGCAACAGTGAAAAGCGGCGCTGCACGACCCACTTCCTTGACGCAAAGGGCAGGTCCGGTCCCGTTTTCAGTGTCTTTGGTAGCTTTGGTCCCGTGGGTCATGAGGGGGAAGTGGCCATCGCTTCGCGCGATGGTGTCCACTTTGGCCTGGTTGATCGATCACTGGCAGGCATAGGGCGCCAGGCCTACGATCAGATGACCTTCAACAGTTCGGGTTTCGCGCTCGCCACCCAGGGCGGGAACGACACGGTGCTGGATCCCCACGGGGTGCAAGTGGCGCCCATGGGTCGATATCGGTTCAAGTTTGGTCGGGGTGGGTACCTGCTTTCTGCGGTAGCCGAAGACGGCCAGTGCCTGCATTTCACGCGCGCGGGTTTGATATTTCCGACGCCTGCAGGCCACTGTATGAAGACAGATGAGTTCGCTGAACGAGTGGGGTATGTAATCTTCAGTTCGGAAGATGATGAATACGTTGTAGGCCTGGATGGGTCGCTGCGCTCCCTGCAACGCGCTGCAGGCCTGCATCCGTTGAACCGCAGGATCGTCGAGTATCAAAAGCCCGGCGAAGCGGGGGTGCGTTTCATGATGCTGGAAGATGGCAGCATCTCATCTTCCCTGTACTACCGACTTGCGCCTTTTCAAACCGCGGAAGGACTGGATGACCAACTGCTGTTGGCCCAAGCCGATGGAGGATGGGGTGTAATAGATGCTACGGGTGCTTGGCTGATTCCTCCTCGCTACCGTCGAATAAGACCATTGGGTCCGAATCTGGTCGCGGCATTCGAACGGCCGGGATATGACCCCGGGTATCACATACTCGATCTGCGTGGCAATGCGGTGGCTGATTTCACGCTGCATGATCCCTTACCGGATTTTTTGGCGGATGGAACAAGAGTCTATGCGCTCTCACTACGTGGCCGTTGGGGTCTTCTGGATGAGTCGGGGCGGTGGAGGCTGGCGCCCCGCTACGGCTACGTGAATGTTTCGAAAGGCCTGGTTTCCGTGCGTGAGCGAAACAGTGCCGGTGATATTACGGTTAATTTTCTTGACCCGGACACAGAAACGACGCTGTTCGAACAGGGATTTCTATCGATTCATTCTCGACCGGATGGTCTGTTTGAGACGTTGAAGACAGATCAGACCTTGGAGCTGATCAAGCTTGACGGGACCGTTCTGGGGCGTCTGCATCCTCGTCCCAGCCAATAGTCGGACCATTGACTGCTTGGTATGGCTGGAGCCTGGTGCGATCCAAATGGAAGATCTGGGCGTGTTGGAAACAACGCAACGCTCAGGCTTCCGGCGCTACTGCACGGTCCAGTCTGCGCTGCCTTCCAGCCGACGGCCGCCGATCAGCACGTTGCCGCTCTTACCGGAGACATCCATCTCGAACCAAGGCAGTCCATCACGGTCAAGTGGACGCACGTAGGCCTGGCGCTTTGCACGGTTGAATTCGATGTAGTAGCGGCGATGCACGTTGGGGTACGGCGGGATAGACGGACCTTTCCAGCTGACGCTTACCGCGCCGGGATCTTCGCGACCCACCAGCATCAGCATGAAGAACACATCACCCTGCTTGGCCTCGAAGTAGAACAGATCGCCACTGGCGCTGGCGGGTGCCAGTGGCAATGAAAGCAGTACGGCCGCCAGGGCGGCCTTCCATATGCCTTTGATCATGTGCAGCATTCCTTGTGCAATACCGCTATCAAAGCACACATGCGGGTAGCGCGTTGAAACGAAGAACCCCGATGAAAGCCGGCACCTTTTCTTGTTGCCTGATGGCCTGTACCGCCGAGTCCATGCTTGGCTGCTGTTCGTGCGATGCGCGATGAGTCGAGCGCGGCTCGACTCTACAAAGGCATCCACGCATGGCGTGGATCTACTGCCCGCGGAGTCCTTGAGCCGGGGCGCGCTATCAGCCGCGAGCGAGCGCCAGCAGCCGCTCGGCAATCCGTTCCAGTGGCACCTGTTCCTCAGCGGCGCCGAGTTTGAACGCTGCACCGGGCATGCCCCAGACCACGCTGGTGGCCTCGTCCTGCACCAGTGTCGGCGCGCCGGCCTGGCGCATTTCCAGCAGGCCGCGTGCGCCGTCGTCACCCATGCCGGTGAGGATGGCCCCGATGGCATTGCCACCCGCGCTCTGCGCGACCGAGCGGAACAGCACGTCCACCGCCGGCTTGTGCCGGTTCACCGCTGGGCCGTCGTCGACTCGGCAGCGCCAGCGTGCACCGTCACGGATGATGCGCAGGTGCTTGCCGCCGGGTGGCAGGTAGGCATGGCCGGGCAGCACCGCTTCGCCGTCGCTGGCCTCGCGCACAGCCATGGCCGAGTGGCGGTCCAGGCGTTCGGCGAAGGCGCTGCTGAAGCTGGCCGGCAGGTGCTGGGTCATCACCACGGCGGGCGCGTCGGCAGGCATGCCTTCCAGCACCACGCGCAGCGCTTCGGTGCCACCGGCTGACGAGCCGATCGCGATCAGGCGGTCGGTGGTACGGAACTGCGGCGAGGCAGCACGCGTTGCCGGCGCTGCGTCCAGCGTGAGCTTCGGGGCGGCCGCGCGCACCAGCGGTCGCACCCGCGAGCGCGCCGCCATCTTCACCTTGGCGATGATTTCGTCGGCGTAGCCCTGCAGGCCGCGTGCGACGTCCAGCTTGGGCTTGGAGACGAAGTCCACCGCGCCCAGTGCCAGCGCCTGCAGCGTGGTGTCGGCGCCGCGTTCGGTCAGCGAAGAAATCATCACCACCGGCAGCGGGTGCAGCCGCATCAGGTTTTCCAGGAACGCCAGGCCGTCCATGCGCGGCATTTCCACGTCAAGCGTGATCACGTCCGGGGCCAGGCGCTTGATCTTCTCACGCGCCAGCAGCGGATCTGCGGCGGTGCCGACCACGTCGATGGCCGGGTCGCTGGACAGGATTTCCGTGAGCATCTGCCGCACGACGGCAGAGTCGTCGACGATCAGGACCCGGCAGGGGGCGTTGCCGGTCAGGGTCATTCGAACAACTCCACGCCGCCGGTGACCGGGGCCTTGGACAGACGTGCACGCACGGCCGATTCGGTGGCAGCCACTTCGGCTTCGTGGGCATGCGGCAGGCGCTGCACCACCACGCGGCCGGTATCGGCGAAGAACCAGATCTTGCGCGGATGGATGCCGCACAGGTCCTCGGCGATGATCGGGATATGCTCGGCCTGCAGGTACTGGCGCACGAACTCGGCGTTACGGGTACCGACCGGATTGCTGGTGAATCCCTTGAGCACGTTGGCGCCGCCGAACACCTTGGCCTCGATGCGCTTGCGGTGGGCGCCGCGCTTGAGCATGTCGTTGATCAGCAGTTCCATCGCGTAGCTGCCGTAGCGCGCGGGCGCGCCGTCGCCGGCATTGCCCTCGGGCAGCAGGAAATGGTTCATGCCACCGATCTTCAGCACGGGGTCCCGCAGGCAGGCCGCCACGCAGGAACCCAGCGTGGTGGTCAGCGCGGTGGTGTCGTCCACCACCAGGTACTGGGTCGGCAGCAGCTTGGCGGCAATGGTCTGGAAGCGCGCATCCTGGTAGCGCATCACATCGTCGGTACGCAGCGAGGCGTTCATGCACCGGCCTTTGCCGCGCGGCGGTACAGGGTGCGGCCACAGGGCTGGATCAGGTCGGCGGCGTGCAGGTAGTTCTCCGAGTGTCCGGTGTAAAGCAGGCCGTCATCGGCCAGGTGCTGTACCAGCCGGCCGAGGATTGCGCGCTGGGTTGGCTTGTCGAAGTAGATCATCACGTTGCGGCAGAACAACGCATCGAACGGGCCGCCGACGTCGTAGCGCGGGGCAAGCAGGTTCAGTGGGCGGAACTCGATCAGCTCGCGCAGTGCCGGCAGCACGCGGCACTGGCCCTCGTTGGGGCCGCTGCCGCGCTGGAAGTAGCGCCGGCGCAGGTCCGGGTCGAGGTTGGTCACACGGTCGATGTTGTAGACACCTCGGCCGGCGGTGGCCAGCACCTGGGTGTCGACGTCGGTGGCGATGATGCGCACCGGCGGCTTCAGCGTACCGAAGGCCTCACAGGCGGTAATCGCCATTGAATAGGGTTCTTCGCCGGTGGACGCTGCGCACGACCACAACAGCAGCGGCGTGCGGCTGGAGCGCTGCTGCAGCTCCTCGCGCAGCTTGTCGAAGTGATGCGGTTCGCGGAAGAACGAGGTCAGGTTGGTGGTCAGGGCGTTGGTGAACGCCTGCCACTCGTCGCCATCTTCCTGCTCAAGGTGGTCCAGATACTGCTGGAAGCTGCGCATGCCCAGCGTGCGCAGGCGGCGCGACAGGCGGCCATAGACCATGTCGCGCTTGGCCGGAGCGAGGGCGATGCCCACGCGCTGGTAGATCAGGTCGCAGACGCGGCGGAAATCACGGTCGGCGAACTCGAATTCGCGCGGGCCGGTGACGATGGGAGTAGGACTATGCACGGGGGACGTGTCCATCGGCAGAGGCGGCGGCCGAAGCCGCTGCGGGTGGGTCTCAGAATTCCTGCCAGTCGCTGTCGCTGGCGGCGAAGGTGCGGGCGTTGCTGCTGCGACGTACCGGCGCGGGCGTTCCGGTCGGCTGCGGACGTGCCACGGTGGTGATGCACGCCGATTCCACGCGTTCGGCGACAGCCTTCACTGCGGCGGAGACCTGGTTGTCGAGGCGGAAGATCGCCACGGCATCGGCCAGCTGCGCGGCCTGGTCTTCCATCGCACGCGCGGCGGCGGTGGCTTCCTCCACCAGCGCAGCGTTCTGCTGAGTGGTTTCGTCCATCTGCACCACGGTCTGGTTGACCTGCTCGATGCCGGCGCTCTGCTCCTGCGAAGCGGCAGAGATCTCGGCCATGATGTCGGTCACGCGCTGCACCGAGGCGACGATCTCGCCCATCGTGCTGCCGGCCTGGTGCACCAGGCTGGAGCCTTCGGTGACCTTGCCGACCGAATCGTCGATCAGGCCCTTGATCTCCTTGGCCGCAGCGGCCGAACGCTGGGCGAGGGTACGCACTTCGCTGGCGACCACTGCGAAGCCGCGACCCTGTTCACCGGCACGCGCGGCTTCCACGGCAGCGTTCAGCGCCAGGATGTTGGTCTGGAACGCGATGCCGTCGATCACCGAGATGATCTCGGCGATCTTTTTCGACGAGGCCTCGATGGCGGACATGGTACTGACCACCTGGCCGACCACGCTGCCGCCCTGGGAGGCAACAGACTGCGCGCCGATGGCGAGCTGGTTGGCCTGGCGGGCGTGTTCGGCATTCTGGCGCACGGTGGAGGTCAGTTCCTCCATCGAGGCTGCGGTTTCTTCCAGGTTGGCGGCCTGCTGCTCGGTGCGGCGTGACAGATCACTGTTGCCGGAGGCGATCTCGCCGGCGGCGAGCGTGATGCTCGAAGCACTGGCCTGGATCTGGCCGACGATCTGGGTCAGCTGTGCGACGGTGGTGTTGGCATCGTCGCGCATCCGTGCGAACACGCCCTGGTAGTCGCCGTGCATGCGCGCGGTCAGGTCACCTTCGGCGATGGCCGACAGCAGCTGCGAGAGCTTGCCGAGGTTGTCATCGCTGACCGCCATCATCGCGTTGAGGTTTTCCAGCATGAGGCGGAAATCGTGATCGAAGCGCTGCGCGTCGCCACGGCGGCTGAAGTCGCCCGCGGCGGCGGCACTGGCCAGCTGCTTGATCTCGGCATTGATGCGGCCGAGGTTGGCCTTGACCGTGTCGACGGTGGTGGTCATTGCGGCCTTCTCGCCTGGGTAGCGCGCGATGTCGCGGCTGAGGTCGCCGACCGCGTACTGCTGCACCACATCCAGCACATCGTGCAGGGTCTGCACGTGGCTGCCGACCAGGGCGTTGGTCTCCTGCACCATCAGCCCATACTCACCGGGGAACGCACTGGCGTCGATGCGGTAGCTCAGTTCGCCGCCATCGTGGCGGCGGGCCATTTCGCGCTGGCCGTTGATTACTGCGTGCAGCTGCTGCTGCATGCCGGACATCGCCTCCAGCAGGCGGCCGGGCTCGTCGTGCGGCTGTGGGCCGATATGGCTGTCCAGCTTGCCGTTGGCGATGCCTTCGGCGACGGCGGTAGCCTGCTTCAGCGGGCGCGCGATACGGTTGCCGATGACCCAGCTCAGGGCCAGCACGATCAGCACCAGTACACCACCGGAGATCGCCATGATGGCGGTGAACACCAGCGCCTGCCGCTGCACGTCGTCCATGTAGACGCCGCTGCTGACTACCCAGTTCCACGGCGCGAACAGGCCGGCGTAGGCGACCTTCTCGACCTCGCCCTTGCTGCCCGGCTTGGCCCATCGATAGTTGACGAAGCCACCGCCGGCCTTGGCCGCTTCGACCTGGTCGTAATAGATGCGCACGCCGTCGTCGGTGCGGAAGTCCTTCATGTCCTTGCCGACCAGGTCCTTGCGGAACGGGTGCATCAGCAGGCGGTAGCCGGTGTCGTAGATGTTGAAGTAGTACGTATCGTTCTCGGCGCGCATCACTTCCAGGGCCTGCAACGCGGCGCTCTTCGCGGCGTCCTCGCTGAGTTCGCCGGTGCCGGCCAGACGGTGGTAGTGCTGAAGGATGCCGTAGCTGAGTTCGACCTGGGTCTTCAGCGCGGTCTTGCGGGTCTCGGTGAGGTCCAGGTACTGCATGCGGGCGGCGATCACCGAGAGCGCGATCACGCCGAGCGCGATGAGCAGCGTCAGCAGGTTGAGCTTGCGCCGGACGGAGAGATTGCTGAAGTAGTGTTGCCAGCGATGCAGGAGATTCATCGAGCAGGACCAGGTCGAAACGGGCGGGCGGCGCCGAGCCGGTCACGGCGGGACAAGCGGTGACAACCCCGTTATCGGCCGCTGGGGCGGGGGATTGAGGTGCGGTGTCGGAACGTATTCAGGTTTCCTTGCAGCGGCGGCTGTGGCGCTGCCTGCGGCAGGCTTTTGAAGCAACAGCAACAGCAACAGCAGTTGGTCGGCGGTCGCGAGTTGCGAGGGGGGCCGGGCCAGGGTGGGTTGGCGGGAGACGCCGTAAACCCGTCCCTGAAGTGACCCCCGAGACTTGGACAGGGGTCAGGCGGCCGATTGGGCCTGTTGGGCCTGCTCCCGGTACTGTACCGGGCTCAGGCCCTTCAATTTCAATTTGATTCGCTCTTGGTTGTAGTACTGGATGTATTCCACCAG
>NZ_JCAFTG010000011.1:0-133112 GCF_059370035.1 Stenotrophomonas sp. YJH_SMC_37
ATGTAAGCTCGGTCGCCGCTTGCTCGTGTGCGCAATCCTGCGCACACGGCAAGACCGGGGTTGGGCGTCCTGCCCAACCCGCCCGAGGCATGCCTCGGGCCCATGCGGCTCACGCCCCCGCAACCGGACCCACCCCGCCTTCGACAGCTTCCTGCAATCTGCCGGAACGGGATATTGCACTGGTGGATGTCTACCTTGGTCGACACGGTTGATCCACGCCATGCGTGGATGAACGAAAGAATGATCGGAATGATCTTCTGTAGAGCCGAGCCATGCTCGGCTGAGAGGCTTCGCGTACAGCAGCCGAGCGTGGGCTCGGCGCTACAACGAGAGCCTGCCTTTGCTTTTGATCTTCTGATTCTTTTCCGTGGCTGGCACGCGCAGGAAACTGTCAGGGGCCGGGCGGGTAGGCTGCGCAGGGGCGTGAGCCGCATGGATGCGGCGACCGAGCTTACAGGGACGTACTTGCAGCGACCCCTGCGCAGCCTACCCGCCCGGCCCACCCCCTGAGGTCCGCTGTCCGCGACCAACCCAGCCACGAGGGGCCCCGCCGTTGGCTGGAACCCATCATTCCACGACGGAATTGGCGCGCCAGCCCCGCTGGGCCTACCATCGGCGGTCCCCACCCCCACCGCCCCTTCCATGTCCGCTCCCGCTTCCGCCGTACCGCGTCGCTGGTTCGTCGCCGGCGACTTCAACGGCTTCTTCGGCCTGGTCGTCGACAACCTCTCCATCCTCGGCTTCATCGCCATGGCTCTGGTCGGGATCTTCCAGTTCCCCGCCGACGTGGTGTTCGGCCGCATGTTCCCCGGCACCGCCTTCGGCGTGCTGATCGGCAACCTGCTGTACACCCTGATGGCACGCCGGCTCGCCGCGCGTACCGGCCGTGACGACGTCACCGCCATGCCGCTCGGCCTGGATGCCCCGACCAGCATCGGCATGGCCCTGCTGGTGCTTGGCCCGGCCTTCATCGCTTTCAAGCAGCAGGGCATGGACCCGCACGCGGCGGGCATCGCCACCTGGCAGCTGGGCATGGCCGCGCTGGTCATCATGGGCGTGCTCAAGTTCGTGCTGTCGTTCTTCGGTGAAGCGGTCACCCGTGCGCTGCCGCGTGCCGCGCTGCTGGGTTCCATCGCCGGCATCGCGCTGGTGCTGATGGGCCTGTTGCCGCTGCTGGAGACGCTGCGCTCGCCGCTGGTCGGCTTCACCACGCTGGGCCTGCTGCTGTATGTGCTGATCGCCAAGGGCAAGCTGCCGGTGCGAGGCCCGGGCGTGCTGCTGGCCTTCGTGTTCGGCACCGCGCTGTACTACGGCCTGGGCCTGGCCGGGCTGGGCGCGCCGGGCTTCCATGTGCCGGCGTGGGTGCCGCCGCAGGTGGTGCTGCCGCTGCCGACGCTGGGCTTTCTCGACGGCCTGCCCACCGCGATGACCTACCTGCCGCTGCTGCTGCCGTTCGGCCTGCTGATGGTGGTCGGTGGCATCAACGTATCCGAAAGCGCGCGTGCGGCCGGCGATGACTACCGCACCCGCGACATCCTGCTGGTGGAAGCGGTGGCCACGCTGGTGGCCGGTGTCTGCGGCGGCGTGGCGCAGACCACGCCTTACATCGGCCAGCCGGCGTACAAGCACATGGGCGCGCGCAGCGGTTACACGCTGCTGACGGGCCTGTTCGTCGGCATCGGCGGCATGCTCGGCATCATCTCCGGGCTGGTGCAATGGCTGCCGCTGGCGGTGCTCGCACCGATCATCGTGTACGTGGCCATCGACATCACCACCCAGGCGTTCCAGGCTACGCCGCGTCACCATAGCGGTGCCATGGTATTCGGCTTCCTGCCTTCGGTGGCCTACCTGCTGGCGATCAAGGCGCCGGGCTGGATCGCACCGGACCAGCTGCCGCAGCTGCTGACCAAGCTCGACGGCCACGGCCTGCCGGAGCTGGCGGTGATCTTCACTCTCGGCAACGGCTTCATCATCACCTCGATGCTGTGGATTTCGGCGGTGGCGGCGATGGTCGATGGCCGCCTGCGCCGTGCCTGCGGGTTCCTGCTGGTGGCTGCGTTGCTGACACTGTTCGGGCTGATCCACTCGGTGGATCCGCGCGGCGGCATCTACCTGCCGTGGGACCTGGAAGGATTGGCGCGCATCATCAGTTTGCAGTTTGCCGGCGCCTACGTGGCCCTGGCGGTGCTGCTGGGCCTGCTGTCGCTGCAGAAGCAGCCGGTGCAACCGCTGGCTGATCGCACCGATCATTGACCGGTGACGCCGGGCATGGCCCGGCGCTACCGCTCCTTCCACTTCTGGTGCTCTGTAGAGCCGAGCCTGCGCTCGGCTGCTCTGAGCCGAGCATGGCTCGGCCCTACAGGGGCGTGTTGCAGGCGGCTAATGCTTACAGCGCGCTCTGCCGGCCAGCGGCCGGCACTACCGTTCGGCGTCCAGCTCCGGGTAGTGGCGGAAGATGCCATTCGTGTTGAACGCCAGACGTCGTTCCGAGGCCAGATAGGCGGCGATGTTCGGCCGCTTCGCCACCCGCGCCTGCAGCGCGCGCAGCAGGGGCAGGGTGGACGCCAGTGCCTGCATGCGGCGTGGAAACATGTAGTCCAGCCCACTCAGTAGCTGGAACAGCGACAGATCCACGTACGAATGCTCGCGCAGTGCATGGCGGCCACCGTTGGCGGCCAGCACCCGTTCGAAGTAGTCCAGGAACTTCGGCAGGCGCTCGCTGCGCAGCGACGCGGCACGTGCCTTGGCCTCGGTCTTCTGCGCTTCGTAGTACTTCGATGCGGCAATCGGATGGTGAGTGTCATGCACCTCGGCCACCAGGTCGGCGATGGTCAGCTGCAGTTGCAACGCCTGCATCCGCCGCGAGGCCGCCTGTGGCACCAGGTCCAGCGTCGGACCGAGGAAATCCAGGATCGCCGCGGCCTGCGCGATGACCTGGCGGCCGGCCTTCAGGAACGGCGGCGCGAAGGGCTGTGCCCCTTCACTGCTGCCATCGAGAAACGGCTGCATCACCGCATCGCCGTGCACCCGTGCCATGTCGATGTAGTCGGCGCCGGCATCTTCCAACGCCAGCCGCACGAACTCGCCACGGCCCTGAATGCCGGTCCAGTAGTACAGCGCGTACTGCATGGCGGTGCCTCCACAGGAAAAGACCCACAGCGTCGCGCGGAGCATGCAAAGCAGGCGTGAGCGCGGCTCTGCTGCAGGTCTCAACCCGAACGGCAGCGGAACAGGCGGGGAACCGGCTGCAATCGGTGGGGTCACACCTTCTCCATGCGTGTGAAACGAGGTGCTGCATCATGCAGAGTGCAAAGGCGGTATGGCCGTGGGTGCTGGGTGTGGTGGTGATCGGCGGCGCGGGCGGTTGGTTGTTCCGCGATCAGCTGAGGCACCTGGCAGACGGTGTTTCGGTGCCGGTGCAGTCAACCCCCGCCAGCACCAGCGCACCGCCGCAACCGCAGGCGGCCGCGGACCCCGCGCCAGCACCGCCGCCGATCAGGCATCCGCTGGACACCGAGGCCGCCGCTGACCCGGCGCTGCCCAAGTTGGCCGACAGTGATGCGGCTGCCTGGGGCGCATTGAGCCAGCTGTTCCAGGGCGAGGGCCCGATGACCCTGCTGCTGCGCGATCACCTGATCCAGCGCCTGGTCACCCAGGTCGACAACCTGGACAGGCCCAGCGTGCCGCCCACTGCGCTGGCCGCACGGCCGCTGCCGGGCGACCTCCAGGTCGAGCCCGGCGAAGGCGGTGATCGCACCGCCGCCAGCAACGCGGCGCGCTATGCGCCCTATGTGCAGGCCTTCACCGCGCTGGATCCGGCAGCAACGGCAACGGCCTACAAGCGCTTCTATCCGTTGATCCAGCAGGCCTACGTCGACCTGGGCCGGCCCGACGGATATTTCAATGATCGCCTGGTCACGGTGATCGATCATCTGCTTGATACCCCGGAACTGGCCCAGGCGCCTCTGGTGCAGCGCGACGAGCGCGGCCGTTACCGCTTCGTCGATCCCACCCTGCAGTCACGCTCGATCGGGCAGAAGGCCCTGCTACGCATGGATCCTGCACAGGCGCGGGCGATCAAGCAGCAGCTGCGGGCGCTCCGCTCTGCGATCACCCGCTGAACCGGTCCACTGCGCCGAACTGATCGGGATCAACGCGCCGACCACACTCGTTCCGGCATGCTGGCCGCAGGCTGACTGGCCCCGGGGTGCAGTCGCAGCCACCCTTGAAACGGGGTGGGGCAACCGCATCTTCCCAGCATCGCCGGCGCGGGCCGGCCCTGATGACCGATGAGGATTCGCAATGCGGATGGACAAGCTCACCTCGCGTTTCCAGCAGGCGCTGGCAGACGCACAGTCGCTGGCCGTGGGCCGCGACAACAGCATCATCGAACCGGTTCACCTGTTCAGCGCGCTGCTGGACCAGCAGGGCGGCAGCACGCGCCCGCTGCTGGCCCAGGCCGGGGTGAACGTACCGGTCCTGCGCGAGCGCCTGACCGAGGCGCTGGACGCACTGCCCAAGGTATCCGGCCAGGCCGGCAACGTCTCGATGGGCAACGATCTGGGGCGCCTGCTGAACCAGACCGACAAGCTGGCCCAGCAGCACGGTGACGCCTTCATCGCCAGCGAGTGGTTCGTGCTGGCGGCGCTGGAGGATGGTGGCACGCTGGGCATGGCGCTGCGCGCCGCCGGTGCCGACAAGACCCGCCTGCAGGCGGCCATCGACAAGCTGCGCGGCGGCGAGAACGTGCAGTCGGAGAATGCCGAGGAGCAGCGGCAGGCGCTGGAGAAGTACACCATCGACCTGACCGCGCGCGCCGAGAGCGGCAAGCTCGACCCGGTGATCGGCCGCGACGAGGAAATCCGCCGCACCATCCAGGTGCTGCAGCGCCGGACCAAGAACAACCCGGTGCTGATCGGCGAGCCCGGCGTGGGCAAGACCGCGATCGTCGAAGGGCTGGCCCAGCGCATTATCAACGACGAAGTACCCGAAGGCCTGCGCGGCAAGCGCGTGCTGTCGCTGGACATGGGCGCGCTGATCGCCGGTGCCAAGTTCCGCGGTGAATTCGAGGAACGCCTGAAGGGCGTGCTCAACGACCTGGCCAAGAACGAAGGCCAGATCATCCTGTTCATTGACGAACTGCACACCATGGTCGGTGCCGGCAAGGCCGATGGCGCGATGGATGCCGGCAACATGCTGAAGCCAGCGCTGGCGCGAGGCGAGCTGCACTGCATCGGCGCCACCACGCTGGACGAATACCGCAAGTACATCGAGAAGGACGCTGCGCTGGAGCGCCGCTTCCAGAAGGTGTTCGTGGGCGAGCCGTCGGTGGAGGACACCATCGCGATCCTGCGCGGGCTGAAGGAAAAGTACGCCGTGCACCACGGTGTGGAAATCACCGACCCGGCCATCGTGGCTGCAGCCACGCTGTCCAACCGCTACATCACCGACCGCCAGCTGCCGGACAAGGCCATCGACCTGATGGACGAAGCCGCCTCACGCCTGCGCATGGAGATCGACTCCAAGCCGGAGGAGCTGGATCGCCTGGAACGCCGGGTGATCCAGCTGAAGATCCAGCGCGAGATGCTGAAAAAGGAGAAGGACGAAGCCTCGCGGCAGCGCTTGGCCGATCTGGAGAAGGACATCGATGCGCTGGAGCGCGAGTTCTCCGATCTCAATGAAATCTGGAAGTCGGAGAAGGCCGCGCTGCAGGGCGCAACCAAGATCAAGGAACAGGTCGAGCAGGCCAAGCTGGAGCTGGAGGCCGCGCAGCGCCGCCAGGATTTCGCCAAGATGAGCGAGATCCAGTACGGCCTGTTGCCGCAGCTGGAAAAGCAGCTGGCCGCGGCCCAGGAAGCAGAGCACAAGGACTTCAAGCTGGTGCAGGACCGCGTGACCGACGAGGAGATCGCCGAGGTCGTTTCGCGCTGGACCGGCATCCCGGTCAACAAGATGCTCGAAGGCGAGCGCGACAAGCTGCTGCGCATGGAAGAGGTGCTGCACAACCGCGTGGTCGGCCAGGAGGAAGCGATCAAGGTCGTCTCCGATGCCGTGCGCCGCTCGCGTGCAGGCCTGTCCGATCCGAACCGTCCGGCCGGCTCGTTCCTGTTCCTCGGCCCGACCGGCGTCGGCAAGACCGAGCTGTGCAAGTCGCTGGCCGAATTCCTGTTCGACAGTGCCGACGCGATGATCCGCATCGACATGAGCGAGTTCATGGAGAAGCACAGCGTCGCGCGCCTGATCGGTGCGCCTCCGGGCTATGTCGGCTACGAGGAAGGCGGCTACCTGACCGAGGCCGTGCGTCGTCGCCCGTACTCGCTGATCCTGCTGGACGAAGTGGAGAAGGCTCACCCGGATGTGTTCAACATCCTGCTGCAGGTGCTGGACGATGGCCGCCTGACCGACGGCCAGGGCCGCACCGTGGACTTCCGCAACACCGTCATCGTGATGACCTCGAACCTGGGCTCGCACCAGATCCAGGACATGAGCGCCGACGACAGTCCGGAGGCCTACACGCAGATGAAGGCGGCGGTGATGGGCGTGGTGCAGGCGCACTTCCGTCCGGAGTTCATCAACCGCCTGGACGACATCGTGGTGTTCCACCCGCTGGACAAGCAGCAGATCAAGCAGATCGCGCGCATCCAGATGCGCGGGCTGGAGAAGCGCCTGGCCGAGCGCGGGTTGAAGCTGTCGGTCTCCGATGCGGCGTTCGATTTGCTCGGCAACGTCGGCTTCGATCCGGTATATGGCGCGCGCCCGCTGAAGCGCGCGATCCAGTCGCAGCTGGAGAATCCGCTGGCGCAGCAGATCCTGTCCGGCGCGTTCGTCAACGGTGACACCATCGAAGTCGGCAATGAGGGTGGGCATTTGGTCTTCGCCAAGGCCTGAACCGGTGGCGCGCCTGCCATGGCTGGCGCGCCACCAACGCCTCAGCAAGGCACAATGATCCCGTTTTACTTTCGCAAGGACGAGGAGAACCGCATGGACGTTACCCGCAGGGTTTCACTCTGCGTGGCGCTGGCGCTTGCGCTGGCGCTGGCGCTCGCTGCAGTTGCTGGACACGCCGCAGCCGTCGAACAGGTCCAGCTGCCGCCGATGAAGGGTTACCAGCAGGCCCACCAGAGCACCGACGCACAAGGCAACCGCATCACCGAGTACGTGCCGCAGGGCCAGACCGTGCAGGACTGGACCGACATGGTTACCGTCAATGATGCGCCGAACAGTGGCCATGTGAGTCCGCGCGAGTTCCTCGGCATCATCGAGGCGGGGTGGCGCATGGCCTGTCCGGCTGCGCAGAGCCACTGGATCCGCGAAGGCGAGGAGGGCGGACGGCCATTCGCGCTGCTGATGCTCAGTTGCCCGCTGAACCCCGGCACCGGCAAACCGGAGTTCACCTGGATCAAGGGCATGCAGGGCAGGCAGGGCTTCCACACCGTGCAGAAGTCGTTCCGCGCCGAACCGGAGAAGGACGACGTCGTGCAGTGGATCGGCTGGCTGCGCGAGGTTGGCTTGTGCGGCAGCGGCGACGCCCCGGCCTGCCGCTGATCGCAGCAGAAGAGGGCGCCCAGCGGCGCCCTTCATGCATCAGAAGCGGTGCGTATAGCCGCTCATCAAGCCGAACTGGTTCGCCTTCTGCACGATCGGGCTGTCGGCGGCATCACCGAGCAGGCGCGTGCCTTCGGCCGAGATGTACCAGTTGCCGTTGCGGCCCACGCGGTGGCTCCACTTCAGGCCGACACCGGCACTGACCAGGCCGGCCTTTGGCTTGTGCTCGGCAAAGCCGGTACGCGCAGCCTGTTCCGGGCTGACGCCGTACCAGGTCTGCATGTAACCGCGGTTGCCGTAGTCGGTGGACACGCTGCCGCTGACCACGCCGCCGGCCAGGTCGAACAGCGGCATGCTCAGGTTCAAGTGCACCTGCTGGGTGGCCAGGCCGTTCTCGGCCTTGTCCTCGTCTTTGCGGGTGAACTGCCAGGAGCCGCTCAGCACGGCTTCGCCCAGCGTATAACCAGCCGAGACGCCGACCAGGGGACGGGTATCGATATCACCCATGCCGCGCAGGAAGTCGGAACCGCCGAGCAGCGAGTCCTTTTCCTTGCGGATGCCGCTGGCGCCGACATACGCGCGCACGCGGGTGTGCTCGCCGATGGAGGTGCCCCAGCCAATGCCACTGGTGCCCAGAAACCATCCACCCGGCGAGGTGACATCAAAGGACAACGACGGCGTCGCACGATACTCCTCGCTGCCGCTGTAGCGCGGCGCCACGCCACCGCCGGCAGCGAGCTCGAAGGTCCAGTGGTCATCCCTGGCGTGGGCGATCGGTGCGGCGAACAGCGGCAACAGGGCCAGGTGGAGCAGGGCGGGGGAACGGCGAAGCTGGGACATGGAAACTCTCGACAATGGGAGGAAGGCAGCGCGCGCATCCGGCGCGTGCTGCAGGGTCGCTAGCGTGGCGATACGCCGGCGACCGATCCGTCCGCAGTTGTGCGGGAGTTGTAATCAACTGTAATTGCGCCCGTGGGCGTTCAGCTGGCAGCCAGCGGCCAGTGCATTTCCAGGCGTGCGCCGCCCAACGTGGCGCGGCTGATGCGAAGCTCGCCGCCGTGGCGGACGGCAATGCGGCTGACAATGGCCAGGCCCAGGCCGAAGCCGCCGGTATCGCGGCTGCGGCTGTCATCCAGGCGGGTGAACGGGCGCATCACCTTCTCCCGATCGGCTTCGGCGATGCCGGGGCCATCGTCATCCACGCGCAGGCAGGCGCGGCCACCGACACCGACCAGCGAGACTTCCACCTGCGAGCGCGCATGGCGCAGCGCATTGCCGACCAGGTTGCTGAGTGCCAGCTGCAGCAGGCGCGGCTCGGCATCCACCCGTGGCAATGCACTGGGTTGCACGCGCAGGACCACGCCGGCGCGTTCGGCATCACGGCGTGCATCGGCCAGACAGGCCTGCAGCCAGTCGTTGGCTTCGATGCGCTGCATCGGCTCGCCTTCGCTGGGATGCTCCAGGCGCTCATACGCCAGCAGTTCGCTGACCAGCCGGTTGAGCTCGGCCAGATCGCCGTGCAGCCCCTGTGCCAGCCGTGCACGGCGTTCGTGATCGTCGCTGTCCTGCATCAGGTCCAGGCCGAAGGCCACGCGCGCGATCGGCGTGCGCAGCTCATGCGAGATCGCATGGGTCAGGTCGCGCTGGCGCTGCACCAGTTCGGCCACGCGTGCCGCCATGCGGTTGGAGTGGTCGACGATGACCCGGATCTGCGAGCGTGGCGAGACCTGCGCACGTGCCTGCAGATCGCCAGCGCCGATGCGGTCGGCGTGCAGGCGCAGCGCTTCCAGGTCGCGCCAGAGCAGGCGCACCCACGCGTACAGGCTGGCGCCCACCAGCAGCAGGATGCTGAGGTAGGCGGCGATGGTCATGTACGTCGTCATCTGCACCGCGCCAGGCAGGCGCAGGTGCAGCCAGCGGCCATCGCTGCCCTCGATGGGCAGCAGGACCTGCTGGTATTGATCGCGCACGATGAAACCATCGGCCTTCACGGCCACCTGTTCCTGCGCGTCGAGTGCTGGAGGTTTGTCGAGCAGGGTCAGGGCGATGCCGTAGTGTGGCTGCCACTGCTGCAGGCGCTCACGCTGCTGGTCGGCATCCAGGCCGGCCAGGCCACTGCGCAGGGCGTACACCTGACCACGCACCTGCTGGACGAAGACGCGATCCTGCACGGGCGTGTAGATGCCATCCAGGATGTGGTTGAGGAAGAACACCGACACCAGGAAGCAGGCACCCGTGATGAACCACAGCCACAGGAACAGCCGCTTCATGCGGTCCAGGCCGACGGGTTGAACTGGTAGCCGCGGCCCCACACGGTCTTGATCCGCCGCGGCTCGCGCGCGTCATCGCCCAGCTTGCGGCGCAGCTTGCCGATGCTGACATCGACACTGCGGTCCAGGCCGTCGAAGCCGATGCCGCGCACCGCCTGCAGGATCTGGTGGCGCGACAGGATCTGCCCCGGCTGGCTGGCCAGCAGCCACAGGATCTCGAATTCGGTGGTGCCCATGTCTACCGGCTGGCCATGCAGATGCACCTCGCGCTGCATGCGGTCGATCAGCAGTTCACCATGCATCAGCCGGCAGGGCGTGCCAGTGTTGCTGCTGCCGTGGCGGCGGCGCAGCAGCGCGCGCAGGCGCGCCAGCAGCAGGCGCGGTTCGATCGGCTTGTGCACATAGTCATCGGCACCCGACTCCAGGCCCAGCACCTGCTCGATGTCGTCTTCGCAGGCGGTCAGCATCAGGATCGGCACGTCGGAGAAACTGCGGATCTGTCGGCACACGTCGATGCCGCCGAGGCCGGGCAGCATCAGGTCCAGTACCACCAGCTCGGGCGCATGCTGGCGGCAGGCCGCGCCGGCAAGGTCACCGCGCGCCACATGCTGCACGGCGAAACCATGTTCGTGGAGATAGTCGCTGACCAGTTCGGCCAGGCGACGGTCGTCCTCCACCAGCAGGACCTGCGTCGGAGTACCGTTGGCGGTGGGTGTCCAGGGGGATGGCTGCATGCGCGTGAGGCCTCCGTGCCCGGGCAGGAGCGCCCGGCGGCGAAGCCTATCAACGCCCCGTGACCGCTGCCTGAATCGCGGCCAACCTGATAACCCCCGGTATGGGCGTCATCGCCAGCAGCTTTCAGCGGCGGGCGACGGCTGGCCTATGGTGGCGGTTTCCCCGGATGGAGCCTGGCCCGATGAGCGACCCGCAGTGGCAACTGGAAACCCTGGCCGTGCACGGCGGCTACCGTCCCGACCCGACCACCCGCGCGGTGGCGGTGCCGATCTACCAGACGGTGGCGTATGCCTTCGATGACACCCAGCATGGCGCCGACCTGTTCGACCTGAAGGTGCCCGGCAACATCTATACCCGCATCATGAACCCCACCACCGACGTACTGGAGCAGCGCCTGGCTGCGCTGGAAGGCGGCATCGGTGCGCTGGCGCTGGCCTCGGGGCAGGCCGCGATCACCTATGCCATCCAGACCATTGCAGAGGCCGGCGACAACATCGTCGCCTCCAGCGCGCTGTATGGCGGCAGCCTCAACCTGCTGGCGCACACGCTGCCGCAGTACGGCATCCAAGCGCGCTTTGCTGATCCGGCTGATCCTTCTGCGTTCGCCGCGCTGATCGACGAGCGCACCAAGGCGGTGTTCGTCGAATCCATCGGCAACCCGCGTGGCAACGTCACCGACATCGCTGCGATTGCGGAGGTCGCGCATGCCGCTGGCGTGCCCCTGATCGTCGACAACACCGTGGCCACGCCGTTCCTGCTGCGCCCATTCGAGCACGGCGCCGACATCGTGGTGCATTCGCTGACCAAGTACCTGGGCGGCCACGGCACCAGCCTCGGCGGTGCCATCATCGACTCCGGCCGCTTCGACTGGGCGGCGCAGCCGAAGCGTTTCGCCCGCCTCAACCAACCCGACCCCAGTTACCACGGCGTGGTCTATACCGAAGCACTGGGGCCGGCGGCCTACATCGGGCGCGCGCGGGTGGTCCCGCTGCGCAATACCGGTGCCGCGTTGTCGCCGTTCAATGCGTTCCTGATCCTGCAGGGCATCGAGACCCTGGCCCTGCGCATGGAACGCATCAACGCCAATGCACTGGCCGTCGCGCAGTTCCTGAAGGCGCACGACAAGGTCGCCTGGGTGCGTTACGCCGGACTGGCCGACGACCCCGAGCACGCCGCCGCGCAGCGCTATCTGGGTGGGCACGGCTCGGGCGTGCTGACCTTCGGCCTGCCGGGCGGGCGCGAGGCAGGCGCACGTTTCCTTGACGCGCTGAAATTGTTCACCCGCCTGGTCAACCTGGGCGATGCGAAGTCACTGGCCACCCATCCGGCCTCGACCACCCACCGCCAGTTGGATGCGGCGGAACTGGCCAAGGCCGGCGTCAGTGAAGACACCGTGCGGCTGTCGATCGGCATCGAGCACATCGGCGACCTGCGCGCCGACCTGGAGCAGGCCCTGGCCGCAGCCTGATAGCCGCGCGCTTGGTGCATATCGCCACAGGCGATCACCACCGGTGGCGCGATGCGCTACGGTGGAACTGCCTCTCCAAGGCGTGGCAACGTGGCGATCCAGATCCCCGGTCGATGCGGGTCGACCGGGGATTTTTTTGTTTCCGGGGTCAGATCCGTTTTCCTGCGGAAAACGGATTTGACCCAATGCACCAACAGCAGCGGGGAACTGTCGAAGGCGGACCCACCCCGCCATCCCACGGAATGCCTGCTTTTGCTTTTGCCGTTGCAGTTGAAGTTGCTTCAGCAGGTGCCGGGCTGCAAGCCCTGCCGCAAGCACACTTCTCACACCACCGGGATACTGTGCTGCCCCAGATTCCGGTACGGCGGTGTGGACATGATCATCTCCGCCAGCGAGTAAGCCAGCTCACGTTCGGCCATCACCGTGCCATCGGCACCGTGTTCCAGCAGATGCTTCACTTCCGCATCGCTGTGCGCGCGCGCCAGCAGGGTCAGGTCCGGGTTGATCGCACGCAGCTTGGCCAGTGCCTCGCCGGCTTCCAGCGGCTGTGGGATCGCCAGCACTGCGATCTTGGCCAGCTCCGGATGGGCCTCGGCCAGCACCCGGTCGGCGGCGGCGCTTCCACGGATCGCTGCCAGGCCCTTGGCGTGCGCCTGCTCGACGTGCTCTTTGTTGTCATCGATCACCAGCACCGGCACGCCACGGTCGCTCAGCACCTGCGCCAGTTCGCTGCCGACCCGGCCATAGCCGATCACGATGGCGTGGTCATGCAGGTCCCGTGACGGGCCGATGGCTTCAGGCGGCTCGGGTGCCTGCGGGGACTGCTCCTGCTTGGCCTGCCAACGGTCGAGCAGGCCGAACACCAGTGGGTTGAGCATGATCGACACCAGCGCACCGGCCAGCACCAGCGACTGGCCTTCCTTCGGCAGGATCTGCAGCGCCACGCCGAGGCCGGCGATGATGAAGGCGAACTCGCCGATCTGCGCCAGGCTGGCCGAGATGGTCAGCGCGGTGCTGGTCGGGTGGCCGAACGCACGCACGATGAAGAACGCGGCGGCCGACTTGCCGAACATGATGATCAGCACCGTGGCCAGCACCTGCCACGGGTGCTGCACGATGATGTTGGGGTCGAACAGCATGCCGACCGACACAAAGAACAACACCGCGAACGCATCGCGCAGCGGCAGCGAATCATGCGCGGCCTTGTGGCTCAGTTCTGATTCGTTGAGCAGCATGCCAGCGAAGAACGCGCCCAGCGCGAACGAGACGCCGAACAGCATCGCCGAGCCGAACGCCACGCCCAGCGCGATCGCCAGCACGGACAGAGTGAACAGCTCGCGCGAGCCGGTACCGGCGATACGTTCGAGGATCCACGGGATGACCCGGCGCCCGACCACCAGCATCACCGCCACGAACAGGCCCAGCTGCACGAAGGTCCAGCCGATGTCGGCCAGCACGCTGCCGAGCGAGTGCGACTCCTTGGCCGCGTCGGGGCCGAACACACCGGCCATCACCGGCATCATCACCAGTGCCAGCACACAGGCCAGGTCTTCCACGATCAGCCAGCCGACCGCGATCTTGCCGCGCATGGTCTCCAGCAGACGGCGTTCCTCCATCGCCCGCAGCAGCACCACGGTACTGGCGGTGGCTAGCGAGAAACCGAAGATGACGCCATGGATGGCGGGCCAGCCCATCAGCGAGGCCACGCCCCAGCCGAGCAGGGTGGCCACCGCGATCTGGCCGATGGCACCGGGGATGGCGATGGCCTTGACCGCCATCAGGTCCTTCAGCGAGAAGTGCAGGCCGACGCCGAACATCAGCAGCATCACGCCCAGTTCGGCCAGCTGGTTGGCCAGCGCCTGGTCGGCGACGAAGCCGGGGGTGAACGGGCCTACGCAGATGCCAGCAACCAGGTAACCGACCAGGGGAGACAAGCGGAGCTTGTTGGCCAGCGCGCCGAAGATGAAGGCGAGCCCCAGGCCAACGGCCACGATGTTGATCAGGTCGGTGTCATGGTGCATCGGCACTCGCAGGAAATCGGGGGAATGCCCCGATTTTCACCGATGCGGCCACATACGGCAAACCGGGCCAGCGTATCGGATCGTTGCGTGGGCGGAGCCATCAGTGGTCGGCGTCCGGCCTGGCGTGTGCGGCGCGATCGAGGGTGGCGCTGTCGGGATCGGACCTATTTGGGGTGGCCAGTGGCTCTGGACCGTGAACCGCAGGCAGGCCGACGCCACCCGAGAAAGGCACGGGAAGGGGATGGGTTCGATACGCGGCGGTGCCATCGCAGGACCCTTTGCTCCTGTGCGCCAAGGTTTTCAGTCGATCCAATGATATACGAGGGTGGGAAGTCATTCTGGTGGCGCGCGTTCTGGGCAGGACGCCTGAGGTCTGGCCGAAGTTTTCCCGAGCCCCGCACGCGTCACCATGTGCTCATTGCCCCTTCTGCTTGCCAACCAGGCGGGGCCTGCTCTCTTCAGACTGCAGGGGTGGATGACCGCATGAAGCTTCCCGACATTGACGTAGTGATTCAGGCGGTAGGCCAGGACACGAGTTCTGCTTCCATGTCCCGGTTGCTCCTTGAACTGGAAATCGGCGAGGTCGACTTCCGTCGCTATCCGTTCAACTTGGCCGGAAGGCGAATATGGACCGACAGCGAGGGTTCGCTGCAGTTGGAATTCAAGGACATCGGACTACTGAAGGACATTCCGTATCACGATCTGGACGATGGCCCATGGGTGCTGACCGACGCGATCTTCTGGGGAGTCAGGAAAAACAAGCGGGCCTACGCTGGGTCTTTACCCCACGGAGTGAGCTTTTCCATGCTGCGTCCACATGTCAGGGAGCGACTTGCCGTTCTGGGTGCAGGAAACGCTGTCGAGATGGGCTTTTCTGGAGAAGTGGATATCTGGTGGGTCAGCGGTCTGGAGCTTACGGTGGATTTTTCCGGTCCCGGAGATTCGATTCGCTGCGTATCCGTTGGCATTCCGGTGGACCGTACTCATAGCCAAGCGTAATCGCGGCGTATGCGCAACCCGCTCGAATGGACAGTGGGGCTTCCATGATTCTTCCAACAAATATGGTGCACATCCAGGCAGTAACAGCGCTGTTTGGCAGAAACGCCACTGACCCAGCCGTCACAACGGTGCTGCAATCGCTTGGCGTCAGGCGAAGGCCAGAGCTGGCCCATCCTGCAAAAAGCCCTTACGAGGCGATTCTGCGTGTGAGCGGGCAGGGCATGCTGTTCTCCTTCAGCGAGCGCAACTACTGGAACGGGCGATCCGTTGCTTCGCACGGTAAGAGCGGTGAGCTGATCTTCACCAACGTTGCGGTGACGGCAGGCATTCCAGATGTCATGCGCAGGTACGAAGGCGATCTGCCGTTTGGCCTGCAATGGGAGGACGACAGGACGACAGCTCGCGAGAGGCTCGCCACGGCGGGCTTCGGAGACAGCTTGCACGCCGGCAGGCGTGACGCGTGGTGGTTGCCTGACTACCGCATCCGTCTGACGTATCAGGCTGGATGCATCAAGCAGGCAGGAGCGTGTGGGATCTTTGATATCAGCTTGGGAATTCCCATGCGTCCATTGGCTTGCGCACCGGCAATGCGCGAGTACCCTTCAGCGGAGCAGGTGCTCGCTGTCCTCGGCAGATCGACCGAGGATGCTGATTTCCGGGCAGTGTTCCGGGAGTTTGGTCTTGCGAGTCTGATGGCGGAGTCGAGCAGGGAGGTCGTCGATAGAGCCGACGAGCATGGCTTCATCCTTTACTTCGACAGCAAGCGGGGCACGCCCGGTGGCCATCCGGTATGCACGGGTATCAGTTTCATCCGCGATCGATTGGGAAACTCAAGAGCCTGGGCTGGGTCGCTGCCATTCGGTCTTCAGTTCGATGATCCGCCGTCCATTCTCGAAGAGCGCATTGGCCAAAGGGCCAGTCGTTGGCACGATAACAGACATTTGGCAGCGCGAGCTGGATGCTCCCTGGTCTTCAAGTGAGCGTGAATTTTGACAGTCTGGACAACTGTCTCGAGTCTGTCCGTGTGATCGTAGAAGGTCATCGCACGTCCAATTGCCAGCCGCGCGGCTGATCTTGCCCGCAGCACATAACAAAACACCCGCCGGATCACTCCGGCGGGTGTGAGAGATGTGGCGAGGGTATACCGGCCAGCGGCCGGCACTACCGCTTACCAGGTGTACTTGATCCGCCCGTACACATACGCGCCGTTGAAGCCGAACGGCGAGTAGTTGCTGTAGGGCAGCATGCCGAAGGTGGAGTTCTGCAGGTCTTCGGTGCGGTCCGGGTACTTGTCCAGCAGGTTGTCGGCGCCCACGGTCAGGGTCCAGTTGCTGCTCGGCTTGTAGCTGGCCGAGGCATCCACCACCCAGGCATCGCCGTAGGTCTGGTCGCGCAGCGCGGTGGCCGAGTTGCGCACGGTGAACTTGCCGTAGCGGGTTGCGGCCAGGCCCAGTTCCCAGTGATCCGAACGCCAGGTGCCACTCAGGATCGCCTTGTCGCGCGGGTAGCTGTCCTCGATGCGGCCGATCTCATCTCGGCCGATCAGTGACTGGGTCAGGCCCAGCGTGCCAAACACCGCCGGCGTGCCGCCCACGCGGCGCACTTCGGTGTCGTTGTAGCTGTAGGCGGCGGTCAGCTCCAGGCTGCTGGCGCTGAACGGCACCGTATAGCTGGACACGAAGTCGACGCCGCGGGTGCGCGTATCCAGGCCGTTGGTGAAGTACGAGAACGCGGTCACCTGCGGCAGGCCCAGGGTGCCCAGCAGTGCGCTGGTGGCGGCGTTGGTGGTGATGCTGGACGACAGCGCGATGCGGTCATCAATGTCGATCTGGTACGCGTCGACGGTGATGTACAGGCGGTCGACCGGCTGCAGCACCAGGCCCAGGCTGTAGGAGGTGGAGGTTTCGGCCTTCAACGGCGAGGCGCCCAGCGCCTGCGCGGCCGGGCTGGTGGTCGGGAAGGTGCCACGCTCGACGAACACGCCATTGAGGAACTGGCTGGTCACCGCCTGGTAGCCCTGCTGCGCCAGCGAGGGCGCGCGGAAACCGCTGGAGGCGGTGGCACGCAGCGCGACCTTGTCGGTGAATGCATAGCGCGCCGACAGCTTGCCGGAGAAGCGGTCGCCGAAGTCCGAGTAGTCCTCGTAGCGGCCGGTGATGCCGGCCGAGAACTTCTCGGTCAGGTCCGCTTCCAGGCCGGCATAGACCGCGTAGTTGTGGCGGTCGGCATGCACTTCATTGGTCGGGGTGAAGCCCGCGAAGCCCTGCGCGCCGCTGCCGGTGTACGAGTTCAGCTCGCCCGGGTTCTGGTCCCACTTTTCCTTGCGGTACTCACCACCGAAGGACAGCGTGACCGGGTAGGCCAGGCCCCAGTCCAGTGACTTGGTCAGGTCGGCATTGAAGATGTCCTGTTGGTACTTCAGCGTGCCGTCGTAGAACGAGCGCGGGCTGGTGGCGCCGAGGCTGTAGTTGATGCTGTTGCGGGTGTGGAAGTCGAGGGTGTTCTCGCCGTGGTTCAGGCTCAGGTCCCAGGTCCAGCCGTTGTCGGTGTTGCCCTTGACCCCGGCCACCAGCGAGCGGTCCTTGGAGTACTGGTTGATCTCCGGCACGTAGCCGTCCGGGTAGGTCTGCGCCAGCAGCGCGCTCTGCCCGCTGTGGTTGCGCGAACGGTAGAACGCGAACGAGGTGATGTCGCGGTTGCTGAGCAGCGCGCTGGCGTAGCCGGTCACGTGGTCGCTGAAGTCGAAGCTGGCGTTGGCCGAGGCGGCGGTGGCATCCACGCGCGGGTCGCCGACGATGAAGGTCTTCTGGCCGATGCTGGGGAAGTTGCCGGTGTTCGGCGTGGTGCCGCGGTACGGGCCGGCGCGGTTGCTCTCGTCCTGCTGGCTGATCTGGCCAGCCACGTGCAC
Organism: Stenotrophomonas sp. YJH_SMC_37; assembly: GCF_059370035.1. Classification (NCBI taxonomy): domain Bacteria; kingdom Pseudomonadati; phylum Pseudomonadota; class Gammaproteobacteria; order Lysobacterales; family Lysobacteraceae; genus Stenotrophomonas; species Stenotrophomonas sp. YJH_SMC_37. The sequence continues at coordinate 17,947 of NZ_JCAFTG010000011.1, forward strand.
GCGACCACGGCCGTTGCCGAACTCGACGCCGGTATCGCCGGAGAGCTGGTACTTGTTGCCGTCACCGGCCGAGTACTGGCCGTAGTCCACGGCCAGGCTGCCGCCACGGCCGCTGCCCTTGAGCACGATGTTGATGACGCCTGCAATGGCGTCCGAGCCGTACTGTGCCGACGCACCGTCGCGCAGCACTTCCACGCGCTCGATGGCGGCGATCGGGATCGCATTGATGTCCACCGCCGACGAGCCACGGCCGATGCTGCCGTTGACGTTGATCATCGCCGAGGTGTGGCGGCGCTTGCCGTTGACCAGCACCAGCACCTGGTCCGGCGACAGGCCGCGCAGCTGCGCCGGGCGCACGCCACTGGTGCCGTCGGTCAAGGCCGGGCGCGGGAAGTTCAGCGAGGGCAGGGCGCGCGACAGTGCGGTGGCCAGCTCACTGGTGCCGGTGGACTGCAGCACTTCAGGGGTGATGATGTCGATCGGCGACTGCGATTCGGCGACCGTGCGGTCGGCCACGCGGGTGCCGGTGACGATCACCGTGTCCAGGGTGTTGGCGGCGGTGCCGGCCTGCTGGGCAGCGGCACCGAACGGAGAGCCACCGAGTGCGACAGCGACGGCGGCGGCGATCAGGCTGGTCTTGCGGGTCATCGGGATGGGGCTCCGGTTGGCGGGGGCGGCACCGGAATCGACATCACGGGGGTGAGGCGGACGGCGGTTGTTGCGGTGCGCAATACAGCAATTAACGGGATATTCAGTGCCTGTCAAATGCCGGTCATCGGAAAAAACGTTGCAGCAGCAACCATTTAGCCCGGACAGGCATCGGCGGGAGGAGACCCGGGACGCACGCGGCGGGGACGTGGGAGAGAGGAACGTCGGCCACTGCGCATCCCGGGGCGCGTCAAGTATTCGTTAACGCTAGAATTACGTCGCAGGAACAGTGCTCACCAGCACATTCCATCCGGTTATATGGACCCCTCCCCCGATGATCTCCCTTCGTAATTTCGCCTTGCGCCGCGGCGAGCGGCTGCTGTTGTCCAATGTCGACCTGACCCTGCACGCCGGTTACCGGGTAGGTGTGGTCGGCCGCAACGGTGCTGGCAAGTCCAGCCTGTTCGCGGCGGTGAAGGGCGAGCTGGAGGCCGACAAGGGTGACGTCGACCTGCCCGGCAAGGTCCGTATCGCCAGCGTGGCCCAGGAAACCCCGTCACTGCCGGACCCGGCGCTGAGCTTCGTGCTGGGCGGCGACACCGAGGTGGCCGCGGTGCTGGCCGAAGAGGCCGAGGCGACCGCGCGCGAAGACTGGGAGGCGGTGGCCAACGCACACACCAAGATGGCCGAGATGGGGGCCTACGACGCCGAAGCGCGCGCCGGCAAGCTGCTCCACGGCCTTGGTTTCCCGGCCGAGACCCATCACCGCGCGGTCTCCTCGTTCTCCGGCGGCTGGCGCGTGCGCCTGAACCTGGCCCGCGCGCTGATGATGCCCAGCGACCTGCTGCTGCTGGACGAACCGACCAACCACCTGGATCTGGACGCGGTGTACTGGCTGGAACAGTGGCTGCTGAAGTACCCGGGCACCCTGCTGCTGATCTCGCATGACCGCGAGTTCCTCGACAACGTGGCCACCCACACCCTGCACCTGCACGGTGGCGGCGCCAAACTCTACCCGGGCGGCTACACCGATTTCGAGCGCCAGCGCGCCGAACAGCTGCGCCAGCAGCAGATCGCGCACGAGAAGGAGCAGGCCGAGCGTGCCCACCTGCAGAGTTTCATCGACCGCTTCAAGGCGCAGGCCAGCAAGGCCGCGCAGGCGCAGAGCCGCATGAAGCGCCTGGCCAAGCTGGCCGGCACCGAAGCGGTGCGCGCCGAGCGTGAGTTCCGTATCGAGTTCGCGCCGCCGGCCAAGCTGCCGTTCTCGCTGATCCGCCTGAACCACGTCGAGGCCGGCTACGGCAAGGACGCGGTGATCCTGCACAACGTCGGCTTCGGCCTGGAAGCGGGCCAGCGCATCGGACTGCTCGGCCCCAACGGCGCCGGCAAGACCACCCTGGTGAAGACCCTGGTGGGTGAACTGGCGCCGATCGTCGGCGAGCGCATGGCGCACCCGGACCTGAAGATCGGCTACTTCGCCCAGCACACGGTGGAGTCGCTGCACGAAGGCCAGTCGCCGATGGAGCACTTCCGCGAGATCGCCCCGGACGCACCGAACCAGTCGTTCCGCGACTTCCTCGGCAAGTGGAACTTCCCCGGTGACCGCGCGTTCGAGCCGGTCGACGGCTTCTCCGGTGGCGAGCGCGCACGCCTGGCGCTGGCGCTGATCGCCTGGCAGCAGCCGAACGTGCTGCTGCTGGACGAACCGACCAACCACCTTGATCTGGAAATGCGCGAAGCGCTGGCCGAAGCATTGGCCACCTTCGAAGGCGCGATCGTGATGGTCTCGCACGACCGCCATCTGATCGGCCTGGTCTGCGATACCTACTGGCGCGTGGCCGATGGCGTGGTCGAGCCGTTCGATGGCGACCTGGATGCCTACGCCGCGTGGCTGCGGACCCGCCCTCAGGCGCAGGGCACCAAGGCGCGCATGGAACAGGTGGAAGAGCCGGTGGTGGTCAAGACCGCCCCGGTGGCGCAGGTGGTGCAGAAGAAGCCGGTGAACCCGCACAAGCTGGCCGCGGCCGAGGCCAAGGTGGCCGAGCTGGAGGGTGCACTGGCCGAGCTGGACCGGCAGCTGGCCGACCCGGCCAACTACGCCGATGCCACGCGCATGGCGGTACTTGGCCGTGACCGCGAAACCGCCGCCGCGCAGCTGGAAAAGGCCGAAGCCGCCTGGATGGAACTGCTCGAGTCCTGATGCCATCGGTAGCGCCGGGCCATGCCCGGCGAGCGCAACGGATCGCAAAAGCCGCCGGGCATGGCCCGGCGCTACCCACGTCGCCTGCGTTTCATCCCTGTGCCTGCAGCCACTCGCGGAACCGCTTTGCCGGCTCGCGCTCTGCACGCGAGCGCAGCCGCGTCAGCCAGTAGCGTCCCAGCTCCAGTGTGGTGCCGAACGGCTGCAGCAGGCGGCCTTCGGCCAGCTCCTGCTCGAACATGCGCAGCGGCAGCAGCGCCACGCCGGCGCCGCCGACCGCGGCCATCGCCACTGTCAATGACGAATCAAACACCGGCCCGCGGGCTTCCACGCCACTGACGCCTGCCGCCTGCAACCAGCGCGGCCATTCGTCGCTGCGATAGGAGCGCAGCAGCGGCAGCGTGCCCAGGTCGCGCGGCTGTTTCAGGCGCCGCGCCAGTGCCGGCGCGCACAGCGGCGCGAACGGCGCGTCGAGGATCGCCGTGCAGGCCTGGCCCTGCCAGTCGCCATCACCAAACCGGATGGCCAGGTCCAGGCCTTCGCCGGCCAGGTCGATGCGGTTGTTGTGGGTCTGCAGGCGCAGCTCGATGTCCGGGTGCGCTGCCTCGAACGCGGCCAGCCGTGGCAGCAGCCAGCCGGTGGCGAAGGTGCCGACCACGCCCAGGGTCAGCACTTCACGCGCAGGTCCGCCGGTGTAACGCGCGATGCTGGCCGAGATGCGTTCAAACGATTCGTTGAGCACCGGATACAGCGCCGCGCCTTCTTCGGTGAGCGCCACGCCGCGCGGCAGGCGATGGAACAGGCGGATGCCGAGCCGGTCCTCAAGCCCGCGAATCTGGTGGCTCAGCGCGGCCTGGCTGACACACAGCTCCAGCGCGGCACGGGTGAAGTTCTGGTGGCGGGCGGCGGCCTCGAAGGCGCGCAGCGCGTTCAGGGGCAGGGTAGGGTGCAACATCGCGCAGTCGTGAGCTGGAGTGATGGCTGATCCTAACGCTTCAACCATGGATTTCGGAAAATTAAGGGGTTGAATACGTCAGGCATTAATTCACTTCATGCCTCCTGTTGATTTTTTGCGCTGGTCGCCCCCGATAGCGGCTTCAATAATCGAGCGGTCCCCAGGAGAACCCGTATGCTCGCCCGTCGCCGATTCCTGCAGTTCAGTGGTGCCGCCGTGGCTTCCCCGCTTGCCCTGCCGCTGCTGGCACGTGCTGCGGGCAAGACCACCGCCAACGCACCCACCGATGCCGCCATTACCGCCGCCACTGACTTCGCCGCGCTGGAAAAGGCCTGCGCCGGACGCCTCGGCGTGACCCTGCTGGACACTGCCAGCGGTCGCCGCATCGGTCATCGCCAGGACGAGCGCTTCCCGATGTGCAGCACCTTCAAGAGCATGCTGGCGGCTACCGTGCTCAGCCAGGCCGAGCGCACGCCGGCATTGCTGGACACCCGCGTGCCGGTGCGCGAGGCCGATCTGCTCTCGCACGCACCGGTTACCCGCCGCCATGCAGGCAAGGACATGACGGTGCGCGATCTGTGCCGTGCCACGATCATCACCAGCGACAACACCGCCGCCAACCTACTGTTCGGCGTGGTCGGTGGCCCGCCCGCAGTGACCGCGTTCCTGCGCGCCAGTGGCGATACGGTGAGCCGCAGTGACCGCCTGGAGCCGGAGCTGAACAGCTTTGCCAAGGGCGACCCGCGCGACACCACCACCCCGGCTGCGATGGCGGGTTCGCTGCAGCGTGTGGTGCTGGGGAAAGTGCTGCAGCCGGCATCGCGGCAGCAGCTGGCCGACTGGCTGATCGATAACGAGACCGGTGACGCCTGCCTGCGCGCGGGACTGGGCAAGCGCTGGCGGGTGGGCGACAAGACCGGCAGCAATGGCGAGGACGTGCGCAACGATATTGCCGTGTTGTGGCCGCGGGCAGGCGGCGCATCGTGGGTGCTGACCGCCTATCTGCAGGCCAGTGCGATCAGCAACGAGCAGCGCGCCCAGGTGCTGGCCCAGGTGGGCCGGATCGCCGATCGACTGATTGGGTGAGGTAACCGGGGTCATTCAAACGTGGGTTGCCGGATCGGTTCGGCGCGCGCATCCTGCGCGCGTTCGAACCCCACGGAAGACCCCGATGAGCCATGAGTTGATCTACCTGCTGCTGATCTTCGCGCTGCTGGTGATCCCGCGCGCGCTGCAGCGCTTCAGCCTGCCCGCACCACTGACCTGCCTGCTGTTCGGCATCATCGGCATGCTCTGGCTGGGGGATCAGGCACATGATGCGGTGATCGGACTGCTGGCCACCCTGGGCATTTCCTCGCTGTTCCTGTTCGCCGGCCTGGAAGTGGACCTGCAGGCGCTGCGCCGTGGCATGTGGCCGCTGCTGGCGCACCTGGTGATCCGTACCGGCACGCTGTTCGGCGTGGGCTGGCTGGCTTGGCGCTATGCGGGGCTGCCGTGGCAGGCCGCTGGCCTGTTGGCGTTGGCGCTGCTGACGCCGTCCACGGGCTTCATCATGGATTCGCTGTCGCGGCTGGGCCTGAGCGAGGACGAGCGGTTCTGGGTGACCAGCAAGGCCATCGCCGGCGAACTGCTGGCGCTGGCGGCGTTGTTCATCGTGCTGCAGGCCGGCGATCCGGGGCATATGGCGCTGTCCAGCCTGGCGCTGCTGGCGATGATGGTCGGCCTGCCGTTGCTGTTCATCGCGCTGGGTCGCTGGGTGGCACCGCATGCGCCCGGCTCGGAATTCTCGCTGCTGGTGATGGTCGGCATGGTGGCGGCCTACATCACCTACCTGCTGGGCGTGTACTACCTGGTTGGCGCGTTCATCGCCGGCCTGGTCGCGCGCCTGCTGCACCAGCGCATGCCGCTGCTGGCCTCGCACGAGAACCTGCACGCGCTGCGCCTGTTCGCGTCGTTCTTCGTGCCGTTCTACTTCTTCAACGCCGGCACCAAAGTTCCCAGCGAAGCGCTCAGCTTCGAGGCGCTGGGGCTGGGCATCGTGATCACCCTGGTGGTGCTGCCGCTGCGCATCGGCGTGGTCTGGCTGCAGCGCCGGGTGATGTTCGGCGAGAGCTTCCGCAGCAGCCTGCGGGTCTCGCTGGCGCTGGCACCGACGCTGATCTTCACCCTGGTGCTGGCGGCGATCATGCGCGAGCGCTTCCAGATCCCGGCGGTGCTGTTCGGTGCGCTGTTGCTGTACGCGGCGCTGACTACGCTGCTGCCTTCGCTGGTGTTCCGTACCCCGTTTGACGTTGATCCGGTGGAGCAGGAGCCGGCCGGTCAGGGCGAGGCCGCACCGGTGGCGGCGATCGAAGCACTGCCGACAGCACCGTCTGCCGAGCGCTGAGCGGGACTGGCGCGCGGTTTGCGCCCATCGTCCATGGCCGTTAGGGTTGGGGCATGAGATCGATTGCCGTTGCCACTACCGCCGCCCTCCTGCTCAGCCTCGCTGCGTGCACGCAGCGCTCCGATACGGTCGCCCATGATCTGGCGACCGCACCTGCCGACGCCTTCATGGCCGCCATCGCTGCACATTGCGGCCAGGCCTACGCCGGCAAGGTGGTGGAGGACTCGCCGGCACCGACCGGCAAGGATCCGTTCGCCGGGCAGCGCCTGGTCATGCATGTGCGTGGCTGCGCCGACCCGGCGCATGAGCTGCGCATCCCGTTCCACGTGGGTGATGACCACTCGCGGACCTGGGTGCTGACCCGCACGCCGAACGGGCTGCGGCTGAAGCACGACCACCGCCACGAAGATGGCAGCCCCGACGCGATCACCCTCTACGGTGGCGACAGCACGCCGCCCGGTACCGCCGAGCGCCAGCAGTTCCCGGCCGATGCCGATTCGGTGGCGATGTTCCGCCGCGCCGACATGCTGGCGTCGACCCACAACACCTGGGCGATGGAGATCGATCCGGACCAGACGTTCGTCTACGAACTGACGCGCCCGGACGGCCGCCGCTTCCGCGTGCAGTTCGACCTGAGCAGGCCGGTCGACCTGCCACCGCCACCTTGGGGTGATGAGGCCGCGCAGCCAGCCCGGTAGCGCCGGGCCGTGCCCGGCGGGTTTTCTGCAGTTGACCGCGCCACTGCGCTCGCCGGGCATGGCCCGGCGCTACCCCTCACCGCGTGCCGAAACGCGCCCGGCAGCCGTTGCTCACCCACACCTGGCCACGCGAGTAACCCCAGCTGCGGCCTTCCTGGCAGGCGCTGCCCGACAACTGCTGCTGCAGCACCGGCCGGCCCTGGCGCTCATCCCAGTCGCAGGTCTGCGAGCGGTTGTTGTTGCTGCTGCAGGTGACGGAATAGTTGCTGTTGCCGCCGCCCCAGCCGCCACCGCCCCAGCCGCGCGCCTCGGCGAATTCGGCACGGCAGCCGTTGCTGACCCACACCGCGCCATTGCGCACGCCCCAGGTACGACCTTCGTCGCAAGGGCTGCCGGACAGCTGGCGGACCAGGCGGGCATTGCGCCAGCCGACCGGGCAGCTGCGCTCGCGGTTGTTCTGACTCTCGCAGCGGATGGTCTCGCCGGGCCGGCCGTTGTTGCCGCCCCAGCCGCCCCCGTTGCCGCCGCCCCAGCCGCCACGGGCCTCGACGAACTCCGCGCGGCAGCCGTTGCTGACCCAGATGCTGCCGTTACGGCTGCCCCAGGTGCGGCCTTCGTCGCAGGCGCTGCCGGACAGCTGGCGGACCAGCTGCGCATTGCGCCAGCCGGTGTTGCAGACCCGTTCGCGGTTGTTCTGGCTTTCGCAGCGGACCACGCCGCTCTGCGCATGCGCGGAAGGGGTGGGCAGGGCCAGGGTGCCCAGCGCACCCAGGCTGAGGGTTACGGCCAGGCTGGCCAGGGACAGCGGTTTCATGGCGGCATCCCATACGGTGGTAGGTGCCCGACTATAGGGAGGGAGGCGATCAAGCCGGTGTGACTGGCCGGATTTGCCCCGGCCGGGGCCTCGGCCGCAGAATACGAGGCTTTCCGGCCCCCATCCGGTGCCGGCGTTCTCCAGCGGAGCTTCCCCCCATGCGTACCCACTTCTGCGGCCTGGTCGATGAGACCCTGATTGGCCAGACTGTCACCCTCGCCGGCTGGACCGACGTGGCCCGTAACCAGGGCGGCGTCTGCTTCATCGATCTCCGCGATCATGAAGGCATCGTGCAGGTGACCGTGGAAGTCGACAACGCCGACGTGTTCGCCGTGGCCGCGTCGCTGGGCTATGAGGATGTGCTGCAGGTGGAAGGCGTCGTGCGTGCACGCCACGCGGTGAACGACAAGATGCGCACCGGCAAGGTGGAAGTGATCGCCACCGCCATCACCGTGCTGAACAAGGCCGCGCCGCTGCCGTTCCACGCGCACGAGAACCCGGGCGAGGAAACCCGCCTGAAGTACCGCTACCTGGACCTGCGCCGTCCGGAAATGCAGCGCATGCAGCGCACCCGCATCAAGCTGGTGCAGGCCCTGCGCCGCCACCTGGACGAGAAGGGCTTCCAGGACATCGAGACCCCGATCCTGACCAAGGCCACCCCGGAAGGCGCGCGCGACTTCCTGGTGCCGGCGCGCATGCACCCGGGCGAGTTCTATGCCCTGCCGCAGAGCCCGCAGCTGTTCAAGCAGATCCTGATGGTGGCCGGCTTCGACCGTTACTACCAGATCGCGCGCTGCTTCCGCGATGAAGCACTGCGTGCCGACCGCCAGCTGGAGTTCACCCAGCTGGACATGGAATTCGCCTTCGTGCGCGAGCGCGACGTGCAGGACTTCGTCGAAGACATGATCCGCGCCATCTTCAAGGAAGTGGTCGACGTCCAGCTGGATGCCAGCTTCCCGCGCATGACCTGGGCCGAGGCGATGCGTCGCTACGGTTCGGACAAGCCGGACCTGCGCATCGCGCTGGAGCTGGTCGACGTGGCTGAACTGGTCAAGGACAGCGAGTTCGCAGTGTTCACCGGCCCGGCCAACGATGCCGAAGGCCGCGTCGCCGCGCTGCGGATCCCGGGCGGCGCAGCGCTGAGCCGCAAGCAGATCGACGAGTACGCCGCGCACGCCGCCAAGTACGGCGCCAAGGGCCTGGCCTACATCAAGATCGCCGACAACGGCGAAATCAGCTCGCCGATCCAGAAGTTCTTCAGCGAGGCCTCCTTCGCTGCGCTGGTGGCCCATGTTGGCGCCGGCAACGGCGACATCGTGTTCTTCGGTGCCGGTGGCTACAACAAGGTCTCCGACTTCATGGGCGCGCTGCGCCTGAAGGCCGGCAAGGACTTCGGCCTGGTCGCCGACGGCTGGGCGCCGCTGTGGGTCACCGACTTCCCGATGTTCGAATGGGACGAGGAAGAACAGCGTTACGTCGCCCTGCATCACCCCTTCACCGCACCGGCCGTGGACGACATCGCCGACCTGCGCGCCAACGCCCGTACCGCCGTTTCGCGCGGCTACGACATGGTGCTCAACGGCAATGAGATCGGCGGTGGTTCGATCCGTATCCACCGTCCGGACATGCAGAGCGCGGTGTTCGAGCTGCTCGGCATCGGTGCCGAAGAGGCCCGCGCCAAGTTCGGCTTCCTGCTCGACGCGCTGAACTACGGCGCGCCGCCGCACGGCGGCATCGCCTTCGGCATCGACCGCATCGCCGCGCTGATGGCCGGCACCGAATCGATCCGCGACGTCATCCCGTTCCCGAAGACTACCGGTGCACAGGATCTGATGACCGACGCGCCGTCGCCGATCGTCGACGCGCAGCTGGCCGAAGTGCACATCCAGGTTCGCCCCAAGACCAACTGATCAGGAGATCCAGGCAATGACCGAGTTTGCGTTTTCGCTGGAGTGGGAAAAGCTGGGCAATGAAGGCTCCGAGGCCAACCTGGTCACCGAGCGTGCACGGGTGTTCGGTGGTTGGCTGGTCCGCGTCGGTACCAACCCGGCGGCGATGGCCCTGACCTTCGTCGCCGACGGCGAAGGCCGTTGGGACGGTGAAGACTTCGGCGTCGAGGATTACGAGGACGACGAAGAGGAAGAGTACGACGAGGACGAGGAAGGCGAGGAAGAAGAGGACGAGGACGAAGAGGAGTACGAGGAAGAGGACGGGGAAGAAGAAGCGGAGTCGCCTGAAAAGGCTTGACCCCTGCTTCGCCCTGGCGTCAACTTCCTGCATGTATTCGATCCGCCGCGCCACTGTGGACGACGCGCCGACCCTGTCGGCGCTGGCCGCCCGCACGTTCACTGAAACCTTCGGCCATCTGTACCCGCCGCAGGACCTGCAGGCCTTCCTGGAGGAGGCCTACGCGGTCGAGCGCCAGCGCGTGATCCTGGCCCACCCCGATTACGCGGTGTGGCTGCTGGAACTGGATGGGGAGGCGGTCGGCCATGCCGCCGCCGGCCCCTGCGGCCTGCCGCACCCGGACGTGAAGCCCGGTGACGGCGAACTCAAGCGCCTGTACCTGATCAAGACGCAGCAAAGCTGCGGCTGGGGCAGCCGCCTGCTGGAAACCGCGCTGGCTTGGCTGGAACACGAGGGCCCGCGCACCCTGTGGTTGGGCGTGTGGTCGGAGAACTTCGGCGCACAGCGCTTCTACGCCCGCTACGGTTTCGAGAAGGCCGGCGAATACCTGTTCCCGGTGGGCGACACGAACGATCTCGAATTCATCCTGCGCCGCGCACCGCGCGCGGCCTGATGTTCACTGCCGCTTGCTGCGCGCGCGTGTTCAATCACCGTACGTTCCTGCCCCGCTGACCGCCAGGCTGTTTGCATGACTCCCCCCGTATTGCTGCTGCATGGCATCTGGAATGCCCGCGCCTGGGTCGGGCCGCTGGCCTGGCGCCTGCGCGCGCGCGGCTTCCAGGTGCACGCGTTTGGTTATTCCTCGGTGTTCGGTGGCCCGGACGTGGCCGTACCGCAGCTGCTGGAGCGGCTGGCCGACGCCGGCCCGCTGAGTTTGGTCGGCCACAGCCTGGGCGGGCTGCTGGCGCTGGAAGCGCTGCGGCGCAATCCGCAGCTGCCGGTGCAGCGCGTGGTCTGCCTGGGTTCGCCGCTGCGCGGCAGTGGTACCGCACGCTCGTTGTCCGAGCACGGCTGGGGCCTGGCGCTGGGCCGCAGCAGCGAGCTGCTGCTCGATGGCCTGCCGGACTGGCAGGGCCGGGCGGAGGTTGGCCTGATCGCCGGCTCGGTACCGCATGGGCTGGGCAGCCTGCTGGGTGCCATCGACGATGCCTCCGACGGCACCGTGGCACTGGCCGAGACCCGCCTGCCGGGGCTGGCCGACCATTGCGTGGTGCGCACCAGCCACAGCGGCCTGGTGGTATCGCCCGACGCCGCGCGGCAGACCGCGCATTTCCTGCGTCATGGCCGTTTCGACCACAGCCGCGACGCCGCCGCCGCCTAAGTTGGTGGGAGCGAACGGCCTGCCAGGGTGGGTGCGAACGGCACCAGGGTGGGTGCGAACGGCACCAGGGTGGGTGCGAACCGTTGGTTCGCACGCTCTTCGCCGGGCATGGCCCGGCGCTACCGGGAAAAGCACCACCAGATCGCCAGCGGTAGCGCCGGGCCATGCCCGGCGAGCGCAGCGGCATCCATCGGGCCTAGACACGGTTGCAGCGCCCGATCAGGTAGAATCCGCGCCTTGATCCTGAAGCAGCCAGACGGTAGCACCCATGGGTAGAGGCCCCTCCATCGAAGCCCGCAAGAACGCGTCCGACGCGAAGCGCGGCAAGATTTTCACCAAGATCATCCGCGAGATCGGCGTCGCTGCGCGCGGCGGTGGAGGCGACCCCAACAACAACCCGCGCCTGCGCGTGGCGGTGGACAAGGGCCTGGCCGTGAACATGTCCAAGGACGTGATCGAGCGCGCCATCAAGAAGGCCACCGGTGAACTGGAAGGCGTCGATTACGAGGAAGTCCGCTACGAGGGCTACGCCCCCGGTGGCGTGGCCGTGATCGTCGACTGCCTGACCGACAACCGCGTGCGCACCGTGGCCGATGTCCGCCATGCGTTCAGCAAGTGCGGCGGCAACATGGGCACCGAAGGCTCGGTGGCCTTCATGTTCAAGCGCCTGGGCGTGCTCAGCTTCGCCCCGGGCGCCGACGAGGAGGCCATCACCGAAGCCGCCATCGAGGCCGGCGCCGATGACATCGTGGTCTATCCGGACGACGGCTCGATCGACGTGGTCACCAGCCCTGACGCCTTCAACGCGGTCAAGGACGCGATGACCGCCGCCGGCCATGTCGCCGATCACGCGGAAATCACGTTCCGCGCGGACAACGACATCAAGGTCGAGGGCGAGGTCGCCCTGCAGGTCAAGAAGCTGCTGGACATGCTGGAAGATCTGGACGACGTGCAGGACGTGTACTCCAACGCCGAACTGGGCGCCGACGCCTACGCCTGAGCCGTCCTCGACGGCCTGGGCGCGGGCCGTTGAACGGTCACCGCGGACAGTCATGAGCCCATACGCCTGCCAGCGCACCCCGTTCCACCCTGCCAGGAGCGCAGCATGACCCGCATCCTCGGCATCGACCCCGGTTCACAGCGGACCGGGGTCGGCATCATCGATGTCGACGCCGCCGGGCGCGTCACCTACGTGCACCACCAGCCGCTGGTGCTGCTGGGCGCGGACGATTTCCCGCAGCGCATGAAGCTGCTGGTGCTCGGCCTGGCCGACCTGTGCCGCGAGTTCCAGCCGCAGGAAGTGGCCATCGAACGCGTGTTCATGGCCCGCAACCCCGATTCGGCGCTGAAGCTGGGCCAGGCCCGGGGCGCGGCGATTTCCGCCGTTGTGCTGCGTGACCTGCCGGTGCATGAATATGCCGCCAGCGAGATCAAGCTGGCGGTGGTCGGTCGTGGTGGTGCCGAAAAGCAACAGGTTCAACACATGGTCGGGCTCATGCTCAACCTGAAAACCAAGCTGCAGGCCGACGCGGCCGACGCGTTGGCGGTGGCGATCACCCATGCCCACGTAAGGGCAACGGCCAACCGCCTGGGGCTCAGTGCCCGCCAGGCGTGGGGCCGCAAATGAGGAGCTGCACGCAATGATCGGTCGACTGCGCGGCATCGTCGCCTACAAGGCGCCGCCGTGGCTGGTGGTGGACGTGAACGGAGTGGGCTACGAGCTGGAGGCGCCGATGAGCACCTTCTATGACCTGCCCGAACTCGGCCGCGAGGTCACCCTGTACACCCATTACGCGCAGAAGGAAGACAGCGTCTCGCTGTACGGCTTCCTGCGCGAGGGCGAACGGCGGCTGTTCCGCGACGTGCAGAAGGTCAGTGGCATCGGCGCGAAGATCGCGCTGGCCGTGCTGTCCGGGGTCACCGTCGAGGAATTCGCGCGCATGGTCCAGGCCGGTGACATCACCGCGCTGACCCGCATTCCGGGCATCGGCAAGAAGACCGCCGAGCGCATGGTGCTGGAACTGCGCGACCGCGCCGCCCAGTTCGGTGCCGGCGGCGCGCTGCCCACCGGCAGCGGCCCGGCCGCGGCCGACCCGCTTTCCGATGCCACCGTGGCGCTGCAGCAGCTGGGCTACAAGCCTGCTGAAGCGGCCCGCATGGCCCGCGACGCCTTCACTGAAGGCGATGAAGTGGCCACCGTGATCCGCAAGGCGCTGCAGTCCGCGCTGCGCTGAGTCGGCTTCCTTTCTCTCAACGAACCGCCTGAGCCTCGCCAGGAGTCCCATGTCCAGCAGTCAAACCCCGCACGCAGCTGCCCCCGGCGGCCACGGTCACGCTCCTCCCGCCGGAGGCCTGGCGCTGATCATCGGTGCGATCGGCGTGGTCTTCGGTGATATCGGTACCAGCCCGCTGTACACCCTGAAGGAGGCGTTCTCGCCGCACTACGGGCTCAACAGCGACCACGACACGGTACTGGGCGTGCTCTCGCTGGCGTTCTGGGCACTGAACATCGTGGTCACGCTGAAGTACGTGACCATCATCATGCGCGCCGACAATGACGGCGAGGGCGGCATCATGGCGCTGATGGCGCTGACCCAGCGCACGCTGCGCAACGGGTCGCGCTCGGCCTACGTGGTGGGCATCCTTGGCATCTTCGGCGCCTCGCTGTTCTTCGGCGACGGCGTGATCACCCCGGCGATCTCGGTGCTTGGCGCGGTCGAAGGCCTGGAGGTGGCCGCGCCCGGCCTGCATGCCTTCATCGTGCCGATCACGGTGGTGGTGCTGCTGATGGTGTTCGCGGCGCAGCGCTTCGGCACCGAGAAGATCGGCAAGGCGTTCGGCCCGATCACCTCGGTCTGGTTCATTTCGCTGGCGGCGATCGGCATCTACAACATCGTGGATGCGCCGGAAGTGCTGAAAGCCTTCAACCCGTGGTGGGCGATCCGCTTCTTCATGGAGCACAGCTGGCATGGCATCTTCATTCTCGGTGCGGTGGTACTGGCGGTGACCGGCGGCGAAGCGCTGTACGCCGACATGGGCCACTTCGGTGCCAAGCCGATCCGCCATGCCTGGTACTTCTTCGTGCTGCCGTGCCTGGTGCTGAACTACCTGGGGCAGGGCGCACTGGTGCTCAACCATCCCGAGGCGCTGAAGAACCCGTTCTTTGAGGCAGTGCCGTCGTGGGCGCTGTACCCGATGATCATCCTGGCCACCATGGCGGCGGTGATTGCCTCGCAGTCGGTCATCACCGGTGCGTTCTCGGTCTCGCGTCAGGCGATGCAGCTGGGCTACATCCCGCGCATGCGCATCAAGCACACCTCGCATGACACCATCGGACAGATCTACATCCCGGGCATCAACTGGGGCATCGCGGTGATGGTGATCGGCCTGGTGCTGGCCTTCCGCAGCTCGTCCAACCTGGCCGTGGCCTACGGCATCTCGGTGTCGGCCACCATGCTGATCGATACCCTGCTGCTGGCCCTGGTGGCCCGCTCGTTGTGGCCGAAGGCACGCGCCTGGCTGCTGCCCCTGTGCGTGGTGTTCTTCATCATCGACCTCGGCTTTGTCATCGCCAACGGCGCCAAGCTGCTGCAGGGCGCCTGGTTCCCGGTAGTGCTGGGCATCTTCCTGTTCACCATGATGCGTACCTGGCGCCGGGGCCGCGAGCTGCTGCGCGATGAGATCCGCAAGGACGGCATCCGCCTGGATACCTTCCTGCCGGGCCTGATGCTGGCGCCGCCGGTACGCGTGCCGGGCACCGCCGTGTTCCTCACTGCGGATCCGACCGTGGCCCCGCACGCACTGATGCACAACCTCAAGCACAACAAAGTGCTGCACGAACGCAACGTGTTCCTGCATGTGGAAACCCTGCCGATCCCGTATGCGATGGAAGGGCAGCGGCTGAAGATCGAATCGGTGGGCGACGAGTTCTACCGGGTCTATGTGCGCTTCGGCTTCATGGAGACCCCGGACGTCCCACTGGCGCTGATGCGCTCGTGCGACCACGGCGGCATCTACTTCGACCCGATGGACACCACCTTCTTCGCCAGCCGCGAGACCATCGTGGCCACCGCCAACCGCGGCATGCCGATCTGGCGCGACAAGCTGTTCGCGCTGATGCACCGGAATGCCGCGCCGGCGACCGGCTTCTTCCGGATTCCGGGTAACCGGCTGGTGGAACTCGGCGCGCAGGTGGAGATTTAATCTCCACCGTCGATTCCTCCAGAGATCCGTCCACGCATGGCGTGGATCTACCGTGCGGACCAACGGTCGGCCCCCGCCAAAGCAGAACGCCGTTCCGACAGACCGCAGGAAACTGTCGAAGGCGGGGTGGGTCCGGTTGCGGGTGCGTGAGCGCCATGGATGGCGCGACCGAGCCTACATGGACGTATTTACGGCGTCCCCCGCAACCGGACCCACCCCGCCATTCCCCAGGAAGCCCGCTTCGGCTGTTGCTCTGGATGTTGCCGTTGCCTCTGCGGGTGCCGGGCGCAGCCCGGCCGAATCACCCCGCTTTTGCCGCATAATCAGCACATGACCGACGACCGCATCATCGGCGCCGGCGCCACCCGCGAGGATGACGCCGCCGACGCCAGCATCCGCCCCAAGCGCCTGGCCGACTATCTCGGCCAGGCCCCGGTGCGCGAGCAGATGGAGATCTACATCGAAGCGGCCAAGGGGCGCGGCGACGCGCTCGACCACGTGCTGATCTTCGGGCCGCCCGGCCTGGGAAAGACTACGCTCAGCCACGTCATTGCCAACGAACTGGGCGTGGCCCTGCGCGTGACCTCCGGCCCGGTGATCGAGAAGGCTGGCGACCTGGCTGCGCTGCTGACCAACCTGCAGCCGCACGACGTGCTTTTCATCGACGAGATCCATCGCCTGTCGCCGGTGGTGGAGGAAGTGCTGTACCCGGCGATGGAAGATTTCCAGATCGACATCATGATCGGCGAGGGCCCCGCTGCCCGCTCGATCAAGATCGACCTGCCGCCGTTCACCCTGATCGGTGCCACCACCCGTGCCGGCCTGTTGACCGCACCGCTGCGTGACCGCTTCGGCATCGTCCAGCGGCTGGAGTTCTACAGCGTCGAAGAGCTGACCCGCATTGTGCGCCGTTCGGCGGCGATCCTGGCCATCGACTGCACCGCCGATGGGGCAGGGGAGATCGCGCGCCGCGCGCGTGGCACCCCGCGTATCGCCAACCGCCTGCTGCGCCGCGTGCGCGACTACGCGCAGGTAAAGGCGGGCGGCCACATCGACGAGGCCGTGGCACAGGCTGCGATGCAGATGCTGAAGGTCGACCCGGAGGGCTTTGATGAGCTCGACCGGCGCCTGCTCAGGACCATGGTCGACTACTTCGATGGCGGCCCGGTCGGCATCGAATCGCTGGCCGCGGCCCTGTCCGAGGAGCGTGGCACGCTGGAAGACGTGGTCGAGCCCTACCTGATCCAGCAGGGCTTCCTGGTGCGTACCGCGCGTGGCCGCATGGCCACCCACAAGGCTTACCGGCACATGGGCCTGAAGCCGAAGAACCCGCCGCAGGACCTGTTCGCGGAGGTTCCCGATGTTGGTTGAGCCACTATTCAGTTGGCCGACACGCATTTACTGGGAAGATACCGACGCAGGCGGCGTGGTCTACCACGCCCGCTACGTGGCCTTCATGGAACGGGCCCGGACCGAATGGATGCGTGCGCTCGGCTACGGCCAGGAGCGCATGCGCGCCGAGCATGGGATGGTCTTCGCGGTGCGCTCGATGCAGATGGATTTCATCAGGCCGGCACGGCTGGATGACACCCTGCAGGTGAGCGCCCGTCTGGTCCAGCTGAAGAAGGCCAGCATGGTCTTCGACCAGCAGATCCTGCGCGACGGCGAGTTGCTGCTGTCGGCCCAGGTCCGCATCGCCGCACTGGACGCGGCCAGTTTCCGCCCGCGTGGCATGGACGAGGCCGTCCTTGCCGTGCTGCAACCCCACCTCCACCCCGAATCTGAACACTGAGGAACAACGGATGATCGCAACGCTCCTGGCCCTGCAGGCCACGGTCACCGAGGCACTGCCGGCCGACGTCAGCAACGCCGCGACACAGACCCTTGCCCAGGCCACCACCGGCGGCGGCATCAACTACCTCGAACTGATGGCCAAGGCCAGCCTGCCGGTGAAGATCATCGTGCTGCTCCTGCTGGTCGGCTCGTTCGTCAGCTGGGTGATCATTTTCCGCAAGGCACGCGTGTTCAAGCAGGCCACCCGCGAAGCCGACGAGTTCGAGAACCGCTTCTGGTCCGGCGCCGACCTGGGCAAGCTGTACAGCGCCGCCACCGACCGCAGCCGCAGCGTGACCGGCCTGGAAGCCATCTTCGAAGCCGGCTTCCGCGAGTACACCCGCCTGCGCGACAAGCGCCGCCTGGACGGCCGTGCGCAGCTGGAAGGCGCGCAGCGTGCCATGCGTACCACCTACACCCGCGAAGTGGACCAGCTTGAGCGCAACCTGGAACTGCTGGCCAACATCGGTTCGACTGCCCCGTACGTGGGCCTGGTCGGTACCGTGTTCGGCATCATGGTGACCATGCACGACATGATCAGCAGCGGTGCGCAGGCCGGTATCGCCGCCGTCGCGCCGGGCATCTCCGAAGCGCTGTTCGCCACCGCCATCGGCCTGTTCGTGGCGATCCCGGCGGTGTGGGCCTACAACCGCTTCACCACCCGCGTGGAGCGCATGTCGGTGCGGTTCGAGACCTTCGCCGAAGAGTTCAGCTCCATCCTGCAGCGCCAGAGCGCTGGCGACGAGTAAGCGCCTGACCCGGGAGTCCAAGCCATGTCCGCTGCCATCGGCCGCCGAAAGCGCCGCAAGCTGAAATCGGAAATCAACGTCGTCCCCTACATCGACGTCATGCTGGTGCTGCTGATCATCTTCATGGTCACCGCGCCGCTGCTCACCCTGAGCTTCGACGTCGACCTGCCGCAATCCAACGCCAAGGCGCTGGAAAGCAAGCAGGACCCGGTGATCGTCTCGGTGCGCCAGGACGGCCAGCTCAGCCTGAAGCTGCCCGACGCCAAGGAACCGGCCGCCGTGTCGGCCGAGGAACTGGAAGGCCGCCTGGCTGGCATTGCCGCCCAGGACAAGGGCGTGCGCGTGATCGTCGCCGCCGACCGTGCCGTGGCCTATGAGAAGGTCATCGCCGCGATGGATGTGATCAAGCGCGCCAAGGTAGACAAGGTAGGCCTGGCCACCGATGCACGCTGACGCCCTGCCACCTCCGCAGCAGCGCGAACCCGGCTGGGGCCTGCCCCTGGCACTGGCACTGCTGGTGCACCTGCTGGTCGCGCTGGTCTTCATCGTGGCCTGGTTCTGGTCGCCCGAGCGCAATACCGATGCCGCTGCCGGTGACCCTTCGGTGGAGGCCAGCCTGGCGCTGTCCGCGTCTGAGGCGTCCGCCGCGCGCCAGGCCCTGCGCCAGTCGGAAAAGCTGGAAGACCTGCCGCCGCCGGTGGCCGAGCCGATCCCGGTGCCGGAAGACACCATTCCGCCGCCGCAGCCGATTCCCGAGCCGCGCCCGCAGGACGCGCCCACGCCCCAGCAGCAACAGGCGCAGGAGCGCGTCGCGCAGCCGGACACCAAGGACCAGGAAGCGGTGAGCGCACTGGCCATCTCGCAGGAGAAGGCCAAGCAGGAACAGGAAGCCAAGCGCCGCCAGGAGCAGATCGACCTGACCGAACGCAAGCGCCAGGAAGAAGCGGAGCAGAAGCTGCGCCTGGCCAAGCAGCAGGAAGCGGACGAGAAGAAGAAGCAGGCCGAGCAGGAGCGCGTCGCGGCTGACAAGGCCGAGGCCGAGAAGCAGAAGAAGATCGCCGAGATCCGTGCCCGCCGCGAGCAGGCCGAGAAGGAAGCCAAGCTGGCCGAGCGGAAGCTGCGCGAGGTCGCCGCCGCGCGCAATGCTGCCGGCAGTGCCGCCGCCGGTTCCAGCGGTGCATCCCAGCCAGCCGCCGGTGGTGGCGGTAACAGCGACGATCTATCGGCCAAGTACGCTGCCGCGATCCAGGCCAAGGTGCTGTCGCAGTGGGTGCGTCCGGATACGGTGCCGTTGGGCCAGCGCTGCCAGATCACCATCACCCAGATTCCGGGTGGCACAGTGATGCAGGCCAAGGTCAGCCCGAACTGCCCGTACGACGAGGCCGGCAAGCGTTCGATCGAGGCCGCCGTGCTCAATGCGCAGCCGTTGCCGTACCGCGGCTTCGAGTCGGTGTTCGCGCGCACGCTCAACTTCACTTTTACCGCCCAGGATCGCTGAGGCGGGCAGGGCAGGGGGGGGGGCTCGGGCCACTCCTGCCCATGGATGTCGCGCTTGCCTCTGGTGTGCTCGGTTTCGGCCGGGCAGGCTTTAGGCTTCTGTCGAACACCGCCCCGCTGGGCGGAGTGACCGGGGCAGGCAGGTGCGATGTTAGCCACGACGTTAACGGTGCGTGAGAGGACGGGCTGGAACTGACCCGGAATTCACGTACCCTTGGTTCATGATTGCGAAGCGGTTCACTCCTGCTTTGCTATCCCTCGTTCCGGTTTCCCCTATTGAGCGCTCCATGAAAAAGATGCCTCGCTGGCTTGCCGTGTTTGCGGCCCTGTTGCTGCCCTTTGCTGCCGTCGCGCAGCAGAAGGGGCTGGATATCGACATCATCGGCGGCAATGCCTCCGCGCTGCCGATCACCATCGTGCCGATGCCCTACCAGGGTTCGTCGGCCGCTCCGCAGACCGACGTCGCCGGCGTGGTCCGTGCCGACCTGGAGCGTTCGGGCCAGTTCCGCACGCTGCCGGAAGCGCAGATCGTCGAAAAGCCGGTGCGTGGCGGCGACATCCAGTTCGCCACCTGGCGCGCGCTGAAGCAGAACTACATCGTGGTCGGTCGCGTACTCGACGCCGGTGCCGGTGCCTACCGCGTCGAATACGAACTGTTCGACGTGCCCAAGGGCGAGCGCCTGCTGGGCCTGGCGATGACTGCCCGCGGCAACGCCATGCGCGACGTCGCCCACCAGATGGCCGACGCCATCTACGAGAAGATCACCGGCATCCGCGGCGCCTTCTGGACCCGCATCGCCTACGTGACTGCCAGCGGCAAGGGCGACGCCATGCGCTATGCGCTGATGGTGGCCGACTCCGACGGCTTCAACCCGCAGACCATCGTGCGTTCGGCCGAGCCGCTGCTGTCGCCGTCGTGGAGTCCGGATGGCAGCAAGCTGGCCTACGTCAGCTTCGAGCGTGGCAATTCGGCCATCTACATCCAGAACATCGGTACCGGTGCGCGCGAGCTGGTCACCAGCTTCCGCGGCATCAACAGCGCCCCGGCGTTCTCGCCGGACGGCCGCAAGCTGGCCCTGACCCTGTCGCGCTCAGGTAACCCGGAAATCTACGTGATGGACCTGGGCAGCAAGCAGCTGACCCAGCTGACCAACCACTTCGCCATCGATACCGAGCCGACCTGGGCACCGGACGGCAGCGCGGTGTACTTCACCTCCGATCGCGGCGGCCGTCCGCAGGTCTACAAGGTCGGTGCCGGCGGCGGCAGCGCCGAGCGCGTGACCTTCCAGGGCAACTACAATGCCAAGCCGTCGGTGTCCTACGATGGCAAGAAGATCGCCGTCGCCCAGGGCTCGGGCAACAGCTACAAGATCGCGATGATGGACAGCTCGCTGGGCTCGCCGCGCTGGAGCACGCTGTCCCCGGGTTCGCTGGATGAATCGCCGAGCTTTGCGCCCAACGCAAGCATGGTGCTGTACGCCGCCCGCGAAGGTGGCCGTGGTGTGTTGTATGCCGTGTCGGCCGATGCGCGGGTTCGCCAGCGCCTGGTCCTGGCTGACGGTGATGTGCGCGAACCGGCATGGTCCCCATACCGTACCCAGCGCTAAAAGAGTGTTAATATTTTCGTTGTCTTGAACCCCTCATCGGCTTAGGAGCCACAAAGGTATCGCCATGAACAAGTCCACCCGCGTTCTGCTTGTTTCCCTGCTGTCTGTGGCCGTCCTGGCCGGTTGCTCGAAGAAGGTGAAGGAAGAGCCGGCAGCCCCGGTCGACACCGGCACCTCGACCACCACCCCGACCGGTCCGTCGACCTCCGGCCTGTACGGCCCGGGCGACCTGGACACCGACGCTTGCCTGCGCCAGCGCGTGGTCTACTTCGACCTGGACAAGGAAGACGTGAAGCCGGAATTCCAGGCCATCATGGCGTGCCACGCCAAGTACCTGCGTGACCGTCCGTCCTCGCGCATCACCCTGCAGGGCCACACCGACGAGCGCGGTTCGCGCGCGTACAACCAGGCCCTGGGTGAGCGTCGTGGCAACGGCGTCAGCTCGGCCCTGCAGGCCAACGGTGGTTCGGCTTCGCAGCTGACCGTCGTGTCCTACGGTGAAGAGCGTCCGGTCTGCACCGAGTCGAACGAGTCCTGCTGGTCGCAGAACCGTCGCGTCGAAATCGTCTACACCGCGCAGTAATCCATGCGCATTGGCATCAAACTGATGCTGGTCGTTGCGGCAGCCCTCGTGGCTGCCGCACCGGCGCACGCACAGCGACAGAGCCTGGCTGACCGTGTCGGCGCGCTCGAGCAGCAGATGTACAACAACAGTGCCAACCAGGACCTGTTGAACCAGATCAATCAGCTGCGGCAGCAGGTCACCAGCCTGCAGGCCTCGATCGAGCAGTTGCAGCACGACAACGCCCAGCTCAAGCAGTCCGCCCAGGACCAGTACCTGGATCTGGACAGCCGCCTGAACCGGTTGGAAGGGGGCAACGCCGCCCCGGCCCTGCCGCCCGTTCCGGCGAGCGCGCCCAAGGCCGCACCGGCCCCGGCAAAACCCGCAGTGGCGGCCACTTCCGAGCGGCCGCCTTCCGTCCATGGTGATGCCGGCAGCCTCGCCGCCACCGGTGACGAGCGCACCTCCTACAACGTTGCCTTCGATGCCTTGAAGGCCGGCAGGTACGACGATTCGGCGCAGCTGTTCCTGAGCTTCCTGGAGTTGTACCCGAACGGCGTCTACGCGCCGAACGCGCTGTACTGGCTGGGCGAGAGCTACTACGCCACCCGCAATTTCCCGATGGCCGAGACCCAGTTCCGAGAGCTGCTCTCGCGCTATCCGACCCACGACAAGGCCGCGGGCGGCCTGCTCAAGATCGGCCTGTCGCAGTACGGCGAGGGAAAGGTCGACCAGGCCCAGCAGACGCTGGAGACCGTCGTGGCGCAGTACCCCGGCTCGGACGCCGCGCGCACCGCGCAGGACCGTCTGCAGTCCATCCGCCTGGGCAAGCAGATCCGCTGATCCGCTGACCGGGCGTACAATGTGTGCCCTGTAGAGCCGAGCCCATGCTCGGCTGCTTTCGTTTCCGGACGGGCAAACCCGCCCGGATCCGGTAGCGCCGGGCCATGCCCGACGGCTCGCGTCACCGGCAGGGATATGCCCGTTTGGTTGCTGTTGTAGAGCCGAGCCCACGCTCGGCTGCTTTCGTTACCGGCTGGGCCATGCCCGCCCGGTTGCTGTTGTAGAGCCGAGCCATGCTCGGCTGCTTTCGTTACCGGCCACGGTAGCCCACCCGCCACGTGTCCCACCAAGAAGTGCCCGCCATGACCGCCGTTACCCCGTCCAGCGCCGCCGCCACGCCCAGTGAGATTGTGCAGTCGCCCCTGCCACGCCTGAAGATCACCGAGATCTTCACCTCGCTGCAGGGCGAAGCCGATACCGCCGGCTGGCCGACCGTGTTCGTGCGCCTGACCGGCTGCCCGCTGCGCTGCCAGTACTGCGATACGGCCTATGCCTTCCATGGCGGCACCTGGTGGGACATCGACGACATCGTGGCCGAGGTGCTGGCCCAGGGCGTGCGCCACGTCTGCGTGACCGGCGGCGAGCCGCTGGCGCAGAAACGCTGCCTGGTGCTGCTGCAGAAGCTGTGCGACGCCGGCATGGACGTCTCGCTGGAAACCTCCGGCGCGCTGGACGTCAGCGCGGTGGACCCGCGTGTATCGCGCGTGGTCGACATCAAGACCCCGGGGTCGGCCGAAGTGGCGCGCAACCGCTGGGAGAACCTGCCGCTGCTGACCGCACGCGACCAGATCAAGTTCGTCATCTGCAGCCGCGAGGACTACGACTGGGCCAAGGCCCTGGTCGCCGAGCACGAGCTGGTGAAGCGCTGCACCGTGTTCTTCTCGCCCAGCAAGGGCGAGATCACCGCGCGCCAGCTGGCCGACTGGATCGTCGAAGACCGCCTGCCGGTGCGCTTCCAGATGCAGTTGCATAAAATCCTGTGGAACGACGAGCCGGGCCGATGAGCCCAGGCAACGTTCCCTGATGTAACTCCGGCGCGGGACAGCGTGCTGGCTTTCCCCTCCCAACCGGATGTTTTACCCATGAAGAAGGCAGTCGTGCTTCTCTCCGGCGGCATGGATTCAGCCGCCGTCATCGCCATGGCCCAGGAACAGGGCTTTGCCGTGCATGCCCTGAGCGTGCGCTATGGCCAGCGCCATACCTCCGAACTGGATGCCGCCGCCCGCGTGGCCAAGGCCCAGAGCGTGGTCGCGCACAAGACCGTGGACGTGGACCTGCGCAGCATCGGTGGCTCGGCGCTCACCGATGACATCGACGTGCCCGAGGCCGGCGGTGCCGGCATTCCGGTCACCTACGTACCGGCGCGCAACACCATCATGCTGTCGCTGGCCCTCGGCTGGGCCGAAGTGCTCGGTGCCAACGACATCTTCTGCGGCGTCAACGCCGTGGATTATTCCGGCTATCCGGACTGCCGCCCCGAGTTCGTGGCCGCGTTCCAGGCGCTGGCCAACCTGGCCACCAAGTCGGGCGTGGAAGGTGCGGGCATCAAGGTACACGCGCCGCTGCAGTTCCTCAGCAAGGGCCAGATCGTCAGCGAAGGCGTGCGCCTGGGCGTGGACTTCGGCCTGACCGTGTCCTGCTACAACGCCGACGCCAACGGCGCCGCCTGCGGCCACTGCGATGCCTGCCGCCTGCGCGCGCAGGGTTTCGCCGAAGCCGGCGTGCCGGACCCCACGCTGTACGTCTGAGGTGATGGGGCTGATGCCCCAATGGTGGGTGCGAACCGTTGGTTCGCACTCTCTGTCCCGGCGCTACCGGCGGCTGGAGTCTGGTAGTGCCGGCCGCTGGCCGGCAGCCTCATCAGGCAACCACCCCGACGCCTCGATGAACGCCCGCACCGCCTTCGGATCGGCATAGTCCAACTCGATCATCCGCGCGATACCGGCCTTCTCGTCGGCCTGCTGGCGCATGTACTCCTGCGCGATGCGATACCCAGCGTAGTACCCCACATCACTCACCCCGAATGGATTGCGGGCGCTGTTGTAGAGCCAGTTGTCGAGGTTACCCCCGTCCATCTCGGCAATGAAGCGCGTGCGGATTTCCGGCTCGTGCGCGGGCCCGTAGGCATACAGCGGCAATGCCGGCCGACGCCCGCTCAGCCGCTCGGCCACACCCTCGCGCACCACGTACTGCGCCAGGCTGCCGGTGGTCTCGCGCTGCTGGGTATGCACGTACTCGTGCAGGTTGTTCTGCGCGTTGTTCGCCCCCGGACGGCTGTCGTAGAAGATCCGTAGCCGGTCGCGCATCTTTTCGGGCAGTTCGCTCACGTCCACGCGCTCATCGCCCAGCGCCATCTCGGCACCGATCAGCACCTTGTCACCCAGCGTGGTGCCGCCGGTGCGCAGCACACCGACTGCGTAGGTGGTGGTGGCCGGACGCAGGGCGGGGTAGAGCGTGCGGAAGGCGGCCAGGTCCCGCTCCAGAGTGGCGCTGGCCTGCTGCGCGTTGGCGGTCAATGGGCGTACCGACGTCCAGAAGCGCGGCCACGCGCGCATGGCCTCGGCGTATTCGCGGGCAGTGTAGCGGCGCACCTGCATCAGCGCATGCAGGCCGGGGCTGCCTGGATCGATGTAGCGTTCCTGCACGAGTGCGACCTGGCGTTCAACGTCGGGCTCGGCGCGCACCGCGTCATAGGTGGCCCAGAAGCGGCCGATGTCGTCGGTGACGACCTGGGGCGGGGCGGCCAGTGCCTTGCAGGGCAGCAGAAGGGCGGCAATGAGGCAGAAGGGCAGGCGCATCCGTGGCTCCGGGCGGGAATCACAGCTGGGATGCGCGTGAGGCCCGGAAGGTTTAAGCGGGCTCGCCAGATCGGGTAGTGCTGGCCGCTGGCCGGCAACCTCGACGCAGCAGGGTTTCACCCGGCCCGGCAAAGTAGGGTAGAATGCCCACCCCGCCGAAAGGCTGGGGCAGTGCAATGGGCCGTTAGCTCAGTCGGTAGAGCAGAAGACTTTTAATCTTTTGGTCGAAGGTTCGAATCCTTCACGGCCCACCATTGCATCAACGACTTAGGCGCCCACCGGGCGCCTTTTTCATGCCGCCGGGAAAATTGGCGGGAAAATTACGTGGTTCCACGCTCAAGTGCATTTCTCCTGCCTGGCGGTTGAACCAACGGCAGTTCATGGTCGTAGCGCTGCCGCATCGTGTTCCTGCACTCGCCGGGCGGCAGCAAGGACGGTCTGAAGCTGATTCCCGTCAGCGAGGTTGCGGCGAAGGATGAATTCACCGGCATCAAGAGCGTGACCCGAGACGACATGCTGGCCTCGCTGCGCACCCCGCCGCAGCTGCTGGGCATCGTGCCGCAGAACAGCGGTGGCTTTGGCTCGATCCGCGAGGCGGCAACCGTATGGACTGCGATGGAACTGTCACCACTGCAGACGCGACTTACGGCACTGAATGAATGGCTCGGCGATGAGGTGATTCGCTTCCAACCGTTCGAGCTGGCGCCCATTGCGTGATTATGGAGCAGCGGAACCTGGGCTACAGCGCATGCGCTCGCCTGCTGGCTAAGACTATCGGCGCTCACGGACCGACACGCCGGAGTAAGCCGTCTCCACCTCGCTTGGTTTGACTGTCCGGGAGCTGGCAGGATGCATGCGCCTGCGGCTGGAGCGCTTCCGAGAGAAGGCTGAGCACGTGAAACGACGGGCGACTAGTCGCCCGGCGGAAGGTCTATTTGCTCAAAAGTGCAAGCACTCGTTGACAATACGCTCTCAATTCAGCCTCGACGAGAGGCGGTTCCTGCATACCATCTTCGTGCATGAACTGAGTTGCGTAGTCGTTGATGTCATTGAACTCACCAACTAACGGCTTCAGGGCGAAGTACGGCGAGTTCTGATCGGCGCTCTGGATGAAAGCGATAAGGTTCCCAAGCATGTTTCCGGTTGGAGGGCTGAGTGGAAACCGGTTTCTTATGTATCCTTCAAGAACCGGGCGGATGGTTCTAGAAACTAGGTGGGCGGAGCTGGAGGACGGATCTGCTAGATACGCAGAAAGGATATCGATGTTTCGCCGATGCCTTCCTTTACATTCGTCTTCTACGTTGAAGGACGACAGATCAGACGCATTTCCTGCTGTTGCGACCACTTTGATGTAGCTGACTTTGTTCTTCGTTTCAGGAAGTTTTGACAGTCCTTCACCTAGCGCGCGAACAAAGAATGCGTCATGCGCAAGGACGATCAATTGCCTGCAACTTCTTGCTAGACGCAGCAGTGAACGTATGGTCGCGGCACGTCGGTTCCAGTCCAGGCTGCAGACTGGATCATCAATTAGTACGGTCTTTACGCTCAGGTTGGGAGTGGTGATGACCTTTGCGAGAAAGAAGGCGTAAGCCAGCGCTCGCTTATCGCCTTCACTGAGAGTATTCCCGAAGTGCGCACCCTCTGTGGATGTTAGGGATACCGGATTTCCACGAACTATCAGTTCATACTCTGTTCGACCAATGGCCCCCTGTCCACGGAACGCTGGCTTAAGAGACCGAATCTCAATTTGCGCGCCAAAGTCGGCCAGCAGCTTGTTGATATTTTCACCATACGTTACGAAGATGGCCTCCATCTGTCCGTTGAGCGTGGTGCGAGCTGTCTCTTTCTGCTTTGCGAGTGCGTTGCGAGTCTGATCAGCACTGTCATATTCAGCGAGCTGATTGATCGCAGCGGTGGTGTGCCTGTCTCTTTGTATCTCAAGCTTCTTTATTTCAAGTTCGATCAGCTGCTGCTGCACTGTCTCGAGCGACTGCTTATATGAATCGATCAGCTGATTGCACGTGATGAGGCTCTCATTGAAACAATTGAGCTGACCAATCAAGCCCTGCCACATCTGAACTGCTTGCTCAAGCTCAGCCTGACCTCCGATGGGTCTGAGTGGGGACTCGCTTTTCGATCTTGCGAGGCCGACAAGCAGTTCGCGTAATTCTGCGAGTAGTGAGCTGAACTTTTCTTCTTCAAAGTCTGTCGCCGGTAGGCTGAGTACGCTTCTCCAATAGCTGAGCTGCGCTTGGGCCTTCTGAACGTTGCTATGGACTATAACTGCGACCTGTTCCCCAACGCGCGTCTCCACGTTCGCGGGCAATGTGGATGCTTGTTCCTTCAACGCGTGATACTCGTCATTGAAGTAGGAATGGTATGCAGCGAGAAGGGGCTCGTCACCTTTCGCGATCCCGCAGAACGGACAGTTATCGTCCACCACGTACTTCAGTCCCGCAGCCAGCCAGCCCTCGAATGCTGCCGAGCTGCGCGATGCGATGTGCGCTTTCACGCGCGTGGCTGCTGCCTCGGAGACGTCAGCAACACTCTTTCGCAAGATCGCAAAGAGCGCTTCAATGTCCAGCTTCGGTGTTGGGATCAGCTGCGCCCCAGGCGTACCTTTTACCTTTGCCAAGTCTTTGGCTTGATTCGACCGCAGTCGCAGCGCATCAATTCTTTGCTGCAAGTCTGCGTCGGCGGGAAGCGCCCGGTACTGTTTCAAAGTGAAGGGACCACGGGCGTGACTGAGTGCCGACTCAACCGCGCGGAATGTTGCGGCGGCCGCATTCGCCTGAGCCGTGAGATCGTCGAGGCTCTTCTTCGTTTGAACGGCGGCCTCGCCAACAGCGAAGGACAGGAGGCCTGCTCTTTGGTCCGGGGAAACGCCGTGCCCTGCGTAAACGTTCTTACTAACGAACTCGGCATCGAACACGATCAAGTCCATCCAGTGGCTGGACCATGTGTTGCTATTCAGATTGAGGGTTTCCACACCTCCGGCACTTTGTATCTCAATGCTGGCGGTCTGCGTAAGAGAGTTGCCTAGTGTGCGGCGCGCATTGATATCTGATCCTTCCTCTCCCGTCGAAGAGCGGAGTAGAGAAGCGAGGGTGGATTTACCACGGCCGTTCTCGCCAAAGATCAGAGTCGCTGCAGTGAACGGCGGCGATGCTCCAGCGGATTCAAAGAGCCCAGTTCCTGTGATGTGGTTGATTTTGGTAAGCATAGATCCCCCTTTTGTCTACAAGTATGCAGACACCTTGCTTACATTTCATTCAGGTTTTTCCTACCCGCGCCCGGTGGTGTGCACTCGTCTCCCCGCCACGCCGCGCACTTCAGGGGGTGCTTTTTCTGCGCTGCCCGCACCAAGCCTCAGCCCAGGCCCTGTATGGCGCTCCCCGGAGTTCCAAAGCGCCGGTCGGACCTGCGGTTCCCTGCGCGGGAGGGGCGCCTGCGAGACCCTACGCGGGCGTTCCATGGCTCTTCTCGGCAGGCCCGACTTTTCATGTGACCACGGGGACAAGGTAACCAGGTAACACGCGGGTCCGAACGTGGTCTAAGTATATGATTTAAAAGGCATAAGAATGGTTACCTTTTGAAGTGATGGGAGGTAATTTTTTGCTTCC
Source organism: Stenotrophomonas sp. YJH_SMC_37 (assembly GCF_059370035.1). NCBI lineage: Bacteria > Pseudomonadati > Pseudomonadota > Gammaproteobacteria > Lysobacterales > Lysobacteraceae > Stenotrophomonas > Stenotrophomonas sp. YJH_SMC_37. Next base: position 46,871 of record NZ_JCAFTG010000011.1, read on the forward strand.
TACAAAGTAATGTCATTGATTAATAAGGACTTTTTACTCTGCCGATGTTACCCCTCTAAAAGGTAATCTGGTCACTCCAGGGTTACCTTATTGTTACCTTCATTTAAGCTATATAAGTGATTGATAATAAACGTAAATTGTTAGGATCTGGGTGCCTGATTACCTTTGTTACCTCTTTCCCGTGGTCACCTCAAAAATTGCGCTCTATCGCGCGTAAGCGGGCCATAAGCCTCCCCGCCGCCGCACGCGCTCACGCCTGCAGCCCGCGCCCTTGTCGCAGCGCTTGCGACGCCCAGCCGTATCCTGCCGGCCATGCCGCTGCCCCCCGACTTCTACTGGACGACGCGATCTGCCTGCCTCCCGGATGATGCCCCCACGGTCATCGCTTGCAGCGGCGTGTGGGTGGTCGTACTGCTACAACGGGTGAACGATGGGATCTGGATCGCCGGTCTCGACCGGCACCGGCATGGTCCCGGCGGGCCGTCCCGCCGGTGTAGCAGTTACGAGTAGGGCCGCGCCGGCGCCGAAATGTGGGTGACCAGGCACGAGACCCGCCTGCGCGAGGATGTGGCCAAGATCGAGGCCTATCGAGAGGCGGTGCGGGCGAACCGGTTGGCCAAGCTGCAGATCTCGCCGCCTTTCGGTTGGGCTGGGTAGCGCGTGCCATACAGATGAAGTCGAAGGCAGGTCGCGTCTTTCACAGTCGCCGTTTGCTGATACCTTCGCAGGTTGGAACTTGACCACTGGGGGGACGATGAGCAGCCAGTCGGCATTCTGGACGGCAGACACCATCAGTGCGGCGGGTACAGCACTGTCGGCCCTGCTCGCTGCAGGGGTATTTGCTTATGACCGCGCCTCAGCCTGGTCCCGGAGGCGTTCAGACTCTTCCCGCCTGTCACAGCTAATTGCTGGCGATTTAGGGCTCGAGATAGCGCAGCTTCGTTCAATTAGTGCATTTACTAACGGAAACGCCGAGATAGCCGGCTATTCGAACGGCCTGGGACTTCTAAGTGCCAAACCAGGTGCGGAAGCAGCTCTGCTGGTCTATTTGAAGCAGTTCAATACGACGCGAATAGATCGAATTTGCGAGACCACGAACGTGTTTGATGCCGGCTTGAGTGACCGACTGTCGCTCATTATTACGTTGAGGGCCGGGGCCTTGATGTCGGTGGAAACAATGGAATCAATGGAGCCAGATCAAGACAGAGCTGACGTCGCGAAGCATGTATGCCTACAAGTGAATGCCCTGCAGCGCACCATGATCGAGGTGTTCAATGCGATCATCGCTTCTCGGGGAGTTCGTTCGCTACAGGTTGAGTGTCTGATCTCTTCCTAGCGCTCAACGTTCCTCGTGCTAGGGAGCCTCGATTGATCAGAAGTAGATCGTCGTCAACTCAAGAGCAAGCACACAAGGCCAAACGCATGGCGTCGGATGTGACCGACGCGAATACCCCCGTCATGACGCGCTGGAGCATCCGCCTGTGGGGGAGGCTACCTGCCTGCGCCGCTGCTGGCCTATATCTTCATTTCCCGTCTGAAGAATCAAAATTCTGCCGACATTGGCGGAATTCCTCCGCATGAGCCACTACCCATGTCCACATGGGAATCATCAGTACAAGAAGGTCCTTGCCCAGCGCTGTGATGCTGTACTCCACATGTGGCGGTACTTCGTGGAAATCCTCCCGGCTGATCAACCCGTCACGCTCCAATTGCCGGAGGGTGCGCGTAAGCATGCGCTGGGTGATCCCCTTCATCCGTCGTGCGACCTCGGCATGACGCAGCGTTCCATACACGCCAAGCGCATGGATGACGCCCAGGGACCAGCGGCTACCAGCGTGCGCCAAAACCTCCCGGCGCAGTCCATCTTCGTCCTCGCTCATCCCGTCGCATATGGCTTGAGAGTGCCTTAGCAGTTCTTCCGGACTCATGAACGGTGCGGTCGGTATCATCGATGTGCCTTCTTACGTGTGGGCCAGTAGGCGAGCAGAATCGCCGCCATCGTACACACACAGGGCGATTTCCATGTCATCTCATATCAGCACTACCCCCTCTCGGTCGATCCTGGTGCTCGGCGCAGGCGAGCTTGGAATGCCTGTCATCCGGAACCTTGCACGTTTGGCCGTAAGTCATCCAGGCACACGGATCAGTGTGATGCTACGGGCGACGTCGATTGACTCAGAACTGCCGGAGAAGCAGCGGGTGGTCGATGAAATCCGCGCCTTGGGGGTGAATATCGTTGCTGGTGATCTGGTGACTGAATCGGTAGAGGCGTTGGCGGCTACCTTTGCGCATTCTGACACAGTGATTGGATGCACCGGCTATGCCGCAGGCCGCGATACGCCAATGAAGGTTGCGCGTGCGGCGGTGAAGTCGGGTATTCCCCGCTACTTTCCTTGGCAGTTCGGTGTCGATTTCGATGCCATTGGGCGCGGTGGTCCCCAGGACCTGTTCGATGCCCAGCTGGACGTGCGCGAGTATCTGCGTTCGCAGACTGCGATGGACTGGGTGATCATCTCTACTGGAATGTTCACCAGTTACCTCTTCGAGCCGGACTTCGGGGTGGTCGACCTGGTTGGGCATAAAGTGAACGCGTTGGGCTCGGCGAGCAATGCTGTCACCCTGACCACGCCGGATGACATCGGCGCAATGACAGCGCGCATCGTGTTCCACACACCTGCGATCCGCAACGAGATCGTGTATCTGGCAGGTGACACCATCCGCTACGGCGACCTTCCGGATATTCTGCAGAAGGCGTTCGGCGAACCTTTCGAGCTGGTGATCTGGGGCGTACCCCAGCTCATGCAGGAACTGGCTAACGACCCGGGCAACATGATAAAGAAGTATCGCGCCGCCTTTGCCCAAGGGAGGGGCGTTGCGTGGGATGTGGAGCGAACCTTCAATGCGAAGATCGGGGCCGAGCTACAGGGCGTGCAGGCGTGGCTGGATTCCAACGTGCAGCGCTCCTGATTTGCCGCTGGATTGTGAGGAGGCGCCCGCTGGGCGCCTTTTTCATTGCCGTTCCCGCCCGCACGCTCACGATGGTCGCACGTCGCGGCACACCAGTTCACCAGTGGCTCGGTAACCGGCGTCAAACGGTGGAACCTTGGTCGTGGACCCCGTGTATATCCCTTGAGACGGCGGAAAAATTGTCGAGTGAGCTTAGGATCGGCAATGGTTCCACGCTCGGCGGGCGGAAAAATAGAGCGGCGCACCCGGTTGTTTTCAAAGGAGTCGCAAGCCTTCTTTTGATCTTTTTGGTCGAAGGTTCGAATCCTTCACGGCCCACCAATGCAATCAATGACCCAAGTCATTCAAAAAGGTACCGCTCAGCGGTGCCTTTTGTGTTGTTGCCCGCAAAATGCCTATTTCGCCTTGGCGCCGCGCGCCCGCGCCGCCTCGCGTTCGGCGGCTGCCTGCGCGGCGACCGCTGCGGCGTTGGCGGCAGCATTCGCAGAGCGTTCCGCTGTCGCACGATCCGCATCGAACCGCGCCTGCCGCTGGGCGCTGTAGGTGCGTTCCAGTTCCAGCGAGGCAAGGAAACTGTCTGGATGCTTCGCCGCACACGCCTGCTGTACCAGTTGCACAGCATGATCGGACAGCCCGGGCTGGATATTGCCCAGCAGGCAATCGGCATACGGTACGGATGCAGCGGGGCCGCCAGCCAGCGCGGCAACGATCACGACATTCAACATACAAACCTCCTTGTAGGTTTCGATGGGACCCGGTACCGGCCGGCCCGGCCCCAGTATGGCCCGGTTTGCGGTACAGGGTGAGGCTACTCCGGCCTCACATCCCGGCACACCAGCTCGGCCAGCCCGCGGCAGGCAAAGAACAGCCCTTCAACCACGCCGGCATCCAGATGCCGGTCGGGCGTGGCCATTGCCCGGCAGCGGTCGGCGGCATGCAGCATTTCCGCCACGGTCAGCATGCCGATGGCGGCCCGTTCCACCCGCGACAGGGCAACCCCGCGCCCGGTGGAAACGCTGGTTTCAGGCCAGGGCTGGCCATCGGCACCTTCGCCCGCGCGGATGCGCTTGAGGCAGCCCAGAAACGTGCTCAGTTCGGGCGAAGGGTTGTCGTCGTCATAGTGAGTGCTGGCGGTGTACGAAGCATAGGGCGGACGATCGGTCATCTCGGCTTCCTCGACTCTGGAGTGGGCGTGCCACCGCGCAGAACGGGTGGCGGGCGATGCGTGGCTGCAAGCCGGAATGACATCACGCAGTAACCGGCGGGCCAGAAGGCCCCCACGCAGCGCCCGCCATGAAGGCCGACGGATCACCCGCCGGCACGGTCCAAAGACAGTGTCGGCGGGTGAGCGCAAACAACAGCGTGAATGTCATTACGGGCTTGCAGGCCCGCTGCCACCCGTTGTCGGTGGCGCAGCATGGTGTTTACGCCTGCGCATGGAACTCAATGAGGATTTTCCGAAGAACGATGCGGAATCCAGGCGCGCGGGAATGCTCGCGCAGGGGCAGCTATTGCAGCAAGCGACAGCTCGCGACGCATGTGCTCATGCGCTTGGCTGATCGTTGCAAAATGCTGTTAGCTGCCGCTGACGGCACGTTTGCCGTGATGGGGTACGTGGAAAGTGGGCGCCACGTTTGCCAGCCGTGGTGGTACGGAACAGCGGGTCACGCACTCAAAAATCGGTGCATCTGCGACGTCCAAGGTGTTGTAGAGCCGAGCCATGCTCGGCTGCGATTTGCATGGGAAACCGAGCCGTACCCGGTTGCGCGCGGGGAGGTCATCCCCGCATGGCATGGATCCACGCATCTGGCAGGGATGCTGAGCGTGCAGAAGCCGCCAATGCCTGCCGCTGGGCGCTATGCTCGGCCTCTTCCCAGGACGGGTCACCCCATGCGCTTGATCATGCTGTCGCTGTTGTTGTCCGCCATCTCCGTCGCGCCGCTGATGGCCGCCGAACCGGCACCATCCGCACAGGCATCGCCGGCAACCCCGCTGGTGATCGGCGAAACCTTCACCATCGAATCGAAGGCGCTGGGCGAGACCCGCCGCATCAATGTCTACCGTCCGCAGCCGTGGGGCCTGGACCCGAAAGCGCCGCTGCCGGTGCTCTACATGCCCGACGGCGGCATCGGTGAGGATTTCCTGCATGTGGCCGGGCTGGTGCAGGTGCTCAGCGGCAACGGCAGCATGCGTCCGTTCCTGCTGGTCGGCATCGAGAACACCGAGCGCCGCCGCGACATGACCGGCCCCAGCAGCGACCCGCAGGACCAGAAGATCGCACCGCGCATCGGTGGCTCGGTGGCCTACCGCGCGTTCCTGCGCGATGAACTGATGCCGCAGGTCCGCCAGCGTTACCCGACCACCGACGAGCGCGCACTGATCGGCGAGTCGCTGGCCGGCCTGTTCGTGGTGGAAACACTGCTGCAGGAGCCGATGCTGTTCAACAGCTACATCGCGCTGGACCCCAGCCTGTGGTGGAACCGGGGCACGATGCTGGCGGCCGCGGCCAAGCAGTTGCCGGCCGTGATGCGCGCGCAGCCGCGCGTGTTCCTGGCCAGCAGTGGGCAGCCGGAGCTGGCTGCGTCCGCCGCACAGTTGGCCACGCTGCTGCAGCAGGCGTCGCCATCGCCACTGGTGAAGTACCTGCCGCTGCCGGAGGAAACCCACGCCACGATCTATCACCCGGCCGCCTTGCAGGCGCTGCGCACGCTGTTCCCGGCGCCGCCGCCGGCCTCGCCCTGACCGCACTGGCAGCGGCGTGCACAGCATGCAAGGATGCGGCAGCGGCGCCATCCGGTGCGCCGCCCGCAATGGGAGCGTGTGGATGCAGCGTGTGCGTGGATGGAGTATGGCGGCCTGCGTGGCCGTGAGTGGCTGTGCGATGTCGGTGGCGCCACCGGCAACGCAGCCTGAAGCGAAGGGCGACGCGACCAAGGCCGCGACGGGCGTGGTGCTGCCGGATACCGAAGCGCTGCGCGTGCATGACCCGGTGGGGCGCGATTACCCGATCTGGGTGGCGCTGCCGGCCGACTATGCGGCGCATCCGGAAAAGCACTACCCGGTGCTGTACGTGACCGATGCGTTGTACAGCTTCCCGCTGGTGCGCAGCGTGCGCAACCTGGTGGGGCAGCAGGGCGTCAACATCGAGAACTTCATCCTGGTCGGGCTGCCGCCGCAGGAGGGCCTGACCTCCAAGCAGAGCCGCTCGCGCGATTACACGCCCAGCAATCCAGCGCATACGGTCGATGGCTACTACAGCGATGACGTCACCTACGGCGGTGCCGCGCACTACCGCGATTTCCTGGCAGCGCAGGTGCTGCCGATGGTCGATGCACGCTACCGCACCGATCCGGCGCGGCGTGCCTATGCGGGTCATTCCTATGGTGGCCTGTTCGGCGCCTACGTGCTGACCACGCGCCCGGATATGTTCCGCACCTACATCCTGTCCAGCCCATCGCTGTGGTTCGACGACCATCGGGTGCCGCGCATGCAGGCCGAAGCCAAGGCGCCGGCGCAGCCGACCACGGTGGTGCTGTCGGTGGGCAGCTTTGAAACGGTCAAGCCCGAACCGCGTTATTTCACCCGCAACGACATGCTGCGCCACAACGCAGAATTCGCCGAGCAGCTGCGCAGCAGCGGGCGATCATTGAAGGTGGAGAACATGGTGATCGATGACGAGGATCACTTCACCGTCTACCCGGACATGATCACCCGCGCACTGCTGAAGGTGTTCCCGGGTACCGGACCGTACAGCAGCGGTTGATGATGGGCGCCATCCACGCATGGCGTGGATCTACAGGGCCATTGCAGTAGATCCACGCCATGCGTGGATGAACGCCTCAGTCCGCCTGTGAATCCGGCCCGGTCAATACGCCCACATCGGCATGCCGGAAGCACAGCCGGATGGCGTCGAGCAGCTCGCTCATGTTGTACGGCTTGGGCAGGAAATGGATGCCGTCGCGCAGCTGCGGCAGCACCTGGTGCTGGTCCATGCCCGACGTCACCAGGATCGGCAGCTGGGGATACAGGCCGCGGACCCGGTTGGCGGCTTCGATGCCACTGATTGCACCCAGATTGACGTCGGTGAACAGCAGATCGAAACGCTCACCGGCGGCCAGTAGGCCCAATGCCGCTTCGGCAGAGCTCACGCCCGCCACGTGGCAGGCCTGGCTTTCCAGCGCCAGCCGACTCAGTTCGCGGGTTTCCTCGGCGTCCTCGATGAGCAGGACGCGGGGTTCGACGTGGCGCTTGGACAGCAACATGACGCTACAGCTCCGGAAAGCAGCAATGAAAAGGCGCGCAAGTATGCGCAAGCCGGGGGTGATCCCGGCGTGCACGCCAGGCTAAGTGGGCGTTGCAGCGAGCGCTGGCGCTGGCGGCGTACCTGCCAGGCCAGCACCGCCACCGCCAGCAGCGCGGTGCCGATACGCAGGCTGGTGGCCTGCCAGCCCAGCGCAACGACGTCGTCGAGGCTGAACACGTTCCACGCCATGTTCATCGATACGTGCAGCACCAGGCCGCACCACAGGGTGTCGCCGTCCAGATGGTCGAGCCAAGCGAAGATGAAGCCGCCCAGTGCGATGACCGCGCCGACGAACAGGGCAGTGCCGCCGCCGTCGAAGCCGCCGAAGCCCAGCCAGTGCACCCAACCGAACAGCAGCGCCTGCGGCAGCGCAAACAGGGACCACGGGCCACGCATGAGCTTCACCAGCAGCACGAAGCCGAGGCCGCGGAACAGCACTTCCTCGGCCAGTGGGAACAGCACGGCGAGCATCGTCGCATCGAGTGCGGTCAGTGCGGTGTTGGGCGTGCCCAGCACCGCCAGGCCCAGCCAGCAGGGCAGGCTGGCCAGCAGCACCCACAATGGGCCGCGCCAGCCGTTCCCGTGCAGCCCCAGGCTGGCCATCAGGCCCACCCCACGCGGGCGCAGCAGTGCGGCCAGGAGCAGCGCCAGCAGGACGGCCAGTGCGTTGTCCAGCAGGCTGCCGCCGTAGGGCATAGGCAAGGCGGGAATCGGCGCGCCTGCGGCCGCAGCGACATCGCGCAGATTCAGGCCAACGCCGACGCCGAGCAGCACCAGCAGCAGGCGCGCGGCGTTGGGCAGGCGGGACAGGACGGTCATGCACGCACTCCCTGCGGAACCAGCGTGAAGTGTGGAAGGCGGCCGGGGACGCTGGCACGCGCCGGAAGTCCCTGTGCCATCGGTCATGTGTTGCCGCACAGTCATCGGTGGGCAGGTAAAGTCGTTGCCAGACCTTCAGGAGCCATGCCCATGCTGTGCCCCGTGTGCAAGACCCAGACCCTGCAGATGGCCGAACGCCATGGCATCGAGATCGACTATTGTCCTGGCTGCCGAGGTGTGTGGCTGGATCGTGGCGAGCTGGACAAGATCATCGAACGTGCGGGCGCCGGTGCTGCCGTACCGCCGCCAGCGCCCGTGCAGGCTCAGCCGGCGTCCGCGCCGCCACCGGTGATGCACCGTGATACCCGCCACCTCGGCCAGCGCTACGAGGACAACCGTGGCCACGGCTACAAGAAAAGGAAGAAGGAGAGCTTCCTCTCCGAGTTGTTCGACTTCTAGGCGCTTCGCTCTCTGTAGAGTCGAGCCATGCTCGACTGGCTGTTGCCGCCAATAGCCGAGCATGGCTCGACTCTACAAAGACGTGATCACGGCCGCCGAAGGATGAACTCGCGGTCATGGGTATCGCCGACGATGAAGTCGTACTCGCCCACTTTACTGCAGCCATAGCGCGCGTAGAAGCGCTGCGCGCCGAAGTTTTCTTCCCATACGCCCACCCACAGGGTGCGGCGGCGCGGCTGGTCCAGCCAGGCCATGAACGCGTCCATCAGGCGTGCACCATGGCCGCCGTTCTGGTGTGCGGCCAGGATGTAGAACCGCTTCAATTCGATGTCGCCCTCGCGGGCCTCGGCATGCGGCAGGGTGTTGGCACCGGCGGCCAGGTAGCCGACCACGGCGTCGCCGTCCATCAGCAGCCAGATGGCACTGCGTGGGTCGGACAGTTCGATGCGCTGCGGTTCGCTGCTGTAGTGCGCGTGCAGGAAATCGTGCAGCTCCTGCGGCGGATAGGAGTCGCCCCAGGTTTCGTTGTAGGTGGTGATGGCGATGGCCGACAGCGCATCGACATCGGCCAGGGTGGCGCGGCGGATCTGCAACGGCATGATGGAACCTGCATTGGAACGTGGCGCAGTGTAGCCGGCCCCGGCGGTTGCCGGGGCTGGCCACTGCTCACGTAACGCTGCTCAGAACCACATGCGCACGCCAGCGACCCAACGTGTGTCGCGCGCGTGGTCACCGGCATAGTCGGCGGTGTCGCCGAAACTGCGTTCGTGGCTGATGCCGATGTACGGCGCGAAGCGGCGGCTGAACTCATAGCGCAGTCGCAGCCCGGCTTCGACCTTGTTCAGGCCACGGCCGATGCCGTACTCCGGTTCATCCTTGGCTGCCACCGTGGCTTCCAGCAGCGGCTGCAGGATCAAGCGGTTGGTCAGCAGCACGTCGTACTCGACTTCGGCCTTGGCCAGCATCTGGCCGCCGGAGCCCATGTACAGCGTGGCCGAGCTCTCGAACTTGTAGGGCGCAAGGCCCTGGATGCCGATCGCCGCCCAGGTGCGCGAGTCGGCGGGGCGGAAGTCCTGGCGCACGCCGACCAGCACGTCCCACCACGGCGACACGCTACGGCCGTACAGGGCCTCCAGCGATGACGACTCGGTGCGGCCACGGCTGCGTTCGCCATCGGTGCGCAGCCACAGGCGGTTGATGTTGCCGCCGATCCAGCCGGTGGCTTCCCAGGCCTGGCCGTTGCTGCTCTTGCCGTCCCAGTGTTCGAGGCGGTCAATCAGCAGCAGGCTGTTGATCTCCGGCGCGTGTTCCATCGCGCCATGTGCGATCGGCGGGAAGGCGGCGGCGCGGTCGGCATCGGTCGGGACCGGGATCGGTTCGAGAGGTTCGGTGGGTGCGGGCGTGCCGTGACCCATCGCCGCGTGATCCATGCTGGAGTGATCCATCGTGGAATGATCCATCGTGGAATGATCCATCGTGGAATGATCCATCGCGGAATGGTCCATCGTCGCCGGCTGCATCGCGGCGTGGTTCATCTTCGAGTGATCCATGGTCGAGTGGTCCATCTTCGAATGATCGACCGGTTCGGCAGGCGTCTTCGCGGACTTCGTGGCCTTCGCAGGCGCGTTCATCGCGCCCATGTCATGGCCCGCGTGCGACTGCGCGAACACCGGCAATGCGGCGGCCAGGCCCAAGGCCAGCAGGCTGGGGGAAAGCAGTGAGCGGCTCATTCTTCGATCCTCACTTCGCGCATCATGCCCGCTTCCATGTGGTACAGCAGATGGCAGTGGTAGGCCCAGCGGCCGAGCGCGTCGGCGCGCACGCGGTAGCTGCGGCGTGTACCGGGTGGCACGTCGATGGTGTGCTTGCGCACCTGGAATTCGCCTTGTGCGTTTTCCAGATCGCTCCACACGCCATGCAGATGGATCGGGTGCTGCATCATGGTGTCGTTGACCAGCACGATGCGCATGCGCTCGCCGTAGTTCAGCCGCAGCGGCTCGGCGCTGGCGAACGGGATGCCGTCGAACGACCAGGAGAATTTCTCCATGTGGCCGGTCAGGTGCAGCTCGACTTCACGACTGGGCTCGCGGCCATCGGGGTCTTCGAACAGGCTGCGCATCGCGCCGTAGGTCAGGACCTTGCGGCCGTTGTCGCGCAGGCCGATGCCGGGGTCGTCCAGCTTCGGTTCGGTAGCCGAACTCTGCATGTCCACCAGCGGGTTGTTGCGCTCGCTGGGCGGGTGCTTTGGCGCCTTGCTGGCGGCATCACCGCCGCCATGCGCACCGTGGCCCATGCTGGCGCCACAGCCGCCTTCCATGCCCTTCATCGCGGTCATGTCGTGCCCGCCATGACCGCCACCGCCCATGTCATGCCCCATGTCGCTCATGGTCAGCAACGGGCGCGGGTCGCGTGCAGGGATCGGTGCCTGCAGGCCATGGCGTACCGCCAGCGTGCCGGCAGCGAAGCCGGTGCGGCCCATGTCCTGGCAGAAGATGGTAAACGCGTCCTGGCCGGTGGGCTCGACCAGCACATCGTAGGTTTCGGCGGGAGCGATGCGGAACTCATCGATGCTGACCGGATGGATGTACTGGCCATCGGCGGCGACCACGGTCATCTTCAGGCCGGGAATGCGCACATCGAAGTAGGTCATCGAGGCGCCATTGATGAAGCGCAGCAGTACCTTTTCCCCGCTGCGGAACAGCCCGGTCCAGTTGCCGGCTGGCGCCGTACCGTTCATCAGGTAGGTGTAGGTATGCGCGTTGATGTCGGAGATGTCGGTCGGCGTCATCCGCATCCGGCCCCACATGCCACGGTCCGACAGCGCGGCCGACCAGCCCTCGCGCTTCACGTCGCGCAGGAAGTCGGGCAGGGTGCGCTTGTAGTAGTTGTCGTGCTCGGCAAGCTTCTTCATGCGGCGGAACAACGCACCCGGGTCCATGTCGGTCCAGTCGGACAGCAGGATCACGTGCTCGCGGTCGTGGTGGTACGGCGCTGGCTCGGCCGGATCGATGATCAGTGCACCGTACAGGCCGGCCTGCTCCTGGAACATCGAATGGCTGTGGTACCAGTAGGTGCCCGACTGCTTCAGCTGGAAGTGGTAGTGGTAGGTCTCGCCGGGGCCGATGCCGTTGAAGCTCAGGCCGGGCACGCCGTCCATGTTGGCCGGCAGCAGGATGCCGTGCCAGTGGATCGAGGTCGGGTGGCGCTCCAGCGTGTTGCGCACGAACAGGTCCACGGTCTGGCCTTCGCGCCAGCGCAGGATCGGCGCCGGCAGCGAGCCGTTGACGGTGATCGCCGGGCGGGTGCGGCCGGTGAAGTTGGCCAGCGATTCGCCGATGGCCAGTTCGATGCGGGTATCGCTGAGCACGGCCGGGGCGCCGGCCAGGCGCGGGGCGGCCGTGGCGGCGGCGAGCGCGCGCTGCGGCACGCCGACAGCGGCGATGCCGGCAACCACGCCACCGGCGGCCAGGCCCTGCACGAACAGGCGGCGCGACGGCATGGGCACAGCGCCCGGGCCGGGGGGAATGCGGGTATTCATGGTGGTGACTCCAGACACGTAAAGACGCCGGCAGGTGGCCGGCTACGGTGCGCAGGGCGCACGATGCGTGTGGAATCAGCCGATGGGAGGGCGTGAGATGGGCGGCAGCGGCGGCGCCGGGCGGCCTGTCGCCGGCATCGGCTGTGGTGCCAGCGACAACGCCGGGCCCGCCAGGTACGGCAACGGCTGCACCACCAGCAGCGGGTGCTGGGCGCAACTGCGCACGCAGTCCTTGATCTGGCAGTGGGCGTCGTGGGCGGGGGCCTTGGCCTGCGGGGCCTCGTCGGCCTGCATGGCGGCGTGGTGGTGGCAGTCGGCATCGCCGCCATCAAGGGCGGCTACCGCGTGGGCCATCCGGCCCATTTCCTCGTGACCACTGGCCATGGCCGCGTTCAGCCCGTTGAGCAGCAGGCTGAGCATGAGCACGACACGGAGCAGGGTCGAGGCGAGGGACATGGCGCTAATCTAGCCGCAAGCGGCCGTGGATGCACCTCCGGCTGAATGGGCGGTTCAAGGTTGGACCTGCACCAGTGTAGAGCCGAGCGTACGCTCGGCTGCCGTTCACGCAGAAGCAGCCGAGCGTGGGCTCGGCTCTACAGGGGGACGAGCGCACGGTTGGCGATGGGGAGGCGCCTGGCCAGGCGCCCGGCGCTACCCCTCTTCGCGCACGATCTCGACCAGGCGCGGGCCGTAGCGGCTCAGCTTGGTGCCGCCGATGCCGCCGACCCGTGCCAGTTCATCCAGGCTGGTCGGGCGCTGCTCGGCGATGTTGCGCAGGGTGCTGTCGTGGAAGATCACGAAGGCCGGCACGTTCTGTTCGCGGGCCAGTTCGGCGCGCAGACCGCGCAGCGCGTTGAACAGCGCCAGATCCTGCGGCAGCACAGACAGGCCGGTGCGCTGCGCGCTGCGCTCGCGCCCGCTGGCGCTGCTGGCCGGGTCGCGGCGCATGCTGATCTGGCGGCGACCGGTCAGCACGTCGCGGCTGGCATCGGTCAGGCGCAGGCCACCGTGGCCCTCGCTGTCCACTTCCAGCAGGCTGGCGGCCACCAGCTGGCGGAACACGCTGCGCCAGGTGCGCGCATCCAGGTCGCGGCCGATCGCATAGGTACTGAGCTTGTCGTGGCCCTGCTGCTTCACCTTCTCGTTCTCGCTGCCGCGCAGAATGTCGATCAGGTGGCCGACGCCGAAGCGCTGGCCACTGCGGTAGACACAGCTCAGCGCCTTCTGCGCCGGAATGGTCGCATCCCACGAGGCCGGCGGCGTCAGGCAGTTGTCGCAGTTGCCGCAGGGCTGGGGATAGGTCTCGCCGAAACCGGCCAGCAGCACCTGGCGGCGGCATTGCATGGATTCGCAGTAGCCCAGCAGGTGGTCGAGCTTGCCCCGTTCCAGCTGCTTGCGTTCTTCGCCCGCCTCGGATTGTTCGATCATCTGCTTGAGCAGTACCACGTCGCCCAGGCCGTAGCACAGCCAGGCTTCGGCAGCTTCGCCATCACGACCAGCGCGGCCGGTTTCCTGGTAGTAGCCTTCCATCGACTTGGGCAGGTCGGTATGCGCCACGAAGCGCACGTCCGGCTTGTCGATGCCCATGCCGAAGGCGATGGTGGCGCACATGACGATGCCGTCCTCGCGCAGGAAGCGGCGCTGGTTGTTAGCGCGCACCTCCGGCGGCAGGCCGGCGTGGTAGGGCAGGGCGTTGAAGCCCTGGCCGCACAGGAATTCAGCGGTCTCCTCGACCTTGCGCCGCGACATGCAGTAGACGATGCCGGCCTCGCCACGGTGGCCGCGCAGGAAATCGGTCAGCTGCTTGCGGGCGTTGTCCTTCTGCACCACGGTGTAGCGGATGTTGGGGCGGTCGAAGGAGCTGACGAAGTGGCGCGCTTCCTGCAGATCCAGACGCTCGGCGATCTCGCGCTGGGTCGGCGGGTCGGCGGTGGCGGTGAGCGCGATCCGCGGAATCTGCGGCCAGCGCTCGTGCAGCACGGTCAGCTGGCGGTATTCCGGGCGGAAGTCGTGGCCCCACTGCGACACGCAGTGGGCTTCGTCGATGGCGAACAGGGCGATCTGGCTGCGTGACAGCAGCGACAGGAAGCGGCCGGTCAGCAGCCGCTCGGGAGCGACATAGAGCATGTCCAGCTCGCCGGCCAGCAGCTCGCGTTCGACGCGGCCGGCGGTCTCGGCATCCAGGGTGGAATTCAGGTACTCGGCATGAACGCCGAGCTGGCGCAGGGCTTCGACCTGGTCCTGCATCAGCGCGATCAGTGGCGAGATGACGATGCCACATCCGTCACGCAGCAGGGCCGGCACCTGGTAGCACAGCGACTTGCCACCGCCGGTGGGCATCAGCACCAGGGCATCGTGACCGGCAGCGACATGCTCCACGATGTCCTGCTGCGGACCACGGAAATCGTCGTAACCAAAGACGCGTTGGAGCAGGTCGTGCGCGGGACGGGAAGGCATCGCGCTAGTTTACCCCGGCGGGGGAGTCGGCAGGGCTGCGCCCTGGGAACGCGCCATCGCATGCGCGCTGCCGCTCCCACGCTTCGCTGCGCGAAACGCGGGCCCCACTTACCAGCTCCCAGACCCCCGCCGCTTCGCGTCCGCCCCCTGACTCAGGGGGCTCTCCCCCAGACCTGGCCCGGTGGCGGGTAGATCCACGCCATGCGTGGATGAAATCTGTCAGATATCGACAATCAAAATGGGGTCAGACCCGTTTTCCTGCGGAAAACGGATCTGACCCCAAGCAATGCCTTGGCAGATCGCGGGAATCTGTCGAAGGCGGGGTGGGTCCGGTTGAGGGGGTGTGAGCGGCATGGATGCCGCGACCAAGCCCCCATGGACGGGTTTACGGCGTCCCCCTCAACCGGACCCACCCCGCCAACCTTCAGGAAACTGGCTTTTGCTCTGGCTCTGGCTTGAAGGCTTCGGCGGGTGCAGGGCTGCAAGCCCTGCCGAACACCCCCAACCCTTACTGCAACAGCGAGCGCAGCATCCAGGCGTACTTCTCGTGGGTCTGCAGCCGCTGGGTCATCAGATCCTCGGTCGGGGCATCGTCACCCTTGGCCGCCACATCCAGCACTTCACGCGCCGTACGGCATACCGCTTCGTTGGCGACCACCAACTGGCGTACCATTTCACGCCAGTCCGCACTGTCGGTCAGGCCCGGTTCCTCGACGATCGAGGTCAGCGCAGCGAATTCCCGGTAGGAGCCCGGGGCATTGAAGCCCAGCGCGCGGATGCGCTCGGCCACATCGTCCAGTGCCGCCCACTGCTCGGTGTACTGCGTCTCGAACATGGTGTGCAGCGAGTTGAACATCGACCCGGTCACGTTCCAGTGGAAGTTGTGCGTCTTCAGGTAGAGCGTGAACGCATCGGCCTGGAAGCGCGACAGACCGTCGGCGATCTTCTTGCGGTCGCCCTGGGTGATCCCGATATCGATGTTCGGCGCCGACGGTGCCGCCGCCGCAAGCTTCTGCTTGCCGGTCTTGGCCTTGGTCGTGCTCTTGGTCTTCGCCATGGGGTTCCTCCTTGTGGAATCGTTGGCCTTCACAATAAACCGGTCGTGATGACTGGTCGCTTTCAAAGTTTTGAACGAACCGATTGATGAACTCTATCGATAAAAATCCATCGCCCCGCCTGCGCCAACAGCGCGCCGCCATCGACGGCGCCATGAGCCGCGACCGGGGCCGTTTGCTGGGGATGCTCTCGCGTTGCCAGGCCAAGCCACAGGATGCGGCACTGGCCGCCACCTTCGAGCAGGCCTTGCAGGCGTCGGTGCAGCGCCGGCAGGTGCGGGCGCAGCAGCAGCCGTCCATTACTCTGGACCCGCAGCTGCCGATTGCGCGTGAAGCCGACGCCATCATCGGGCTGATCCGCGACCACCAGGTCGTGGTGATCGCTGGTGAAACCGGTTCGGGCAAGACCACCCAGCTGCCGAAACTGTGCCTGGCCGCCGGCCGTGGCCAGGCCGGCATGATCGGCTGCACCCAGCCGCGACGGATTGCCGCACGTGCGGTAGCCAGCCGTGTCGCACAGGAACTGCAGAGTGAACTGGGCCAGCTGGTGGGCTACCAGGTGCGCTTCAACGACAAGGTCAGCGAAGACAGCCGCATCAAGTTCATGACCGACGGCATCCTGCTGGCGGAGATTGCCAGCGACCGCTGGTTGTCGAACTACGACACGATCATCGTCGACGAGGCGCACGAGCGCAGCCTCAACATCGACTTCCTGCTGGGCTACCTGAAGCAGCTGCTGCGCAAGCGCCCCGACCTGAAGCTGATCGTCACTTCGGCCACCATCGACACCGGACGCTTCGCCCAGCATTTCGACAATGCGCCGGTGATCAGCGTTGAGGGCCGCACCTACCCGGTGGAGGTGCGCTACCGCGCGCTGGAAGGCGAGGGTGAAGACCAGGGCGAACGTACCGTCAACGATGCCATCGTGTCGGCTGTCGACGAGATTACCCGCTTGGATGCACGCGGCGACGTGCTGATCTTCCTGCCGGGCGAGCGCGAGATCCGCGATGCGCACCAGTCGCTGGAACGGCGAAAGTACCGCAACACCGAGGTACTGCCACTGTATGCGCGGCTGTCCAACCAGGACCAGGACCGGGTGTTCAATCCCGGGCCGAACCGGCGCATCGTGCTGGCCACCAATGTGGCGGAAACCTCGCTGACGGTGCCGCGCATCCGTTACGTGGTCGATCCGGGCCTTGCCCGCGTCAAGCGCTACAGCCCGCGCAACAAGCTGGACCGCCTGCACATCGAGCCGATCTCGCAGGCCAGCGCCAACCAGCGCAAGGGGCGCTGCGGCCGTATCGCCGAGGGCATCTGTTACCGCCTGTATGCTGAGGCCGATTTCCAGGCGCGGCCGGAGTTCACCGATCCGGAAATCCGCCGCTCCAGCCTGGCCGGGGTGATCCTGCGCATGCTGCAGCTGGGCCTGGGCCGCATCGAGGAGTTCCCGTTCCTGGAGGCGCCGGACGAGCGCGCGGTTGCCGATGGCTGGCAGCAGCTGACCGAACTGGGGGCGATCGATGCCGAACGGCGCCTGACCACCATCGGCAAGCAGATGGCGCGCCTGCCGGTGGACGTGAAGCTGGCGCGCATGCTGGTGGCCGCGCAGGCCGCCGGCTGCCTGCGGCCGATGCTGGTGATCGCCTCGTTCCTGGGCATCCAGGACCCGCGCGAACGCCCGCCCGAGGCGCGCGGTGCGGCCGACAGCGCGCATGCGCAGTTCGCCGATGGCCGCTCCGAGTTCGTCGGCGTGCTGCGCCTGTGGGATGCCTACCGGCAGGCCCATGAAGACCTGACCCAGTCCAAGCTGCGCGACTGGTGCGGCCGTCATTTCCTCGGTTTCCTGCGCATGCGCGAATGGCGAGAGCTGCATCGCCAGCTGCGGCTGCTGTGCGAGGAGCTGGGCTGGAAGGAAGAGGCCAGCGAGGCGTCGATGGCACCGTTGCTGGCCGGCAGCAGTGCGCCGGCCCCGGCGCGTGATGACGCGGCCGCAGTAAAGGCCACCCGCGGCCAGTTGCATCGTGCCGCGCGCCTGGCCCGCGAAGGCAAGGCCGAGGCCGCACCGGCACCGGTGGCCGTGCGCGCGCAGAAGGAACAGGCGCCCGCCGGCGGCGGCTTCAGCGAACGTGTACGCGCTGCTGCCTACCAGACCCTGCACCGGGCGCTGGTGGCGGGCCTGCCGACGCAGATCGGCCACCGCACCGAGAAGGGCGATTTCCAGGCGCCGCGCCAGCGCCGCTTCCTGCCGTTCCCCGGTTCGGCGCTGGCCAAGCGGCCACCGCCGTGGCTGCTGGTGGCCAACCTGCTGGATACGCAGAAGGTATGGGGCATGACCCTGGCCGCGATCGAGCCGGACTGGGTGATCGCCGAACTGCCGCACCTGCTGCTGCGCAAGCACTTCGACCCGCACTGGTCGCGCGCGCAGGGCCAGGTGCTGGCGTCCGAGCAGATCAGCCTGTTCGGCCTGGTGCTGGCACCGAAGAAACCGGTCCATTACGGCCGCATCGCGCCGGGCGAGGCGCATGACATCTTCGTGCGCCAGGCACTGGTGACCGGCGAGATCAATACCCGCGCCAGTTTCGTCGCCGACAACCAGAAGGTGCTGGAGGTCGCGCGCGAGGAAGAAGCCAAGCTGCGCCGCGCCGGCATCGTTGCTGACGAAGACTGGCAGGCACGCTGGTACCTGGACCGGGTGCCGCCGCAGATCCATTCGGCCTCCGGCCTGGATGCCTGGTGGAAGGGTCTTGCGCCGGAACAGCGCAAGACCCTGCACTGGACGCTGGCCGACCTGTTGCCGGGCGAAGGCAGTGAGCAGGAGCGCTACCCGAAGTACCTCGCGCTGGGCCAGGCACGATTGCCGCTGCATTACCGCTTCGAGCCGGGTGCCGAGGATGACGGCGTAACCCTTGACGTACCGCTGCACCTGCTCAACGCATTGGATCCGGTGCAGCTGGGCTGGCTGGCGCCCGGCTTCGTTGCCGACAAGGCTGCGGCGCTGATTCGCAGCCTGCCCAAGGCGATGCGCCGCAACTACGTGCCGGCGCCGGACTTTGGTCGCGCGTTCTACGAGGCGTTCCCGCAACCCAGTGCCGATGCCATCACCGGCGAACTGGCGCGTTTCCTCTCACGCGCGACAGGCGCCACGGTGACCGCGCTCGATTTCGAGCCCGGCTCGATCGAACCGCACCTGCACATGAACCTGCGCCTGCGCGACGAGCAGGGCAGGGTGCTGGCCACCTCGCGCGACCTGGACGCATTGCGCGCGAAGTTCGGTGGGCGCGCGGGCGACGCCTTTGCTGCACGCGCCGGACGTGAAATGGCGGCTGATGGCCTGCGTACCTTCCCGGCCACGCCGATTCCGCTGCAGGTGCCCGGCGAAGCCGGCGTGCCGGCCTATCCGGCGCTGCTGGACGAGGGCGACAGCGTGGCGCTGCGCATCTTCGCTGATCGGCAGCAGGCGCAGGCGGCTCATCCGCTGGGTGTGCGCCGCCTGCTGGAGATCGCGCTGGCCGAGAAGATGAAGCAGGCACGCAAGCAGTTGCCGGTGGGTGCCAAGACGGGCCTGCTGTATGCGGCGATCGAATCGCAGGAACGCCTTCGTGGCGACCTGGTCGATGCGGCGATGAACGCCGTACTGGCTGAAGGCCTGGAAGACATACGCGATGCGGCGGCCTTCGAGCAGCGCCGCGAGCATGCGGCCAAGGCGCTGTTCGGTGAGGCCATGTCGCGGCTGAAGCTGGCCGAGACCATCCTGGCGCTGGTGGCCGAATTGAAGCCGATGCTGGAAGCGCCGCTGATGGGCTGGGCGCGCGGCAACCTGGACGACATGGAGGCGCAGCTGGCCGGGCTGATCCATCCAGGCTTCCTGCGCGATACACCGGCCGACGCATTGGCGCAGTATCCGCGCTATCTGAAAGCGATGATCCTGCGTACCGAGCGCGCCAAGCGTGATCCGCCGCGCGATCAGGCGCGCATGCTGGAACTGCATCCGTTCCTGGAAGCGCTGGAAGTGGCTGAGCAGCAGGGCCTGCGCGAGCACCCGCAATGGCAGGCGCTGCGCTGGGATCTGGAAGAGCTGCGGGTGTCGCTGTTCGCGCAGGAGCTGGGCGCGCGGACCGGCATCTCGGCGAAGAAGCTGGCGCAGCGGGTAGCCGCACTGCGCCAGGCGTGACTCCGATGATGTGATGACGTAGAGCCGAGCCCATGCTCGGCTGCTTTTTTGATGCCTCGTCATCTTCCCGTGCAGATCGCAGCCGAGCGTGGGCTCGGCTCTATACGATGGGCGTCGTTACTTGGTACGACGCACCTTCGGCTGGGTGTTCACACCGTCGACCTTCAGGTACCAGACGCCCATCACACCGGGCTTGATGCTGACGGCGGGCGACTGCCTGCGCACGCCTGCCAGGGTGGTTGCATCGATCTGCTCCCATTCCTGGCCGTTGTCCAGCACGTAGACGCGGCCCTTGCCGAACCCGCGGAACTCACCCTGCAGCACGCCGACGATCGGCTCACTGCTGCCGAAATCGAAGAAGCCGCGATTCTTCACGATCACTTCCTGGCGGCCTTCCTCGCGCGCCGATTCCCGTACCGCTGCAACTGCCTGGGTCGTGGCCGCCTCGACCTTGCCCTGCAGCCAGCGGTTGAGCGTGGCCAGTTCCTGCGCACTGAGCTTGTCCAGGCCAGCAGCCTTGAATTCGGCCGGTGACATCTGCTGCTGCAGGTCACCCTCTACCACACGCTGGGCCAGCGCAGGCGCCGACAGGGACAGCAACAGTGCGGCACAAGCCAGCAGCCGTAGGCGGAAACGCGGGACGATCGGGGACATGACGGGATTCTCCTGGGTTTGCCCGCGAGTGTAGCGGCATGTCTTCATGCCGGGGGATGGTGGCCACGGTCATTGTCCCTGAACGGCGCCGGCGCTAGTGTAGAGGCCTCTGTCTTGCCTGCTTGATGCTGTGAACCGCGCTTCCGTCCCCGGCCTGGATGCCTTGTTGAACCGTCCCTCGGCAGCGGTGCTGCCTGCCCCGCTGCGCCAGGCCCTGCGCGAGCACTGGGAAGCGCCGGAATGCGACCACCAGATGCGTGCCACCTGGTCGGTGCTGGGCGACACCCTCGACGCGCTGGCGATGCTCTCGGCCGACGAAGGTGCAGTGGTGGCCGCATTGTTGTTCGACCTGCCGGGCCTGCGTGCCAGCCTGGAGCAGCTGCCGCTGGGTAACCACAAGACCGCGGTGATCGGCCTGCTTGACGGCCAGGATGCGGCCGACCCGGTGTGGGCGCTGCATGCCGGTCGCGAAGCGGGGCGCAACAGCGAGGGCCTGCGCCGGCTGCTGCTGGCCATCATCCGCGACCTGCGTGTGGTACCCATCCTGCTGGCCCGGCAACTGGCGCGGATGCGCGCGGCCGACAAGCTGGACGACGAGCAGCGCCGCGCGCTGGCCCAGCTGACACGCGACATCCACGCGCCATTGGCCAACCGCCTGGGCATCTGGCAGCTGAAGTGGGAGCTGGAGGACCTGGCGTTCCGCCACCTGGAGCCGGAGACCTACCGGCGCATTGCGCGGGAAGTCGACGAAACCCGCATCGCCCGCGAGCGCTACGTCGAGAATGTCAAGAAGGTGCTGTCGCGCGAGCTGGTTGCGCAGGGCATCAAGGCCGAGGTCAGTGGCCGCCCGAAGCACATCTACAGCATCTGGCGGAAGATGCAGAAGAAGCGGCTGGCGTTCGACCAGCTGTACGACATCCGTGCGGTGCGGGTAATGGTCGACGATGTCGCCGCCTGCTATGCCGCGCTGGGCGTGGTGCATGCACTGTGGGCACCGGTGCCGAGCGAGTTCGACGATTACATCGCCCGGCCCAAGGCCAACGACTATCGCTCGCTGCATACCGCCGTGGTTGGTCCGGAAGGGCGCACCATTGAAGTGCAGATCCGTACCCACGAGATGCATTCGCAGGCCGAGCTGGGCGTGGCCGCGCACTGGAAGTACAAGGAAGGCGGCAAGGGCGCGGAGAAGTCCTTCGACCGCAAGATCACCTGGATGCGCCAGCTGCTGGAGCAGGCCCAGGACGGGCAGGGCAACGAACTGGCCGGGGCGCTCGATGCCGAACTGACCGAGGACCGGGTCTATGCGCTGAGCCCGAAGGACGAGGTGCTGGACCTGCCGCAGGGCGCCACGCCGCTCGATTTCGCCTATCAGGTGCACACCATGGTTGGCCACCGCTGCCGTGGCGCGAAGGTCAATGGCCGCATCGTACCGCTGACTTACCGTCTGCGCAGTGGCGACCGGGTCGAGATACTGACCGGCAAGGAGGCCGACCCGCGCCGCGACTGGCTGATGCCGGCCAACGGCTTCCTGGCCAGCAACCGTTCGCGCGAGAAGGTGCGCAGCTGGTTCCACAAGCTGGACCGCGCGCGCAACGTGCAGGCCGGGCGCGAACTGCTCGAGCGCGAGCTGAAGCGCCTGGGGCTGCAGCACTCGGACCTGGCCATCGCGGCGAAGAAGTTCCATGCCGACAGCGTTGACGACCTCTACATCCAGGTGGCGCTGGGCGATACCGGGCCGAACCAGGTCAGCCGTGCCCTGCTGGAAGCCGAACGTGCAGCAAGCCAACCGGCGCCCGCGCCGAGCCTGCCGCGGCCGACCGCGCGCCGCGAGAACCTGGGCAAGTCCAAGTTCACCGTACAGGGCGTGGGCAACCTGCTGGTACAACTGGCGCGCTGCTGCCAGCCGGTGGCCGGCGAACCCATCGTCGGCTACCTGACCCGTAGCCGCGGTGTCACCGTGCATCGTGCAGACTGCGCTGCGCTGGCCCGTCTGGCGGCCACCAGCCCGCAGCGCATCCTGCCGGTGGAGTGGGGCCAGGCCGGGGGCGGCTACGAGGTGGACGTCGTGGTCGATGCGGTCGATCGCCGCTGGCTGCTGAAGGACATCACCAACCTGATCGCCCAGGAAGACGCCTACGTGCTGGACATCCACAGTGACAACGTGCGCAACAGTGGCCGTGCCCACCTGCGCCTGCGGCTGAAGGTGAGTGACTACGGCCAGCTGTCGACCCTGCTGGGCAAGCTGGACGCGCTGCCCGGCGTGAGCGAGGCGCGTCGTCTCGGCTGAGCTTCACGCTGCCCCGGCTACCCTGCACGCATGGAACGCGAGCCCCCGCATCGCCCGCATGGCGCTGAACTTCCTGCGCTGGACCGCGTCCGCCGCGAAGGCCGTTGGTGGTGGCTGCAGGCACGCCACGCGCGCCGGGTGTGGCGCTGGGCGCTGGTCGCGGCGCTGGCGGTGTTTGTGCTGCTGGTGCTGCTGCGCAAGCCGCTGGCCGACTGGTTCTGGGATGAGCCTCGGATCGAGCAGCTGCTGGCCGAAGGTGATGGCGCACTGGCGGCCGGGCGGCTGAGTGCCGCCGATGGCAGTGGTGCGCGCGAGCGCTACCAGGCCGTGCTGGCGCTGGATGGAGATCGTCCGCAGGCCCGCGAAGGCCTGGCCCGTACCGGCGCGGCGGCCCTGCAGCAGGCCCGCGAAAAGATGCAGGCCAACGATCTCGACGGCAGCGCGCAGGCGCTGGCACTGGCCCGGGAACTGCAGGTACCACAGGGCGAGGCGGACGCCGTGGCGCGCCAGCTGCGGGCCCGGCGCAGCGCAGGTGCCGGCATCGGCGCACTGCTGGCGCAGGCACGCAACGCCTTCGCTGCGGGCCGGCTGGATGAAGGTGACAGCAGCGCGCTGCCCCTGTTCCAGCGCATCCTGTCGCTGCAGCCGGACAATCTGCCCGCGCTGGAAGGTCGCGAAGATGCACTGAGCGATCTGCTGCAGCAGGCGCGCGCGCTGGCGGGACGCGGCGAGCTGGCCGAGGCCGCCGCACTACTGCAGCGTGCGCGCCAGTTCGATGCCGGCCATGCTGATCTGCCCGCCAGCCAGGAAGCATTGGCGCAGGCCGTCGAGCGGCGCCTGCGCCAGGCCCAGCGCGCCCTGCAGCGCGGGCAGCTGGAGTCCGCAGCAAAGGGATTTCTCGCCGTTCTGGCAGTGGCGGCCGATGATGCCAGCGCCCAGCGCGGCCGTGAACAGACGTTGCAGGCGGTGCTGGCACGCAGCCAGACGCAGGCCGACGACTTCCGGTTCGAGGCGGCGCGGGCCGATGCCGCGCTGGCGGAGGAGCTAGGCGCTTCGCCGGCCGCGCAACAGCAGCTCGCGCAACGCCTGCAGCGCGCACAACAGGCGCAGAAGGCGCTGCAGCAGCCGGCGGCCAGCAACACGCAGCGCGAGCGCCAACTGCGCGACCACCTGCGCAGCATCGAGCGCGCCGAACGTTCCGGGCAATGGATCAGTCCCCCCGGCCACAGTGCATTCGACGCATTGCGCGAAGCGCAGTCACTGGCGCCGCGCGATGCTCGGGTGAAGGCTGCTGCGGCGCGGCTGCTGCCCGCCAGTCGCGGCTGCTTCGACGACAACCTCCGGCAGAACCGCGTACAGGCGGCAGGGGCCTGCCTGCAGGCGTGGCAGACCCTGTCGCCGACTGCGGCCGGGCTCCCCTCGGCACGCCTGCGCCTGGCCCAGCGCTGGCTGGCCATCGGCAGCGAGCGACTCGGCAGCGGCGACCTGGCTTTCGCAGCGCATGCCGCCGAACAAGCCCGCTTGCTGCAACCGGACCTGGCCGAGCTGCCGGCGTTCGAAGAGCGCCTGCGCCGTGCCGGCGGTCTCCCTGATTAGGTGAAAAACACCCGCTGCACGGTTGCGCGCGCAGCGTCGAGGGAGAAGTGCTCTGCGATGTTGGCCAGGCCGGCTTCGGACAGTTGCCGCCACAGCTGCGGATCCTGGTACAGGCGGACCACCGCATCGGCGAAGCCGGCCGCATCATCGGCCACCAGCACGTCCTCGCCCGGGCGCAGGTGCATCCCTTCCACCGCGCAGGGGGTACCTACCACCGGCTGGCCATGGGCCATGCTCAGGTTGATCTTGCCTTTCACGCCGGCACCGAAACGTAGTGGCGCGATGGAAATGCGTGCGCCATCCATGTAGGGAGTGATGTCCTCGACGAAGCCGTGCATCTGCACGCCGGGCTGGCGCGCGGCCAGGGCCAGCAGGGATTCCGGCGCGGCAGCGCCGATGCAGTGCAGGCGCACATCGGGCAGGCGGGCGCGGATGCCGGCGAAGACTTCGCCGATGAACCATTCCATCGCGTCCAGGTTCGGCGGGTGGCGGAAGCCGCCGACGAACACCAGGTCATGACGCTGCTCGAACGGTTTGCCGGCACCGGCGATGTCATGGAGGTTGGAGATCAGCTCCACCCGCACCGTTGGCGCGTCGGCCTGCAGCTGCTCGCGCTCGGCGGAACTGACCAGCACGGTGACGTCGCACTGCTCCATCACCGCCAGTTCGCTGGCGCGGGTACGCTCGGCAGCGCGCAGCAGTCCAGCATCGCCGGCCACTTCGGCACCACGACGTTCGCGCAGGTAGTGCAGGTCCACCGTGTCGAACACGGTGCGCGCCTGCGGCGCATAGCGCTTCAGCAGTGGCAGGCACTCGTGGGCAACATGGTGGCGGACCAGCAGCGCTACGTGGAAGCGTCCACCATGCGTGCGCAGCCAGCTGGCGACGCCATCGAGGAACGGTGCATACCAGACTTCCACACCCATCCGCTGCAGCGCGTCGGTGGCGGCGCCGCCGTGTTCGCGGCGGGTGGGAACGAACACCACATGGGCCCCGCCCTGCAGCAGGAGGCGGATCAGGTTCACCTGGCGCAGCGACGCGGAATCGCGATCCGGCTGCGGCACTGCCTCGTCCAGGATCAGCACCTGGCGCCGGCCACGCAGCAGCAGCGCCGGTGACGGCACTTCGCCCACCGCCGGGCGGCGGGCCAGCTCGGTGGCCCAGCGGTCGGCGAAGATGGCCTGGTTGCGCACCTGGTAGGCCTTCACGCCGCTGCCGGTGTCGGTGCCGTTACTGGTGCCTTCGTCATGGACCACCCGGCTGGCCGGCTGAACCAGGACGCGCAGGCCCTGCGCACGCACGCGGAAGGCCAGGTCGGTGTCCTCGTAGTAGGCCGGCTTGTAGCGGGTATCGAAGCCGCCCAGCTGTCGCCAGAGGTCGCGCGGCAGCATCAGCGCTGCGCCGGAGCAGTAGTCGACGTCGCGCAGGCTGGCAAAACGCGGGTCGTCCGCTGCCTCGAAACGGCCGTAACTCCAGCCACTGCCATCAGCGAAAATCACCCCGCCCGATTCCTGCAGCCGGCCGTCCGGGTAGAGCAGCTGGCTACCGACCAGGCCGGCGCCGGGCGTGCTGGAGAACGTGTCCAGCAGCGCGTCGAGCCAGCCCGGCTGCGGCACCGTATCGTTGTTGAGCAGCACCACGTAGCGACCGCGTGCGCGCGATACGCCATCGTTGCAGGCCTCGATGAAGCCGCCGTTGTACTCGCGCACTTCATAGCGCAGTCCGGCAACCTGCGGCATCCACTGCACGGTGGCGTCGGTGCTGCCGTCATCCACTACCAGGATCTCGCACGTGGCCTGCGGTGGATGCGCCGCCAAGGCGCGCAGGCAGGCCAGGGTGTGATCGACGTGGTTGTAGACGGGGATGACAATGCTCGCTTCCGGTGTTTCGCTGAACGGCACCGTGAAGGGAGCGAACTCCTGTGCCGGCGGCAGGAACAGCGGCGTGCGTGGCGCGGGCACGGCGCGCTGGGCATGCACGCGGATGCGCTGCCAGGTCGCCCGCCAGCCACGGGTACGCAGGCTGGCCAGGCTCCGGCGGGCCAGGCCCGACAGGCGGTTGATCAGGTATCGGATCTCGGCCAGGGACATCGCCATCCGGTTGCAACTCCAGCTTAAGCAGGGGAACCCGGGAGAATTCGCCAGCCGCAGCGGCTGGGGTAGACTCGCCAGACTCTACATTCTCGCATTCCCGTGCCCCGACGCTACGATTCCGACGACATCGACGATTTCGACGACGACGACCAGCAGGACAACGGCCCGCTGTGGCGGCGCCGGCTGATCACCTGGAGCATGGCTGCGGTCGCGTTGGGATTGGGTTTCCTCATTCCCTATACGCTGTACCTGAACCAGCAGGTGACCCAACGTTTCGGCGAACTGCGCTGGCAGATCCCGACGCGGGTGTATGCGCGGCCGCTGGTGCTCACTCCCGGCAAGGCGATGGATGCGTCCACGCTGAAGACCGAGCTGGCCGCCTCCGCCTACCGCGATGATGGCCAGGGCAAGGAGCCGGCCACCTATGCGGTGAATGGCGGGCGCTTTGTCATCTCCAGCCGCGGCTACAACGACGTCGATGGCCGGGTTGCCCCGCGTCGGCTCGAGTTGTCGCTGGCCGATGGTGCGGTCGCCTCGCTGCGCGATGCCGACAGCCGCAAGGCCCTGAAGGCGGCGCGGCTGGATCCGGCGCGTATCGCCACCCTGTACGGCCAGAAGCAGGAAGAACGCCGCCTGATCCGCATGGACGAGGCGCCGGACCTGCTGGTGACCGGCCTGCAGGCAGTGGAGGACAAGGACTTCAACCGCCACCACGGCATCGACCTGTCCGGTATCGCGCGCGCGGTGTGGGTGACCATCCGCTCCGGTGGCCAGAGCCGTCAGGGCGCTTCCACGCTGACCCAGCAGCTGGCCCGCAGCGGCCTGCTCGGCATCGGCAAGGAACAGACGCTCACCCGCAAATTCAACGAAGTGCTCTACGCCCTGATCATGGAAGCGCGCTATGACAAGCGCACCATCTTCGAGGCCTATCTCAACCAGGTGTACCTGGGCCAGCGCGGCAGCCAGGCGATCCATGGCATGTCGTCCGGTGCCGAGTTCTGGTTCGGCCGTGACCTGCAGTCGCTGGAGACCGAGCAGATCGCGCTGCTGATCGGCCTGGTCAAGGGCCCGTCCTTCTACGACCCGCGGCGCAATCCGGAACGTGCGTTGGACCGTCGCAACTTCGTGCTGGGCAAACTGCACGAAGCCACGCTGATCGACGACGCCGAGTACCAGCGCGCACTGAAGGCCCCGCTGGGCGTGCCGAAGACGCCGGGACTGGTGGCGGCCAACCGCTTCCCCGCCTATGTTGACCTGGTCCGTCGCCAGCTCGGCCATGACTACCCGGAATCTGCCCTGCAGGGCGCTGGCCTGAGCGTCATGACCGGCATGTCGCCGTCCGCGCAGGCCTATGCCGAAGGCGCGGTGACCCGCACCATCAAGTCGCTGGAAAGCAAGCGCCGGCCCGAACTGCAGGCCGGCATGGTGCTGACCGACGTGCACAACGGTGACGTGCTGGCGGTGATCGGCAGCCGTGAAGTGTCCGAGGTCGGCTTCAACCGCGCGATCGAGGCGCAGCGTCCGGTCGGTTCGCTGCTCAAGCCATTCGTGTACCTGCTCGCGCTGGCGCAGCCGGACCGTTACTCGCTGGCCAGCTGGGTCGACGATTCACCGGTGACGGTGCAGCTCGGCCGCGGCCGCAACTGGAGCCCGGGCAATGCGGACAACCGCAGCCACGGCACGGTGCGCCTGATCGACGCGCTGGCACACTCCTACAACCAGGCCACGGTGCGCGTGGGCATGCAGGTCGGTCCCGAGCGCGTGACCCAGCTGATCCATGTGCTGGCGGGCATCAAGGCCGAGGCCAATCCGGCGGTGATCCTTGGCTCGACCGACCAGAGCCCGTACGCGATGGCACAGCTGTACCAGTTCCTCGCCTCGGGCGGTGAGATCCAGCCGCTGCACGCGGTGCGTGGCGTGCTCGATCCGCAGGGCAAGCTGCTCAAGCGCTACGACAAGACCCCGGCGCCGGCACAGGAAGGCGATTCAATTGCCGCCAACCTGATCAGCGTCGGCCTGCAGCAGGTGGTCTCCAGTGGTACCGCGCAGCGGCTCAATGCCGATGGCCTCGGCCGCCTGCAGCCGGCCGGCAAGACCGGCACCACCAACGATGGCCGTGACAGCTGGTATGCCGGCTACACCGGCGATCATCTGGCGGTGATCTGGATCGGCAACGACCAGAACCAGCAGGCCGGCCTGTATGGCGCTACCGGCGCGATGCGGGTCTGGTCGGGCATCTTCCAGCGCCTGCCGAGTGCGCCATTGCGGGTCAGCAACAAAGGCCTGGACTGGCAGTCGGTCGCGGCCACGGGTCTGAACACAACCGATGAAGGCTGCCCGGGCGCACGCCGCTTCCCGTTCGTGGTGGGCTATGCACCGGCGTATGCGCCGTGCGCGCCGGCAGTGCCGCCGGGCGAGCCGGGCGAAGCTGAAGGGGAGGGCGGTGGCTGGCGTAGCTGGTTCGGCCTGGACCGCAAGCCGGAAGCGCCCGCCGAACCTGCCGCAGCGCCCGCCGCCGCTACTCCTCCCCCGAGCCGATGAAGCCGATGAACATGCGATCCCTGCTGCAGCCCCTGGCCCTGACCGGCCTCAGCCTGGCCCTGGCCGCCTGTGTGACCAGCGCGCCGCCGGTGGTCAAGCCAGTCGATACCACTACGCCGGCACAGCGCCTGGCGGCAGTCGATGCGGCCGCAGGTCCTGACGACAAGGAGCTGTCGGTGCAGCCGCTGCGTGATTCGCAGGTGGAAGACCTGCGGGTGACCGCGCAGGCGCAGCGGCAGGCGAACGACCTGGCCGGTGCCGCCAGCAGCTTGGACCATGCGCTGGAAATCGTGGCCAGCGACCCGGCGGTGCTGCAGGAGCGTGCCGAACTGGCGCTGCTGCAGGGGCAGTGGGAACAGGCGGAGACGTTCGCGCGCAAGGCGGTGGATCTGGGCTCGAAGACGGGGCCGCTGTGCCGCCGGCACTGGGCGACGATCGAACAGTCACGCCTGGCGCGTGGCGAGAAGGAGAATGCGGTGTCGGCGCATGCGCAGATTGAAGGTTGCACGGTGCCGGGGATCAAGCGGTACTGAGTTTTCAGCCAACGGCACAGCCCCTCGTGGCTGTGGGTTGGTCGCTGAAGCCAGAAGCAAAAGCCGCGCTTGGCCGGGCGGGGTGGGTTCGCGGGGGACGCCGTGAACCCGTCCCTGGGGGCTTGGCCGCGGCATCCATGCCGCGGACACCCCCGCGAACCCACCCCGCCCGACCTCTGACAGTTTCCGTGTGCGTCCAGCCACGGAAAAGAAAAAGAAAATCAAAAGCGGGTCGCGCGCTGCGCGCACTCGTTGTGGGGTCGGATCCGTTTTCCGCAGGAAAACGGATCCGACCCCTTCTTGTTTCCGTTCCACCCACCGCTTCTGAAAGGGCAGTCGAGCAAGCTCGACGCGACGCCGCGCGTGCATCCGTCACTGGGAAACTGTCGAGGGTGGGGCGGGCGGGGCAGGCAGGACCGTTGGCGCCATGGATGGCGCCATCGAGCCCCCATGGATGGGTTTACGGCGTGTCCTGCCTGCCCCTCCCGGCCTGCCCAGCACGTAAAAACCCAGAGCCATGGACACCGCTGTTGCTGTTGCCCTGGCTTGAAACGGGTGCCGGGCAGCGCCCGGCCGGGTATCCTTTCCCTCTGATGTCCGACCTTGTCCATGCCAGCCGCGAAGCCCTCAGCGACGGCGGCGCGCTCGCCTCGCATCTGGACGCCTTCGTCCCGCGCCCGGCCCAGCTGCGCCTGACCGAAGCCATCGCCGATGCGCTGCAGCAGCGTGACCTGCTGCTGGCCGAGGCCGGTACCGGCACCGGCAAGACGTTCGCCTACCTGGTGCCGGTGCTGCTGTCCGGGTTGCGCACCATCATCTCCACCGGCACCCGCGCGCTGCAGGACCAGCTCTACCACCGCGACCTGCCGCGTGTGCGCCAGGCACTCGGTGTCGGCCTGCGCAGTGCGCTGCTGAAGGGACGTTCGAATTACCTGTGCCGCTACCGCCTGCAGCAGGCGCGGGGCGAGCCGCGCTTCTCAAGCCCAGAACAGGCGGCGCAGTTCCAGCGCATCCTGGCCTGGTCCGGACGCTCGGAGTTCGGCGACATCGCCGAACTGGACGGTTTGGCCGATGATTCGGCGCTGCTGCCGATGGTCACCTCCACCGTCGACAACTGTCTGGGCACCGACTGCCCGTTCTGGGAAGACTGCTTCGTGGTGCGTGCGCGGCAACGTGCGCAGGCGGCAGACGTAGTGGTGGTCAACCATCACCTGCTGCTGGCCGACCTAGCATTGAAGCAGGATGGCTTTGGTGAGCTGCTGCCGGGGGCGCAGGCCTTCGTCATCGACGAGGCGCATCAGTTGCCTGAACTGGCCGCGCAGTTCTTCGGCGAAGGCTTCGGCATGCGCCCGTGGCAGGAGCTGGGCCGCGACTGCCTGGCCGAAGCGCGCGGCGTCGGGGGGGCGCAATCGGCGCTGCAGGAACCGGTCGACCACTTGCAGCAGGCGCTGCTGGCGTTGCGTTCGGCGATGGAGGGGCTGCCGCCGCGCGGCACGCAGTGGCGTGCGCTGACGATGCCGCAGGTGCGCGATGGCTTCGACACGGTGATGGCAGGGCTGGTGACGCTGGAGCAGGCCTTGCAGCCGCTGCGCGAAGCCGCGGCGGGCCTAGATGCCTGCTATGCGCGGGCGCGTGAGGCGGTTTCGCGGCTCGGTCGCTGGCTGGGCGATGACGAACCCGCCCTCGACTTCGATACTGATCCTGCGGACACCGGCAATGCCACCGATGTGCTCTGGTATGAGCTCACCCCGCGTGGTTTCCGCTGCCAGCGCACGCCGATGGACGTGTCCGGTCCATTGCGCGAGCATCGCGAACGCAGCCGAGCCGCATGGATCTTCACCTCGGCGACGCTGACCGTGGGCGGTGGTTTCGATCACATCGCCACCCGCCTCGGGCTGGACGACCCGCAGACGCTGGTCCAGCCGAGTCCGTTCAATTGGCCCGAGCAGGCGCTGTGTTACCTGCCTGAAGGCCTGCCCGATCCGGCCGCACGGGGTTTCGGAACCGCGCTGATCCAGACCCTGCGGCCGGTGCTGCAGGCCTCGCAGGGCAGGGCGTTCCTGCTGTTCGCTTCGCATCGCGCCCTGCGTGAGGCCGCCGAGGCACTGCGCGATGGGCCATGGCCGTTGTTCGTGCAGGGTGAGGCGCCGCGTGCGACGCTGCTGCAGCGCTTCCGCGAATCGGGCAATGGGGTGCTGCTGGGCTCGGCCAGCTTCCGCGAGGGCGTGGACGTGGTCGGCGAAGCGCTGAGCGTGGTGATGATCGACAAGCTGCCGTTCGCGGCCCCGGACGACCCGGTCTACGAGGCACGCCTGGAGGCGATCCGCAGCCAGGGCGGCAATCCGTTCCGCGACGAACAGTTGCCGCAGGCGGTGATCGCCCTGAAGCAGGGCGTTGGCCGCCTGATCCGCAGCGAAAGCGACCGGGGCGTGCTGGTCCTGTGCGATCCGCGCCTGCTCAACCGTGGCTATGGCCGGGTCTTTCTTGAGTCGCTGCCGCCGTTCCGGCGCACCCGTAGCCTGGCCGATGTGCAGGCCTTCTTTACGCCACAATGGGCGCCCGTGGCCGATGATGCCGTTCCGACCGCCGCCGCCGCGGCGGGCCCGGAGCCGGCGCCCGGTGTCACGTTCCCCCTGTTCTGACCTGATCCGATGAAACTGCTCGCCTTTGAAACCGCCACCGAAGCCTGTTCCGTTGCCCTGCATGTCGATGGACAGGTACTGGAACGTTTCGAGATCGCCCCGCGCCGGCATGCCGAACTGAGCCTACCGTGGGCCGAGGCGCTGCTGGCCGAAGCCGGCATCAGCCGCCGCCAGCTGGACGGTATCGCGCTCAGCCGCGGTCCTGGTGCTTTCACCGGCGTGCGCCTGGCGATCGCCATCGCGCAGGGCATCGCACTGGCGCTGGATCGTCCGTTGCTGCCGGTCTCGACGCTGCAGGTGCTGGCGCTGCGGGCACCGGCGGAAGAAACGCAGATCCTGTCGGCGATCGATGCGCGGATGGGCGAACTCTACGCCGCCCGCTTCGAGCGCGTGGACGGCCTGCCGGTCGCGCGCGATGCCGAGCGCGTCTGCGCGCCGGCGGCGGTGGCGCTGCCGGAAGGGCTGTCGGCCTACGGTGTCGGTACCGGGTTCGCCGCAGCCGAGGGTGCGCTGGTCGCGCAGCTCGGTACAGGTTTGCGCGGATTCGACGCCACGGCATTGCCGCGTGCGTCGGACGTGCTCGCACTGGCGGTGCCGGCGTTCGCCCGCGGCGAAACCGTCGCACCGGAGAAGGTCGAACCAGCATACCTGCGTGACAACGTGGCACTGACCCTGGTCGAGCAGCAGGCCGCGCGCGAGGCGAAGGCGAAGGCCAACGGCTGAGCCCCTCGTGGCGGAGTTGGTCGCGTAGATCAAAAGCCGTGGTTTGGCCGGGCGGGTGGGCTGCGCAGGGGGCGCTGCAAGTACGTCCATGTAAGCTCGGTCGCCGCATCCATGCGGCTCACGCCCCTGCGCAGCCCACCCGCCCGGCCTCTGACAGTTTCCGTGCACGTCCGCCACGGAAGATCAAAAAAAGAAAAGTCAAAATCAAAAGCGGGTCGCTTCGCTTGCATCCACGCGTGGCGTGGATGTGTATCGACCAAGGTCGACACCTACCAAAGCAATGGTGCGCCGCGATCTGTCAGAGGCGGGGCGGTGTCGGGCGGCGGGGTATCCGCGGCATGGATGCCGCGGCTAAGCCTACACGGACGTACTTGCGGCGTCCCCGCCGCCCGACACCGCCTCGCCACGCTTCAGTACACCAACCGCCGCTGTTGCTGTTGCCGTTGCTCTAGCCTTTCAGCGGGTCCCGGGCCGCAGGCCCGGGCAACAAACCCTACCGGTCGTCGCGCAGTTCGCCACCCGGCAGGAATACCCACGTGCGGGTGACCTGCAGGATGTCGATCTCATCCTCGGTCTTCGGCAACGGCGGGAACGGCTGCGCCAGCTTCACCACCCGCAGTGCCGCCTCATCCAGCAGTGGCGTTCCGCTCGACCGCAGGATCCGGCTGCTCTCCACGCTGCCATCGCGGCGCACGCCCACGCTGATCACCACCTGGCCGCCCAGCCGGCGCTGCCGGGCCTCGTCCGGGTAATTCAGGTTGCCCACGCGCTCGGCGCGGTCAACCCAGGCCCGCAGGTAATTGGCATAGGCATACTCGCGCGTGCTGGCCGACACGAACTTGCGGTTCGGGCGCTTGGCGTACTGCGCCGAGCGCAGATGCACTTCTGCGGCCAGTCGGGCCATTTCCACATCGCGCTGTTCGCGCGCACTCAGCGGGGCGTCCGGTTCGGGCTGATCCGGCGTGGGGCGGGACTGGGCCTGCGCGACCGCCTCTTCGCCATTGCGGCTGCTGACCACCCGGGCCTGTGGCGGCGGGACTTGCGCGGCCGATTGCTGCTGCTGTGGGACCGGGCTCAAACCGGGCTGCGCCTGCGGCACGATGCCGGCCTGGTTGTCGCGCGGACGCTGTGCGCGGTCGTGTTCGCCACCGCCATCCTGGTTGGCTGCGGCAAGAAAATCGGCCTGCTTCGGCGTCAGCGCGGTGCGGGTCTGGCTGAAGATCACTTCCAGCGTGGGCACCAGCGGTGCATCGCCTTTGACGGCGAAGCCCACGCCCAGGATCAGCAGCGCGTGAACCAGCACCGACAGCGCGATGGTCGCCCCCAGCCGTTGCGCTTCGCGTGGTGGCGGGGGCAGGACGGCAGGTGCGGTTGCCATCAGCGCAGGCCGGCCTCAAGCGCGTCGAACAGGGTGCCGGCGATGTTCAGGCCGAACTGTGCGTCCAGTTCGCGTACACAGGTCGGGCTGGTCACGTTGACCTCGGTCAGGTAATCGCCGATCACGTCCAGGCCGACGAAGCGCATGCCGCGACGCTTCATCTCCGGGCCGACCTGGGCCGCGATCCAGCGGTCGCGCTCGCTCAGCGGACGGCCTTCGCCGCGGCCACCGGCAGCCAGGTTGCCCCGGAACTCGTCGCCCTGCGGGATGCGCGCCAGGCAGTAGTCGACCGGTTCGCCATCGACCAGCAGGATGCGCTTGTCGCCGGCAGTGATGTCGGGAATGAACTTCTGGGCCAGTGCCAGTTTGCGGCCGCCGTCGGTCAGGGTTTCCAGGATCACGTTCAGGTTCGGATCGCCCTGGCCGCTGCGGAAGATCGAGCGGCCGCCCATGCCGTCCAGCGGCTTCAGCACGGCCTGGCCATGCTCCAGCGCGAAGGCCTTCAAGGCCTTGGCGTCGCGGCTGACCAGGGTCGGCGGGCAGCACTGCGGGAACAGCAGCGCGGCCAGCTTCTCGTTGTAGTCGCGCAGCCCCTGCGGATTGTTGACCACGCAGGCACCGGCGGCCGCAGCCACGTCCAGCACCTGGGTGTCGTAGATGTACTCGGCGTCGACCGGCGGATCCTTGCGCATCAGCACGATCTGGCCGGGGCCGAATTCGGTACGGCTGAATGCGCCCAGCTCATACCAGCCAGCCGGGTCGTCGCGCACCTGCAGCGGCGCGGTCTGGGCCACTGCCACGCCACCCTCCAGGGCCAGGCCGCCCGGGCGCACATAGTGCAGGGCATGGCCGCGGCGCTGGGCTTCCAGCAGCATGGCGAAGGTGGTGTCCTTGGCGATCTTGATGTGGGCGATGGGGTCCATCACCACGATGACGTTCAACGGCATGGGCGCACCTGTCAGGCAAGGCGTTGATGGTAGCGGCAACGCCGGTCGCGCGCCTCCCTGCCATACTGCAACGCAGCGTCCGCCCGGCGCTCGCGCACTCATTGCGAAACCCGTCACGTTCAGGAGGCTGCCATGCCCCGCGCCATGGGGCGGCCTTGAAGCGGGCGCGGAAAGTGCGATATAGATACGCTTTCGTAGCGGCCCCCGCCAGAGATCGGGCCGTGCGCTTGGGGATAGGCAATGACTGAAAACACGACTGCGGGCGGGGAACTCGCAGGACTCCGGGTGATGGTCATCGATGATTCGAAGACCATCCGCAGGACTGCGGAAACACTGCTCAAGCGGGAAGGCTGCGAGGTGGTCACCGCCACCGACGGCTTTGAAGCGCTTGCGAAGATCGCAGACCAGCAACCGCAGATCATCTTCGTCGACATCATGATGCCGCGCCTGGACGGGTACCAGACCTGTGCGCTGATCAAGGGCAACCAGCTGTTCAAGGCGACCCCGGTCATCATGCTCTCGTCCAAGGATGGCCTGTTCGACAAGGCGCGGGGACGCATCGTCGGCTCGGAGCAATACCTGACCAAGCCATTCACGCGTGAAGAACTGCTGGGTGCCATCCGCACATACGTCAACGCCTGACCAGGGGGGAAAGGCACAATGGCTCGTATCGTTCTGATCGAGGATTCACCGACCGACCGCGCGGTGTTCACCCAGTGGCTGCGCCGTGCCGGCCACGAGGTGCTGGAAGCGGACAACGCCGAGGATGGACTGCAGCTGGTCCGCGACCAGGTGCCGCAGCTGGTGCTGATGGACGTGGTCCTGCCCGGCATGAGCGGCTTCCAGGCCACCCGCGCGATGGCCCGTGACGCGGCGATCAAGCACATCCCGGTGATCATCGTCAGCACCAAGGCGATGGAAACCGACAAGGCCTGGGGCCTGCGCCAGGGCGCGGCCGATTACATCGTCAAGCCGCCGCGCGAGGATGAACTGATCGCGCGGATCAACGAACTGGTGGCCTGATGCGCTCGCCTTTCGACATCCTCGAAGCCTATGAACGCCGCAGCCTGGCCCACGCGGTGCAGCTGCCCGAACGGCAGTTCGCCCAGGACCTCTGGCGTGGCGTGGGCTACCGCGTCGGCCAGCGCCGGCTGGTGTCCGATTTCCGCGAAGTGGTGGAGATCGTGCCGATGCCGCCGGTGACCCCGGTGCCATGCGCGCAGCCCTGGCTGCTCGGCGTGGGCAATCTGCGCGGCAACCTGTTCCCGGTGGTCGACCTGAAGTACTTCCTGGAAGGCGTGCGTACCGTGCAGCAGGAAGGCCAGCGCGTGCTGATCATGCGCCAGGCCGGTGGCGACGTCGCACTGACCATCGATGAACTGTTCGGCCAGCGCAGCTTCGAACTGGACCAGCAGATCGAGGCCGGCACGCTGGCCGAAGGGCGCTACGGCCATTTCGTCGATCGCGCCTTCCATGCCGACGGCCACGACTGGGGCGTATTCTCGCTTTCGCTGCTGTCGCGCACCCCTGAATTCCGGCAAGCCGCGGCCTGAGGCCGGGCATCGCCCCCTGCATTGAAGATCGAGGTTGAACGATGAGTACTGCTTCGGACGCCACCAAG
Organism: Stenotrophomonas sp. YJH_SMC_37; assembly: GCF_059370035.1. NCBI lineage: Bacteria > Pseudomonadati > Pseudomonadota > Gammaproteobacteria > Lysobacterales > Lysobacteraceae > Stenotrophomonas > Stenotrophomonas sp. YJH_SMC_37. The sequence goes on from NZ_JCAFTG010000011.1 coordinate 83,655, forward strand.
ACCGGCAAGCTGCGGCTGGGCGGCAGCAACCTCTGGCTGTTCCTGCTGCTGGCATCGATGATCCTGTTCGGCGTCAACACCGGCGTCGCTACCTGGCAGGGCAGTCGCCTGGCCGATGCCGGTTCCAAGGCGGCCGACCTGCAGGTGCTGTCGCAGCAGCTGGCCAACCAGGGCCGTGACGCGGTGGGCGGCAACGCGCAGGCGTTCACTGCCTTCAAGGCCACCCGCAACGCGATCGAACAGAATGTGTCGACCCTGCAGGGCCGCTATGGCAAGGAGCCGGGCGTGTCCGGTGCGATCGCCACGCTGGGCGAGACCTGGGCGCCGCTGGGCAAGCAGGCCGGGCAGCTGGTGGCCAGTGAACCGGCGGTGCTGGCCCTGGCCGGCAACGCCAACAACTTCACCGGCGCCGTGCCGGGGCTGCAGGCCCAGCTGAACGAGCTGGTGCGTGCGATGTCCGCTGCCGGCGCGCCCTCGTCGCAGGTGTACAGCGCACTGCAGCAGGTCGTGGTGGCCGGCTCCATGGCCCGCCGCGTAACCGAAATGCGCGCCGGTGGCAGCGGCGCTGCTACGGCCGGCGATGCGCTGGCGCGTGACATCACCGTGTTCTCGCAAGTGCTCGACGGCCTGCGCAATGGCAACGAGGAACTGGGCATCACCGCCGTGCGCGGTGCCGCTGCCGTGGCCGCGCTGGAACAGTCGCAGCAGAAGTGGGAAGCGATGAAGCAGGACGCTGACGCGATCCTGGCCAGCTCGCGCCAGCTGTTCGCGGCGCAGTCCGCCGCCACCGCGCTGGGCCAGGGTTCGGCCCACATGCTGGATGACAGCCGCAAGCTGTTCGACGCGTTCTCCTCGTTCGGCTCGGTGTCTGACACCCGCCTGTTCCCGAACTTCTGGATCGGTGTGGTCTCCGGTGCGCTGTCGCTGATCGCGATCATCGGCTTCGTTTCCACCAACGTGCGCAGCCGCTCGCGCGAGCAGGAACTGCGCTACCAGACCCAGGTGGAATTCAACAGCCGCAACCAGCAGGCGATCATGCGGCTGCTGGACGAAATCTCCTCGCTGGGTGAGGGCGACCTGACGGTGAAGGCCTCGGTGACCGAGGACATGACCGGTGCCATCGCCGACGCGATCAACTACGCCGTCGACGAGCTGCGCCACCTGGTGACCACCATCAATGACACCTCGGCCAAGGTCGCGCTGTCCACCCAGGAGACCCAGGCCACCGCCATGCAGCTGGCAGAGGCGGCCGGCCACCAGGCCAACCAGATCACCTCGGCGTCGGACCGCATCGGCGAAATCGCGGCAAGCATCGAACAGGTGTCGCGCAACTCGGCCGAGTCGGCCGACGTGGCACAGCGCTCGGTGGTGATTGCCGCCGAAGGTGCCGGCGTGGTGCGCGAGACCATCCAGGGCATGGACCAGATCCGTGACCAGATCCAGGAAACCTCCAAGCGCATCAAGCGCCTGGGTGAGTCGTCGCAGGAAATCGGCTCGATCGTGGAACTGATCAACGACATTTCCGAACAGACCAACATCCTGGCGTTGAACGCAGCGGTCCAGGCGGCCTCGGCCGGTGAAGCGGGTCGCGGTTTCGCGGTCGTGGCCGACGAAGTGCAGCGCCTGGCAGAACGTACCTCCGGCGCGACCCGACGCATCGAGAACCTGGTGCAGGCCATTCAGGCCGACACCAACGAAGCGGTCACCTCGATGGAACAGACCACCGCCGAAGTGGTGTCCGGTGCACGCCTGGCCGAGGATGCCGGCACCGCGCTGACCGAGATCGAGCGCGTGTCCAATGCACTGAACACCCTCATCAAGAACATCTCCATCGCCGCCCAGCAGCAGTCGGCCGCGGCCTCGGACATCACCCGCACCATGGGCGTGATCCGGCAGATCACCGGCCAGACCTCGCAGGGTGCGGGGCAGACCGCCGAATCGATCGGCCATCTCGCGCAGCTGGCGGCGGACCTGCGCCGTTCGGTCGCCGACTTCAAGCTGCCGGCGTGACGCGGGCAGGGCGGCGAGCAAGGAACCAGTCGATGAAGCATTTCCATTTCCCACGCCAGAACTCGCGCGGCCACCGCGCGGCGGCGAACGGAGCGCGTCCATGAGCAGTCTGCGCGATGCGATGAGCCACGCAGCGCTGGGCTGGGTCAAGCCCGAGCTGGACGAGACCCTGCGCCAGGTGCGCAACGAGGTCGAGTACTACGCCGAAGACCCGAGCGATGCCAGCCGCATGCGCATCTGCGCCGGCTACCTGCACCAGGTGCAGGGCACCCTGCGCATGGTCGAGCTGTATGCACCGGCGATGGTGGCCGAGGAACTGGAACAACTGGCCAATGCCATCGGGGCCGACGGCGTGGCCGACCGTGATGAAGCCTGCGCGACCCTGATGCGTGGCAGCGTGCTGCTGCCCGACTACCTGGAGCGCCTGCAGAACGGCCACCGCGACATCCCGATCGTGCTGATGCCGCTGCTCAACGAGATCCGTGCCGCGCGTGGCGAAGAAGGCGTGCATGACAGCGTGCTGCTGGCATTCGCACCGGACAGCGTCACCGCCACCGAGGCCGAGCTGGACCATGCCCGCGGCAGCCTGAGCGGGCGCAACCGCGAGTTGCTGGACACGGTCGGCAGTGCGGTGAAGGAAGAACTGCTGCGCATCAAGGATGCGCTGGACCTGCACCTGCGCACCGGCGGTGCTCCGGAACAGCTGCAGACCCAGGCCAACGAGCTCGGGGCGGTGGCCGATACGCTGGGCATGATGGGCCTGGGCGTGGCCCGCAGCGTGGTCGTGCAGCAGCGTGACGCACTGCGTGGGGTGGTGGAAGGGCGCCAGCAGATCGATGAGAACCTGCTGCTGGATATCGCCGGGGCACTGCTCTACGTGGACGCCTCGCTGGACGACCAGGTCGCCCATCTGGGCGCTGGCGGCAGTGGCGAGGACGATCCGAGCGCGGTTGAGAACCGCCGCACGGTGGAGGTGCTGGCGCATGAAGCCATCGCCAACTTCGCCGCCGCCCGCGAGCATTTCGTCGCGTTCATCGAAACCAGCTGGAACCATGCCGAGCTGCAGGATGTGCCGCGCCTGCTGGGTGATGTATCCGGTGCGCTGCGCATGCTCGATCTGGGCACCGCCGCAGACTACCTGCGTGGCGTACAGCAGTACATCGAGGCCGAGCTGATCGGTCGCCAGCGCGTGCCCAGTGGCCGCCAGCTGGACACCCTGGCCGATGCCATGGCCAGCCTGGAGTACTACCTGGAAGCCCTGCGCGACCGCCGTCCGGGCCGCGAGGACATCCTCGACATCACCCGCAGCAGCCTTGAAGCGCTGCGCTATTGGCCGTTGCCGGACCGCAACGCGGTGGAACCGGTTGCCGCCGCGCCGGTTCCGTTCGCATCGCTGCTGGTGGACCGGGAGCCGGTCGCGCTGCAGGCCGAGCCTTTGCAGCCGGAGCGCATCGAGATTCCGCTTCAGCCAGCCGCGCCCGCCGCCGGCACTGTGCCGGTGCCCTTGCCGGACTTCACCTTTGATCCACCACCGGCCACGCCTGCACCGGAGGTGCTGGACAACCGCCTGATGTTCGGTGCGCTGGGGAACCTTGCATCCACACCGCTGTCGCTGCATGACGACCGCGAGGCGGCGCTGGTCTTCGCCGCCTCCAGCGCGCCTGCGCCCGAGGTGCCGCAGTGGGATCTCGCGCCGTTCCATCCGGACGCCGATCCGGCCGCGAGTGCCGAAGACGAACGCAGCCCGACCTTCGCCAGTTTCGATCCGGTCAGCTTCGAACGCGCCGAAACCGGAATGGAATCGGTGCCGCAATGGACGCTGTCGGAGGCGACACCACCGGTATCGGCTGATGTGGCAGTGGCGGATGTCGAGCACGACGTCGACGCGTCGGTACCCTTTGACACCACTGGCTTTGCAGCGCCGGTGTTCGACCCGGTGGCTGCCGAGCACGATGTGGTTGCTGCCCGTGACGACGTGGTGTTCCGTTTCGACGCCGATGCGCTGGATAACGCCGACGACGTGCTGTCGCTGCACGCCATGGAGACGCTGTCGCTGGACGACGACGCCGGACTGCATCCGTCGCTGGAGACCGTCGATGACGCCACGCCCCAGCCGTTGGACGAAAGCCCCGTGGTTGCCGAAGTCGACGCCGTTGCGGCGGATGTGCCGGAGCACGCGGCCGCGCCGATGGCCGAGGTGCTGACGCCGGCCTCCGATGCACCGGCACCGGCGGTGTCGGTGATTGATATCGACACCATCGCACCGATCGATTTCAGCGAAGCCGACGCACAGTTCTTTGCCGAGCTGAGCGCCGCGGCGGCCGACTTCAATCCGCAGGCCATGGCGGCTCCGCCCGCTGCGGACATCCCGGTCGTGGCTGGGACCGAGGCCAGCTTCGAGGCCGGCTTCGACGACGATGCCGAGAACATCGACGAGGACATCCGCGAGGTGTTCCTGGAAGAGTTCGACGACGAACTGGCCAACCTTGGCACGCTGCTGCCGGCATGGCGCACGCAGCTGGACAACATGGACCGGCTGCGGCCGATCCGCCGCATCTTCCACACCCTCAAGGGCAGTGGCCGACTGGTCGGCGCGCGCACCCTGGGGGAGTTCGCCTGGAAGATCGAGGGCATGCTCAACCGCGTGCTCGATGGCAGCCGGCCGGCCACGCCGGCCGTGCTGGCAATGGTCGACAATGCGCACGCCGCACTGCCGCAGTTGAATGCCGCGCTGCGCCATGGCCAGCGCATCAGCGTGGACCTGCAGGCAATGCAGGCCATCGCCGATCGGGTCGGCGCCGGCGAGGAGACCTTCTACGTGCCGTTGCCGGCTGCGGCCGCACCGGCAGCGACACTGGCCGAGTCCGAAGGCGAAGACGAAATCAGCCGCCTGCTGGACGCCGAGGCCGCTGCGTCGGCGCAGGCCGATGCCTCGGCGGTGGCCGAAGACGCCGGGACCCCGGCCAACATCGACAGCGTGCTGCGCGAGATCCTCGAGGCCGAGGTCGAAGTCCACCAGGCGACCCTGCAGGAGTGGCTGCGCTCGGCACAGCAGGCACCGCAGCCGGTCAGCGACGCACTGCTGCGTGCGGTTCACACCATGAACGGCGCCTTCGCGATGACCGAAGTGCCGGAAATCACCGCCGTTACCGGCGGCGCCGAGTCCTACATCAAGCGGGCTCTGGCCGCCGATGTGGTACCTGGCGACGAGGGTGTCGCCGCGCTGGATGCAGCTGCGCAGGCGATCACCGCGACCATGGAGGCGCTGCAGGCCGAACACCCGCGCATTGCGCCGCAGGATGCGCTGGTGCAGCGACTGCAGGCATTGGCTGGCGAGCTGCCGGAAGCGCGCTGGCCGCTGTTCGCGTCGGAAGACGAGGATGAAGAGGGCACCGAACCGGCGCCAGATGTCGAGCAGGCATCCGAAGCCGAAGCGCCGCTGGCCGGCCTGGACGCGCTGGGCGAAACCAGCATGCGCGTTGCTTCCGATGCGGCTCCCGATCTCATTGCCGAACCGCAGCCGCTTGCCGAAGATGCGCTGGAACCGGTTCCATCTGCGCCCGACCTCAGGACGCCGGACGTCGCCGCCGACAGTGGCCTGGAAGTCGGCGAGTTGACCGCCAGCGACGATCTTTCGCGTTACTTCGATGCCGGCTGGCCGTCGGTGCAGGGAGAAGATGAACCCGCAGTGGCGTACACCGGCGCGATTGAATCGATCCAGCCGGTGGAGAGTGCGCCTGTTGTCGAAGGGGCCGACGCAGCTGCCGCGCCCACGATCGAGACCGTCGACGACGCTGATCTGACCATGGCCGACGATCTGTCGCCGTACCTCGACGCCAGTGCGCTGCCGGTCGACGACCGCGACGCGGAAGAGCTGCCGGTGTCTGCGGAAGTTGACGCGATCGACCTGAATACGTCCTTGTCCTTTGATTCGGGCAGCGGCGATGACAGCGTCATTGACGACGCTGCTGCATTGCCACTCGACAGCGAGCTGTCGAGCCTGCAGGATGAAATGGCTGTGCCGGGTTTCGCAGAACCGGTCACGCTGGCAGCCGCGCTCGAGGCCGGCCTGCACGTGATCGAGCAAGAGCGGACCCTGGACGACGACGGGCAATGGCCCGTGATCGGCCTCCAGGCCAGCGAACTCGCGCCGGGCGAGGCAGATGCCTTTGCCGAGGATGCGGACGTCGGCGGGGAGGCGGCGGTCGGTGAAGGAGAGAGCGCCGATCAGCCGTCCCCGGCGACGGTGATTGAGGCGTTCAGCGCAGAGGCACGCGTTGGCAGTGGTGCTCCGGTGCGGTTCTTCGAAATGGAAGAGGCGCCGGGCCAGGGCACGATCAACACCGGTGACGGCACGGAGATCGCAGCGGCCGACATCGAGCCCCCTGCGCCGGATGTTGAGCAGGCGCCTGTTGCGGCGGATGCCGAAGACGGTGCCGATGCCGATGCGCTTGACTTCAGCGTGTACGACCGCGAGCTGGTCGACATCTTTGTCGAGGAAGGCAGGGACCTGCTCGACCACTGTGATGGCCTGATCAGCGAGCTGCGTGATGCACCGCAGGATCGCGAGGTGCTGGCCGGCCTGCAGCGTGACCTGCACACCCTCAAAGGGGGCGCTCGCATGGCCGGTATCAATGCCATCGGCGACCTCGGCCACAGCATCGAATCGCTGCTGGAAGCGGTGGCCGCTGGCCGTACCGAAATCGAGCGCCGCGACGTGCAGCTGCTGGAACGCGGCTTTGACCGCCTGCACCAGCTGCTCACCCGTACCGGCACCCACCGCGTGGTGGAGCCGGCGCTGGATCTGGTGGAGGCCTTCGAGGTTCGCACCACCACCGATATTGCTGCAGCCGCCACGGCCGCGCGTGCAGCCAGCGAGGCCGAGACCGTGGCGGCGCAGGCTGCGGCCACGCTGACGCCGATTGTCGACGCGCCGCTGTCGGCACCGCTGCCGGCCGAGGGTACGGTCGATGAAGACCCCCTGGCACGTCCGCAGCAGGAACAGGTGCGCGTGCGCGCCGACCTGCTCGACCGCCTGGTCAATCATGCCGGTGAAGTGGCGATCTACCGCTCGCGGCTGGAACAGCAGCTCGGCGCCTTCCGCGGCGCGATGGGCGAGCTGGAGCGCACCAATGCGCGACTGCGCGACCAGCTGCGCCGCCTCGACCTGGAAACCGAGGCGCAGATCGTCGCCCGCTACCAGCGCGAGCAGGACCAGGCCGACCAGAAGTTCGATCCGCTGGAACTGGATCGCTTCTCCACCCTGCAGCAGCTCAGCCGTGCGCTGAACGAGTCCGCCGCCGACCTTGGCGGCCTGCAGGGCGTGCTGGACGATCTGTCGCGCCAGTACGATTCGCTGCTGCAGCAGCAGTCGCGCGTCAGCTCCGAGCTGCAGGATGGCCTGATGCGCGCGCGCATGGTGCCGTTCGATGGCCTGGTGCCGCGCCTGCGCCGCGTGGTCCGCCAGGCCGGCATGGATACCGGCAAGCAGGTCCACCTGACTCTGGAAGGCACCCACGGCGAACTGGACCGCAACGTCCTCGATCGCATGGTCGCGCCGCTGGAACACATGCTGCGCAACTCGGTGGCCCATGGCCTGGAAGCGCCGGAACAGCGCCGCGCCGCCGGCAAGCCGGAGGAGGGCGAGATCGCCATCCGCCTGCACCGCGAAGGCTCGGAAATCGTCCTGGAAGTGGCCGATGACGGCGCTGGCCTGGACCGCGAAGCGATCCGCCGCCGCGCAATCGACCGCGGCCTGCTGGCCGCCGATGCGCAGCCGAACGAGCAGGAACTGGACAACCTCATCTTCGCGTCAGGCTTCACCACCGCCGACCAGGTCAGCCAGCTGGCCGGCCGTGGCGTGGGCATGGACGTGGTGCGCAACGAAGTGCGCCAGCTGGGTGGCTCGGTCGATATCCAGTCAGTGCGTGGGCAGGGCGTGCGCTTCACCCTGCGCCTGCCGCAGACGCTGGCGGTCACCCAGGCGGTGTTCGTGCAGATCGGCGAAACCACCTTCGCAGTGCCGGTGGCCTCGGTCAGTGGTATCGGCCGCCTGTCGCGCGAGCGCTTCGAGGCTGCCGACAGCAGCTACCGCTACAGCGGCGAAGACTATCCGCTGTACGACCTTGGCAGCTTGGTCGGCCAGGCCCCGGCGCGTGCCGACGGCCAGGAGCAGGTGCCACTGCTGCTGGTCCGTGCCGGTGATCTGCGCGCCGCCGTCGCGATCGACCAGGTGCTGGGCAACCGCGAAATCGTGGTCAAGCCGGTCGGCCTGCAGATCGCGTCGGTGCCGGGGATCTACGGCGCCACCATCACCGGCGACGGCCGCGTGGTGGTGATCCTGGACGTGGCGCCGCTGGTGCGCCGTTTCCTGGCCAACCCGACGCTGCCGGTACTGGCCAACGCGCCGCGCCAGGAGCGCCAGGTGCCGCTGGTGATGGTGGTCGACGACTCGCTGACCATGCGCAAGGTCACCGGCCGCATCCTCGAACGCCACAACTTCGAGGTCAGCGTTGCGCGCGACGGCGTGGAAGCACTGGAGCGACTGGAAGAGCGGGTACCGGACCTGATGCTGCTGGACATCGAGATGCCGCGCATGGATGGCTACGAGCTGGCTACCGCGATGCGTGCCGACCCGCGCTACAGGGACGTGCCGATCGTGATGATCACTTCGCGCAGCGGTGACAAGCACCGCCAGCGCGCCTTCGAGATCGGTGTCCAGCGTTATCTGGGCAAGCCGTACCAGGAACTGGACCTGATGCGTAACGTGTACGACCTGTTGGGGATCGCCCGTGTCCGTGAGTGAAACCCAGGCGGCTCCGGTCGTTGCCCTGCTGGCCCGTCCCGGCGCGGCGCGCGAGCGCCTGCGCGAGGCACTGTCGCATGCGGATGTGCAGCTGGTGCTGGAAGACGACCCGAACAGCCTTGAGCCGCAACTGCTGCACGACGCCCGACCTCAGGTCGTGGTGATTGCGCTGGAGACCGCCATTGAGGACGCATTGGAGCGCCTGGAAACGGTGTTGTCCGCACCGGGCCTGACCCTGGTCTTCGACGAGGCCGAACTGGCCGCACGTCGTGATGGCTGGGAGGCCCAGCGCTGGGGCCGTCATCTGGCCGCGAAGCTGCATGGCCATCAGCAGGTGTTGCCGCCGGGGGCCGAAGAAGAACCCAGCCTGCAACTGGCGCCGGGCCATCCGGCACCGCCACCGGCACCGCAGGAAGAAGCGCTGCAGGCGCACCTGGACCAGGCATCGAGCTGGGCCGACGAGGTCCCCGCTGACAGCCTGTACTCGCCGCCTGCGCAGCTGCACGAACCGATTGCGCTGGAACAGGCGCTGGCGGCGCTGCAGCCGGTCGTGCCTGAGCCGCTGGAGGCCCCCGAACCGCCATCGCTGGCGGAGATCGCGCCCGCAGCACCGCCCATTCCGCCGACCTCCTTCGACCACACCGCATGGTCGCTGGTCGATGACGTGGCCGACGTTCCGGCAGCCGCTTCGCAACACGCCGCGCCGGAGGCACCGCTGCCTTCCTTCGATACCGGCCATCTGAGCCTGGTCGATCTGGATGCTGGTGCGCCCGTGGGCGCACGCGCCGGATCGTTGCTGGTGCTGGCCGGCATCGGCGGCCCGGATGCACTGCGTCGCCTGCTGGGCGCGCTGCCTGCATCGCTGAGCGTCCCGGTGCTGGTGCATATGCGCTTGGACGGTGGCCGCTACGGAAACCTGGTCAAGCAGATGGCGCGCGTGTCGCCGCTGCCGGTGCAGCTGGCCGAAGTCGGCCAGCGTGCAACACCCGGTGAAGTGCACGTGCTGGCCGATGACATCGGCGTGCAGGCAGCCAGCGACGGCCTGCATTTCGTCAGCGACGCGCAAGGGATCTCGATTGCCGCGCTGCCGGCTGAGCACACCGCGCTGGTCCTGCTCAGCGGCGCCGACCTTGCGCTTGTGGGGCCGGCACTGGATCTGGCCGCCGCCGGTGCGTGGGTGGCCGGGCAGGTCGGCGAGGGCTGCTATGACCCTGCCGCGGCCACGGCGGTGGTCGCCGCTGGCATGGTGGCCGGTGAACCACAGGAACTGGCGCAGGCCATCGCCTCGCGCTGGGGCGTGGAAGACGATAACGGAGACGCACCATGAGCTATGCCAGCAATGACGAAATCCGAGGCGTCCTGATCCAGGCCGGCAACGAACGCGTGCTGCTGCCCAATGCCACCGTGGCCGAAATGATGTCGCGGGTGCCGGTGCAGCCGGTTTCCGATGCCCCGCGCTGGCTGGTCGGCGAAATCGGCTGGCACGGCTGGCAGGTGCCGCTGGTGTCGTTCGCGCGCCTTTCCGGCCTGGGCGAGGAAGCCGTGGGCGGCCACAACAAGGTGGTGGTGCTGAAGGCCCTCAGCGGCAACGCGCAGCGCCCGTACTACGCGCTGCTGACGCAGAATTTTCCGCAGCTGATCTCGGTGCCGCGCGATGGCCTGCTGGCCGATGCTTCCGAGGAAACCCTGCCGCAGATCGTGCACATGCGCGTGCTGCTGGGTGAGCAGAGCGCGCTGCTGCCGAACCTGGACGCACTGGAAGCCGCCCTGGATTCGCTGGCGGCTTGATCCACCAGGCTGGTAGTGCCGGCTGCCGACCGGCACCGAGCCGAGCATGGCTCGGCTCTACAAGGAAACTGCAATCTGGCGCGGGCCCTGTAGAGCCGAGCCTACGCTCGGCTGCCGCCCTGGACGCGCTGGCCGGCACTACAACGAATCAGCCTCACCCCAGATCGCCCAGCCGCGCCTGCAATGCGGCAATCGCGGCCAGCCCGGCGGTCTCGGTACGCAGGATGCGTGGCCCCAGCTGCAGGCCCTGGAATCCTGCAGCTGCCAACTGATCACGGTCGCGCGGCGACCAGCCGCCTTCCGGACCGATCGCGATCACGATGCCGCCCGCCGGCGCCGCGTCCAGCGTCGACAGGCGATGGGCACCCAGCGGGTCCAGGGTCAGCCGCAGCGTATCGGCCGGCAGTGCCGCCGCGGCCTGTGCCAGCGACAGCGGCGGGCCCACCTGCGGAATGCTCGCGCGCCCGGACTGGCCGCAGGCCGAGGTCACCACATTGTTCCAGTGCGACACGCGCTTCTCCGCCCGAGCCGCATCCAGCTTCACCTCGGTACGCTCGGCATTCACCGGAATGATCGCCGCCACGCCCAGCTCGGTGGCCTTCTGCAGGATCAGGTCCATCTTTTCGCCTCGGGCAATGCCCTGCAGCAGGGTGATCGCCAGCGGCGATTCGTTGTCCACCGCCTGCACCGCATCGATGCGCACCTGCACCTCGCGCTTGCCGGCGGCAGTCAGCGTGGCGCTGTAGTCGTGGCCATCGCCGTTGAACAGCACGCAGGTATCACCCTCGCGCAGGCGCATCACCCGCACCAGATGGTTGGCCGTCTCTTCCGGCAGGGTCACGGTCTGGCCGCTGTGCAGCGCCAGGTGGATGGGGCAGCGGGTCACGCGCATGCAATCGCCTCGTCAATCGCCGCCAGCGTGGTATGTGCCAGCAGCTCCAGTTGTTCGTCGTCCACGCAGTAGGGTGGCATCCAGTACAGCACGTCGCCCAGCGGACGCAGCACCACGCCACGTTTCAGCGCGGCCTTGTAGGCATGCAGGCCCAGCCGCATGGCCGGGTCGAAGGGCGTACGCTTGTTGCCGTCGCGCGACAGCTCGAAGGCAACTACCATGCCGGCCTGGCGCACGTCGGCCACGTGCGGATGGTCGCTGAACGGTGCGGCCAGCGTGCCCATCACCGAGGCGATGCCACGGTTGCGGGCGATCACATCGTCGTCGCGGAAGATGTCCAGCGTGGCCAATGCCGCCGCGCAGGCCAGCGGGTTGCCGGTATAGCTGTGCGAATGCAGGAAGGCGCGCTCGCGTGAGTCGTCGAGGAACGCGTCGTACAGCGCCTGCGTGGCCAGCACGGTGGCCAGCGGCAGGAAGCCGCCGGTCAGGCCCTTGGACAGGCACATCAGGTCCGGCATCACCCCGGCCTGCTCGCAGGCGAACAGGGTGCCGGTGCGGCCGAAGCCGGTGGCGATCTCGTCGGCGATCATGAACGCGCCATGGGCGTCGCATAGTTCGCGCACGCGCTGCAGGTAGACCGGGTCATGCATGCGCATGCCGCCGGCGCACTGCAGGCGCGGTTCCAGGATCACCGCACAGATCTCGCCCGGGTGCTGGTCGAACAGCGTGGCAAGGCCATCGGCGGCCTGCCGTGCACGCTCAGCCGGGCTCTGACCGGGCTCAGCCAGGAAAGCATCGGGCGAGGGCGCGAACAGCGCTTCGGCCAGCAGCGGCGCATAGACGCGGCGATACAGCGGAATGTCTCCCAGCGCCAGCGCGCCGAGGGTCTCGCCGTGGTAGCCGTTCTCCAATGCGATGAAACGCGTGCGCTGCGGTTCCCCTCGGTTCTGGAAATACTGGAAGGCCATCTTCAGCGCCACTTCCACGCCGGCGGACCCGTTGTCGGCGTAGAACACCTTGGCCAGTGGTTCGCGGCCAGGCTGGCGTGGGGCCAGTGCGAGCAGGCGTTCGGCCAGGCTGATGGCTGGCTCATGGCCGAAGCCGGCAAGCATCACCTGTTCCAGTTGCCTGGCCTGGGCGGCAATGGCACCACCGATGCGCGGTTCGGCATGGCCGAACAGGTTGGTCCACCAACTGCTGACGGCGTCCAGGTAGCGATTGCCGTCGTGGTCGATCAACCATGCGCCTTCACCACGGGCGATCGGCACCAGCGGCAGGGTATGCGGGTGCTCGCGCATCTGCGTGCACGGGTGCCAGAGCACCTGCAGATCGCGTTGCCGCCAGTGCTGGGCCAGCGGGGAGGGGGTTGGGTCTGCTAGCATTTCGGGCTCATGAACATGTTGCTGCCTGCACATTCTATCGGCACCGGCGCAGGCGCCGGCCGCCGCGGAGATTCCACATGAACGATGACCGTGCCGGGCGTCGCTTGCCGATCATCCATCGGATCACCGATGAGGAGAACGGCCCCTTCCAGCGGCAGCATCTGGACCTGGAGTTCTCCAACGGCGAACGCCGCCGGTTCGAACGTCTGGTCAGCCGAGGTCATGGCGCAGTGGTGGTGGTGCCGATGCTCGACGACGAGACCGTACTGCTGGTACGTGAATACGCTGCCGGCATGCACCGCTATGAACTGGGGTTGGTCAAGGGGCGGATCGATGCCGGCGAGACCCCCGAGCAGGCCGCCGACCGCGAGCTGAAGGAAGAGGCCGGTTTCGGCGCGCGCCGGGTCGATGTGCTGCGCGCGATGACCCTGGCCCCGACCTACATGAGCCACCAGTCGTGGCTGGTGGTGGCACGCGACCTGTACCCGGAAAAGCTGGCCGGCGACGAGCCGGAAGAACTGGAAGTCATCCCGTGGAAGCTGGCCGAGCTGGACCAGCTGATGCTGCGCGAGGACTTTTCCGAGGGGCGCTCGCTGGCGGCACTGTTCATCGCCCGCCAGTGGCTGCAGGGACTGCGATGATCAAGCTGACCACGGACCTGCGCGAGACCGCCATCGCCATCGCCCAGGACGCCGGACGGGCCATCATGCAGGTCTATGCCGATGGCTTCGATGTACAGATCAAGGACGACAGCAGCCCTGTCACCAGTGCCGACCTGGCGGCCAACCAGGTCATTGAACAGGGCCTGCAGCAGCTGACCCCGGACCTGCCAATCCTGTCCGAAGAATCGGCACAGGTGGCCTGGGAGCAGCGCCGCCACTGGGGCGCGTACTGGCTGGTCGATCCGCTCGACGGCACCCGTGAATTCGTCAAGCGCAACGGCGAGTTCAGTGTCAACATCGCGCTGATCTACCAGGGCGCACCGGCCTTCGGCGTGGTGCTGGCCCCGGTGACCGGCATCGTCTGGCATGCCATGCGCGGCGAGCTGGCCTATCGCCGGCAGGGCCTGCACGACACCGTGCTGCGCACCCGCACGCCGGCCACCGCACCGCTGCGGGTTGCTGCCAGCCGCTCGCACCGCTCACCGGAAACCGAGGCCCTGCTGGCAAGGATGGGCCGCATCGAGACCATCGCGCAGGGCTCGTCGCTGAAGTTCTGCCGGATCGCCGAAGGTGGCCTGGATGTCTATCCGCGGCTGGGCCCGACCTCCGAATGGGATACCGCCGCTGGCCAGTGCGTGCTGCACGCCGCCGGCGGCGCGGTGCTGTCGGCCGCGACCGGCAAGCCGTTCCGTTACAACCGCCGCGAAACCCTGTTGAACGGCGATTTCATTGCCCTTGGTGACACCAGCCTGCCATGGCGCGACTGGTTGTCCGACTGACCCTGGAGGCCGCATGAGCGCGCACGACACTCCCACCACCGGCAGCGCCGCCACCCATGAGCTGGAGCGCCTGCTGGCGATCATGGCGCGCCTGCGCGACCCGCAGGGCGGCTGCCCTTGGGACCTGGAGCAGAACTTCGCAACCATCGCGCCATATACCATCGAGGAAGCCTACGAAGTGGCCGATGCGATCGATCGCGGCGATCTCGATGATCTTTGCGATGAACTGGGCGATCTGCTGCTACAGGTGGTGTTCCATGCGCGCATGGCCGAAGAGCAGGGCAGCTTCGCCTTCGCAGACGTGGCCCGCGCGATCAGCGACAAGATGCAGCGCCGCCACCCGCACGTGTTCGCCGAGGTGAGCGTCGACGATGCCCACGGCGTGACGCGCAACTGGGAGGCGATCAAGCGTGCCGAGCGTGCGGCCAAGGGCGAGCAGGACACCTCCGCACTGGCCGGCATCTCGCGCGGCTTGCCGGAGTGGCAACGTGCGGTGAAGCTGCAGTCGCGCGCGGCCAAGGTCGGTTTCGACTGGCCAGGTCCGCTGCCGGTGCTGGACAAGGCGGCCGAGGAACTGCAGGAGCTGCGCGAGGAGTTCGAGCGCGGCGATATCGCCGGCAACAAGGCGCGCCTGCAGGAAGAGCTGGGTGACCTGCTGTTCGTCTGCGCCAACCTGGCCCGCCATGCCGACATCGACCTGGGTGCGGCGCTGCGCGGGGCCAACCACAAGTTCGAACGTCGCTTCCGTGCGATGGAAGCGCAGGCCGACGCGCAGGGGGAAGCGCTGGCCGCGATGGACCTGGAGGCGCAGGAAGCGCTGTGGCAGCAAGCCAAGGCAGCGGAGAAAGCGTGAAGACACTCGGCCTGTTCCTGCTGACCGCGCTGGCCGAGATCGTCGGCTGCTATCTGCCGTGGCTGTGGCTGCGCAAGGGCGGCAGCATCTGGCTGCTGCTGCCGGCGGCCGCCAGCCTGGCGCTGTTCGCCTGGCTGCTGACCCTGCACCCGACCGCCAGTGGGCGGGTCTATGCCGCCTACGGTGGGGTCTACATCGGCACGGCGCTGTTCTGGTTGTGGCTGGTCGACGGCATCCGTCCCAGCCGGTGGGACCTGTTCGGTGCCGCCCTGTGCCTGGCCGGCATGGCAGTGATCATGTTCGGTCCGCGCACCTCATCGGTGTAGGGCCGAGCCATGCTCGGCCGCTCTTCCTTCCCACTGCGCCGGCGCGCGCAAGCCGAGCATGGCTCGATGCTGCAAGGGCAGCGATGGTGCATGATGGTGGCGGCCCTGGTTCCCGGAGCACGCGCATGTCCCGCTTCGCCAGCTTCCGCGAGTTCTATCCGTTCTATCTCAGCGAGCACCGCCACCCGGTTTCGCGGCGGCTGCACTTCATCGGCAGCTGCGGCGTGCTGGTGCTGGTCATGGCAGCGGGCCTGCGCGGGCAGCCGATGCTGTTGCTCGCTGCGCTGGCCTGCGGCTATGGATTCGCCTGGGTCGGCCATTTCTTCTTCGAGAAGAACCGTCCGGCCACCTTCCAGCATCCGCTGTACTCGTTCATGGGCGACTGGGTGATGTTCGCCGACATCCTGCGCGGGCGCGTGCCCTGGTAGTTCCGCTGTGAATGTGGCCTTCACGCGCTATGCTGGGGCCTGGACGTCACAGATAAGGAAAGCGAGATGTTCCCGACCATGTTCTTTACCGTGGTACTGGCCTTCGTGGCCGTGGTCATCCTGTTCAAAGCGGTACGGATGGTGCCCCAGGGCTTCGAATGGACCGTCGAGCGCTTCGGGCGCTACACGCACACCATGACGCCGGGCCTGCATTTCCTGATCCCGATCGTGTACGGGGTGGGGCGCAAGGTGAACATGATGGAGCAGGTGCTGGATGTGCCCAGCCAGGAGGTGATCACCAAGGACAACGCCGCCGTGCGCGTGGACGGCGTGGTGTTCTTCCAGGTCCTGGACGCTGCCAAGGCCGCTTATGAGGTCGCGAATCTGGAAGTGGCAATGATCGCCCTGGTGCAGACCAACATCCGTACCGTGATCGGCTCGATGGACCTGGATGAATCGCTCAGCCAGCGCGAGGTGATCAATGCCCAGCTGCTGAGCGTGGTCGACCATGCCACCAATCCCTGGGGCGTGAAGGTCAACCGCATCGAGATCCGCGACATCCAGCCGCCGCGCGACCTGCTGGATGCGATGGCGCGGCAGATGAAGGCTGAGCGCGAGAAGCGCGCGCAGATCCTCGAGGCAGAGGGTTCGCGCCAGTCGGAGATCCTGCGCGCCGATGGCGAAAAGCAGGCTACCGTGCTGGAGGCTGAGGGCCGTCGCGAAGCCGCGTTCCGCGATGCGGAGGCCCGCGAGCGCCTGGCCGAGGCCGAAGCCAAGGCGACCCAGATGGTGTCGGCGGCGATTGCCGAAGGTGACGTGCAGGCGATCAACTACTTCGTCGCCCAGAAGTACGTCGAGGCGTTCAAGGAACTGGCCAGCTCGCCGAACCAGAAGCTGGTGCTGATGCCGATGGAGGCCAGCGGCGTGATCGGTTCGATCGCTGGCGTGGCCGAACTGGCCAAGCAGGCACTGGGCGACCAGACCACCAAGGCCGCAGGCAAGCGGCCACCGCCGATCGGAGGCTGACATGCGCTGGGAAGTCGTCGGTTGGGGCGCGTTGGCGCTGCTGCTGTTCGCGGCAGAGGCGTTGGCACCCGGGGCGTTCATGCTGTGGATCGGCATTGGCGCAGCGGCCGTGTTCGTCCTGGTTGCGGTGTTCAGCGGCATTCCGTTGCTGTGGCAGGTCGTTGCCTTCGTCGTGCTGAGCGTGGTCTCGATCCAGTGCTACCGGCGCTGGGGCAGGAAAAGGGCGCGGCCCAGCGATGCGCCGTTGCTCAACCGCCGTGCCGAGCAGCTGGTCGGTCGGGTGGTGCCCTTGCAGCAGGGCATCGTCAGCGGGCAGGGCCGGGTCAGCATCGATGACGCGTCCTGGCCGGTGAGCGGCCCGGAGCTGCCGGCGGGTACGTGGGTACGGGTGCTGGCGGTACAGGGCAGCACGCTGCAGGTTGAGGCTGCGGGCCGCTCCTTGTAGAGCCGGGCCTCTTCGTGCGGGCGTCGCGTGGGCTCGGCTCCGGCGCTGCGCTGCGGCGCGACCTGTGGGTGACCGATCTGGGATAATGGGGGTTCTTGTTTCCTCTGCTGCCGGACCCGGTCATGACCCAGAAGACGCTGCTCAACGATACCCACCGCGCCCTTGGCGCCAAGATGGTCGATTTCGGGGGTTGGGACATGCCCATCCACTACGGCTCGCAGCTCGACGAGCACCACCTGGTGCGCCGTGAGTCCGGTGTGTTCGACGTCAGCCACATGACCGTGGTCGATCTGCGCGGTGAGCAGGTCAAGCCGTTCCTGCGCCGCCTGCTGGCCAACTCGATCGACAAGCTGAAGGTCACCGGCAAGGCACTGTACTCGTGCATGCTGAATCCCCGTGGCGGCGTCATCGACGACCTGATCGTCTACTACCTGGGCGACGACTTCTTCCGCATGGTGGTCAATGCCTCGACCCGCGAAAAGGATCTGGCCTGGCTGCGTGAGCAGGCCGCACCGTTCGGCGTGTCCGTCGAGCAGCGTCCGGACCTGGCCATCCTGGCCGTGCAGGGGCCGCAGGCGCGCGACATCGTCATCAGCCTGGCCCGCGAAGCCGACCGCGCCGCGCTGACCAAGCTGGGCCGCTTCGCCGCCCTGCAGGTGCAGTCCGACGATGGCGTCGAGCTGTTTGTCGCCCGCACCGGCTACACCGGCGAAGACGGCTTCGAAATCCTGCTGCCGCAGGATGCCGTGGTCGCGTTCTGGAACCGCCTGCTGGCGGCAGGCGTGAAGCCGGCAGGCCTCGGCGCGCGCGACACGCTGCGCCTGGAAGCCGGCATGAACCTGTACGGCCAGGACATGGACGAAGAGATCAGCCCATATGAGGCAGCATTGGCCTGGACCGTGTCGCTGGACGAAGGCCGCGACTTCATCGGCCGCGGCGCGCTGGAAGCGCAGAAGGCTGCCGGCACCGCGCGCCAGATGATCGGCCTGGTGATGGACGAAAAGGGCGTGCTGCGCCACGGCCAGGCAGTGACGACGGCCGGCGGCGAGGGCGAGATCCTGTCCGGCACCTTCTCGCCGACGCTGGCCAAGGGCATCGCCTTCGCCCGCGTGCCGGCCGGTGAACTCGGCCAGGTCACCGTCGACATCCGCGGCCGGCAGGTGCCGGTACGCGTGGTCAAGTTCCCGTTCGTGCGCGAAGGCCAGGCCCAGCCCGGCGTGCTCGCCGACGCCTGATCCGAACGTGCCGGTCGTCACTGACAGCAGTGACGGCCGGTTGGTTACACTAGCCCCGTTTTTTCCACCCCCTGCATATCTCTGGAGCAGTCCCATGAGCGAGATCCCCGGCGACCTCAAGTTCCTCAAGTCCCATGAGTGGGCCCGTGTCGAAGGCAATGGCCGCGTCACCGTCGGTATTTCCGACCACGCCCAGGGCCTGCTGGGTGACCTGGTCTACGTCGAACTGCCCGAAGTCGGCGCCGAGGCCAAGGCCGGCGAACAGATCGCCGTTGTCGAGTCGGTGAAGGCCGCCTCGGACGTCTACAGCCCGATCAGCGGCAAGGTCGTCGAGGTCAACTCAGCCCTGTCCGACAAGCCGGAAACCATCAACGAAGATGCCTACGGCGAAGGCTGGATGTTCGTGGTCGAACTGGCCAACGCCGAAGAGGTCAACGATCTGCTGGATCCGGACGCGTACGCCGAAGTCCTGGAGAGCGACGACCACTGAGTCGCGCTTGCGGATTCTGAAACGGCCACCTTCGGGTGGCCGTTTTCGTTTTGGCGAGTGCGTCGGACTCATGACGGCCGGTTCGCTTGGCACCCTCGGCGTGGCATCAGCGGACTGACAATCGGTGCCGATCGGCGTGCGCAGTTTTGCGCAAATCCGCGTTTCCGCCCCGCGCCGACGTACTCGGATGTGAAAACTTTTTGCCCCCCGTTGCGGCGCCGTTGTGCTGGCGTTGGTGCCAGCGGCAGCCGGTGCTGGCGATGTGTGCACGCAGTGGCCACCGACGTGCATGCATCTGCGCAGAGTGCTTATTTCAAGTACTTTTTGTTCAACGCTTGCATGGTTGTTGCTGCAGGCAGCATGCGTGCGTGGCGCTTCGGCGGTCGTCGAGCGCGGAGCGTGGCGACCGTGCAGGCACCACCATGGATGGCGCGGATGTGAAAATTTTTCGCGGGGGTTGTTGACAGTAAAAAAAACCGTGATTAGGTTTCGCCTCAGCAGACCTTGCCTGCCCAACCGAGTGCGCAGAATCAATCGTCCGATGCGAAGCAGCCCCTTCAAGACCACCGCGACCCTGATGACGGTGGACATGGCCCCGCTTCCCCCGGAGAAATGCAAGGCAACTCCCGTTCCGATGCCCGCTCCGCCGATCGAGGCTGGCATTGCCGCATCCGTAACGGCGCGCCTGACGCGCCGGCGGTCCCCGCACGCAGCATCCGCGGGTTTGATCCACCTGGGCGTTTCAACTCCCTATCACTGACGAGGAGCCATCCCATGGCAACCAAGAAAGCTGCGAAGAAAAAGCCCGCCGCCAAGAAAGCGGTGAAGAAGGTCGCGAAGAAGGCCGCTGCCAAGAAGGCAGTGAAGAAGGTCGCGAAGAAGGCGACTGCCAAGAAGGCGGTGAAGAAGGCTGCGAAGAAGGTCGCCAAGAAGGCCACTGCGAAGAAGGCAGTGAAGAAGGCGGCGAAGAAGGTCGCCAAGAAGTCCACTGCCAAGAAGGCCACCAAGAAGGTAGCCAAGAAGGCCACCAAGAAGACTGCCAAGAAGGCAACGGCCCGCAAGCCGGCCAAGAAGGTCGCGAAGAAGGCAACTGCCAAGAAGGCCGTCAAGAAGACCGCCAAGAAGGCAGTGAAGAAGACCGCGAAGAAGGCCACCAAGAAGGCTGCCCCGAAGAAGGCAGCGAAGAAGGTTGCCAAGCGCAAGCCGGCCGCCCGCAAGAAGAAGGCCGCTCCGGTCGCTCTGCCGGCAACCCCGGCACCGCTGATCTAAGTACTTCCCGATAGCCGCATCCTGAAACCCCTTCCCTGGCTGCCCAGCGGGGAGGGGGTTTTTTTATGGGGCCATTGCCAGCACCGAGCCATGGCCGACTGCCTTTCTGACGTTTGACGCGCTGCATCTGTGGAGCAGGGGCCTGTCTTCCGAGCTGGCCGGGCATGGCCAGGTCCTACAAAACAACAAAAAGGGCGGCCCCCAGGCCGCCCTTGATGCTCACGGTCGAGCCCGCCGGATCAGCGCGGGGAAGCCACCGCGCGGTTGCTCGAGGCGCCCTTGCCCTTGCGCTTGTCCTGCTGCTGCGCAGGGCTGCTGCCCTCGGCCATCAGGTTGTCGCTTCCGAAGTCGGTGTCCACGTCCAGCCAGCGCTGCGCCGGCAGGCCGAGCGCGGAGTCGAGCACGGTCGGCAGCAGGCCGCTGGGCAGGCTGCTTTCGCCGTTCCACATGATGGCGATGCCCAGATCGCGTTCCGGCACCAGCGCGACCAGGCCGCGGTAACCCTGTACGGCACCGGCATGGAACACCACGTCGTGGCCGGCGTAGTCGAAGGTGCGCCAGCCCAGGGCATAGCCCGCCGAATGCAGGCGCTCACGGCGCCAGCCTGAACGCATCTCGCCGGGGGTGCTGATCAGGCTCGAATGCAGCGTGGCCAGCAGCGGTGCGGGCAGCACGTCGGGGCGGTGGCCGGTGTGGGCGAGCAGCCACTGCGCCATGTCGCTGGCACTGGCATTGACGCCGGCCGCCGGGGCGACCCGGTAGTAGGTCGGCTTCGGCGTCAGCGAGACCCAGCCGTTGCGGCTGCGCACGTGCGGACGCGCCCAGCGCGAGCTGGCCTGGATGCCGGCCAGGCCGAGGCTGGCATCGTTCATGCCCAGCGGCTTGAAGATACGGCGCTCGACCGACTGTTCGTAGAAGCTGCCGGAGGCCGCGTAGACGACATCGCCGATCAGGCTGAAGGCCACGTTCTGGTAGGCATAGCACTCGCCCGGCAGGCACTTCAGGCTGGTGTTGGCCAGTTTCTGGGTCAACGCGTAGTACTCGGCGTTGCCTTCGATGTCGCGGTCGTAGGCGTTGTACGGCAGGCCGACGCGATGGCTGAGCACGTCGGCCACGGTCAGGCGATCAGTGGCTTCCGGCGAGTTCAGGCGGAAACCCGGCACGTAGTCGGTGACCTTGCTGTCCCAGCGCAGCGTGCCGTCGTTGACCAGCAGGCCGGCCATGGTGCCGGCGAAGGCCTTGGACAGCGAGGCCAGGCGGAACACGGTGTGCGCATCAACTGGCAGCGGATTGTTGACGTCGGTGACGCCATAGCCGCGCGCGCTGAGGATACGGCCGCCCTGAACGATCGCCACCGCCATGCCCGGCACGCGTTCGCCATAGGTGAGCTGCTGCGCCATCGATTCGATGTTGGCGACGTTGAAGCCGGGCGCCGGGGCCTGCACGCGGGGCACCAGGCCGGTGCGGTAGGCCGCCGGCTGGGTGTGGGCGACGGTGGGACCCGCAGCAGTTTCGATGTTGGTCGGCATCGGCGGCAACGCCGGCGGGGTCTGCGCGGTGGTGGACAAGGCAACGGGCATCAACATGCCCAGCAAACCGGTGGCCGCCGATCGGATCGGACGACGCAGGCTGTTCTTTTTCATCGGTTGGACCCGTGCGCGACTGCTGATGGCGATTCTAGCGCCGCTTTTCCCCTGTGCACAAACAAAGCGAAGATGAATGCGCATCTCGTTGAAAAAGTTGGCATTTCGACGCTCTGGAAGTGTGTCCGAACGTGTCGTTCCTGCCTCTCATGCCACTACGTTGCGGCCATCGGTGCGCGCGTCACGCTGGCGATGTTGCAGTGCATTGGCTAACGTACGCGCTTCACCGCCCCGGAGCCTGCCATGCCGCTGTCCAACCGCCGTCTTCTGGCGAGGGACGCCGCGTGAGCGCGGTGAAGGGCAAGGGGCCGCTGCGTGGGCTGACGGCGGCACTGCGTGAGTCGCCGGCGCTGTGGTGGTCGTTCCTGTACTTCTTCTGCCTGCTCAGCGGCTACTACGTGCTGCGCCCGGTGCGTGAGGCGATGGCTGCCTCGGCGGACCTGGAAACGGTGTTCCCGCCAGTGCTGATCGCCTGGTTCGCCGGCCACGGCATTGCGTTGAAGGACTTTGTCCTGCAGTTCCTGTTTTCCTGCGTGTTCGTGATCATGCTGGTGCTGCAGCCGGTGTACGGCTGGCTGGTCAGCCGCTTCCCGCGGCGGGTGTTCCTGCCGGCGGTGTATGGGTTCTTCATCGTCACCCTGCTGGGCTTCTACGTACTGTTCGATAGCGGTGTGCCGGGCCGCGGCATGGCGTTCTTTTTCTGGATCACTGTCTTCAACCTGTTCGCGGTGGCGGTGTTCTGGAGCTTCATGGCCGATGTGTTTTCCAACGCGCAGGCACGTGCTTTCTACGGTTACATCGGCGCGGCTGGCACCGTCGGTGCCTTCCTCGGTCCGATCATCACCAGTGCGCTGGTGCAGCGCGTGGGTATCGCCAACCTGATGCTGGTCTCTGCGGGATTCCTGGTCGTCTGCCTGTTGTGCATCTGGCGGCTGCGGCACTGGGCGGTGCTGCGCGAACGCGAGCAGCAACTGGTGTCCGGCGAGAAGCCAATGGGCGGCAGCGTGCTGGATGGCTTGAAACTGATCGTGCGTGAACCTCTGCTGCGCTGGCTGGCGATCATGGTGGTGTTCGGTGTGGGCGTGGGCACCCTGCTGTACAACCAGCAGGCCAGCATCGTGCGTGAGGCATTCAACGATGCAGGCGCTGCTACGGCCTTCTTCTCGCGTATCGACCTGGCGGTGAACGCACTGGCGCTGCTGATGCAGCTCGCCCTGACCCGCTGGCTGCTGTCCCGGCATGGCATTGCGCCGGCGCTGCTGATTCCTGGTTTCGCGATCCTGATCGGCTTCTCGGTGCTGGCGGCCTCGCCGATGCCGCTGATGGTCGCGGTGGCGCAGGTGATGACCCGCGCCAGTGAATTCGCGCTGGCCAAGCCGGCGCGCGAAACCATCTACACCCGCGTGGACCGCCAGTGGCGCTATAAGGCCGGCGCAGCGATCGACACGGTGGTCTACCGGGGCGCGGACCTGAGCTTTGCGTGGCTGCACAAGGGGCTGTCCCTGTTCGGCTCGCACGTGGTGTTCATGGGTGGCGTGGCGGTGGCCGGCTTCATGACCCTGGCCGCGTTCGGCGTGCTGCGCGAAGAAAAGAAACTGCCGCGCGACCGCTGACGCGGCCCAATCTTCCCGAGGAGAGAAACGATGTCGCTGATCGCGCTGCTGCTGACCGTGCTGGTCGCGGTGCTGCACCTGTACTTCCTGGTGCTGGAGATGTTCCTGTGGACCCGCCCGCTGGGCCTGAAGACCTTCCGCAACACGCCGGAGAAGGCAGAGATCACGCGCGTGCTGGCGGCCAACCAGGGCCTGTACAACGGCTTCCTGGCGGCGGGCATCGTAGGGGGGCTGGTGATCGATCAGCCAGTGCTGGTGACGTTCTCGCTGGCCTGCGTGGTGGTGGCCGGGTGCTATGGCGCCTACAGCGTGAGCCGCCGCATTTTCATGATCCAGGCGGTGCCTGCGATCCTGGCGTTGGTTCTTCGCGCGGTGGCGTAGTTTCCAGCCAACGGCGCAGCCCCTCGTGGGTTGGTCGCGTAGAGCTTCTCATGGGGTTGGCCGGGCGGGTTGGGTTCGCGGGGGACGCCGCAAGTACGTCCCTGTAGGCTTGGCCGCGGCATTCATGCCGCGGACACCCCCGCGAACCCAACCCGCCCGGCCTCAGACAGGTTCCGTGCGCGGCCAGCCCACGGAGAAGAAAAAAGAAGATCAAGAGCAACAGCGGGTCGCTGCGCTCGTGGATTCTGCGTGCATGGAAAAAAGCGGCCGATGGGTCGCTTTTGCTTTTGCTCTTCTTTCTCTCTTCCGTGGGGGACGCCGCAGAGATCCGTCCGAGGCCGGAGGGGGGGGCCGGGCGGGGTATCCGCGCCATGGATGGCGCGGCTAAGCCTACACGGACGTACTTGCGGCGTCCCCGCCTGGCCCCACCCCTCCGGCCCAACCGATAAACCGCATCCCGCGTCCACCCACGAGGGGCTGCGCCGTTCGCGGGAACCTACTTCGCCGGCGACATCCACATGTCGATGACCGCGCTGAACACTTCCGTCCCCGCCCGGTCGCGCACGCTGACCGTCACCGGCAGCGCATAGCCTTCGGCCGCGACGACAATCGGCTGTACCGGCAGCGCCACCGCCTGCAGTGTGCCTCGTGCCTTGGCCAGGTACTGCACCTGCATCCCCTTCGGGATCCAGCGCATGCCCTTCGGCAGCGATGCATCGACCATCAACCCGGCGGTCAGTTCGGCCAGGTTGCACATCGCGATCGCATGCACCGTGCCGATGTGGTTGCGTACCCTGCGGCGGTCGGCCAGCGTCCCTTCGCAGCGGCCGTGTTCCAGGCGGGTGATGCACGGCGCGATGCTGGCGAAGTAGGGCGCCTTGAAACACACCGCGCGCGAGAACAGCCAGTTGCCAGCAGGCCAGCGCTGCAGGCGTTGGTAAAGCGAGAGCAGGGGTGTGGACATGAGGGGTATTCCGGTCGGCGGATAACGCGACGGCGGGCCGAGGCCCGCCGTCGAAGGCAACGTGTGTCGCGGGCGATCAGGCCGCCTGCGAATGCGGGTCCTTGTGCTGGCGGTCGTAGTAGCTGGCCGCGCGCAGTTCGTGGGTGTCGAAGTCGTCCACGGTGATCGTGTCCAGGGTGAGCGTGCGCAGCTCTTCCAGCAGGCTGCGCTCGTCCTGGGTGATCACGCCCTCGGCCACGGCCTCGTCCAGCTGGCTCTTGAAATCCAGCGCCTCGATGCCCTTGCTCTTCAGCGCCTTGAGGAACTTGCGCTCCACCGGCTCGGCCATGATCGCCTTGCTCAGGTAGCTGTTGATGCGGCCACCCGGGTTGTTCTCGCACGGGGTCAGGAACACGCCACTGGCCAGGCGGTCGCGGGCTTCGTTCGGCGCCATCAGCAGGGCGGCGACACGGCGGCTCAGGCGATCGCCCGGCGCCTCGGCACGACGGCCCAGCGGGAAGATCAGTGCCCACATCAGCCAGCCGATCGGACGGATCGGGAAGTTGCGCAGTGCGGCCGACAGCGACTCTTCGATCTTGTGCACGCTGTCATGGAAGGCCCAGGCCAGCAGCGGCTGGTCGGCCTGCGGTGCGCCTTCGTCGTGGTAGCGCTTGAGCATTGCGCTGGTCATGTAGACGTGGCTCAGCACGTCGCCCAGGCGGCCGGACAGCGATTCCTTGAACTTCAGCTTGCCGCCGAGGGTCATCATCGAGATGTCGGCCATCAGGGCCAGGTTGGCCGAGTAACGGTCCAGCTTGCGGAAGTAGCGGCGGGTGTAGGCGTCACCCGGAGCGGCGCCGAAGCGCGCGCCGGTCAGGCCGAACCAGAACGAACGCACGGCGTTGGAGATGCCGTAGCGGATGTGGCCGAACAGGCTGCGGTCGAACTCCTGCAGGCCGGCACGGGTGTCCGGATCCTGCGCCGCCTTCATCTCCTTCAGCACCCATGGGTGGCAGAGGATCGCACCCTGGCCGAAGATCAGCAGGCTGCGGGTCATGATGTTGGCGCCTTCCACGGTGATCGCGATCGGCGCGGCCTGCCAGCTGCGGCCGGCGAAGTTGCGCGGCCCCAGGATGATGCCCTTGCCGCCGATCACGTCCATCATGTCCGAGATCACTTCGCGGCTCATAGTGGTGCAGTGATACTTGGCGATGGCCGACGGCACCGACGGCACGTCACCGCGGTCGACCGCCGCGGCGGTGGCCTGCGACAGTGCGCTGATCTTGTAGGCCTTGCCACCGATGCGGGCCAGCGCCTCCTCGACGCCCTCGAAGCGGCCGACCGACAGGCCGAACTGCTTGCGGATGCGTGCATAGGCGCCGGTGACGGCCGCACCGGCCTTGGCACCACCGCTGGCGGTGGACGGCAGGGTGATCGAGCGGCCTACGGCCAGGCACTCGTTGAGCATGTTCCAGCCCTTGCCGGCCATGGCCGCGCCACCGATCAGCTGGGTCAGCGGGATGAACACATCCTTGCCCCGGATCGGACCGTTCTGGAAGGTCGAGTTCAGCGGGAAGTGGCGACGACCGATCTCCACGCCGGCTGTGTCGCGCGGCAGCAGGCCCAGGGTGATGCCGATATCGCGGGTATCGCCGATCAGGCCATCGGGATCGTACATGCGGAAGGCCAGGCCGATCAGCGAGGCGACCGGTGCCAGGGTGATGTAGCGCTTGTCGAAGGTCAGCTTGACGCCGAGCACCTGCTCGCCGTTCCACTCGCCCTTGCAGACGATGCCGTAATCGGGAATCGAGGTGGCGTCGGAACCGGCGAACGGACCGGTCAGGCCGAAGCAGGGCACTTCACGGCCATCGGCCAAGCGCGGCAGGTACTGGTCCTTCTGTTCCTGGGTGCCGTAATGCACCAGCAGTTCACCCGGGCCCAGCGAGTTGGGTACGCCGACGGTGGAGCTGACCACCGAGGACACCGAGGCCAGCTTCTGGATCACCTTGTGGTGGGCCAGCGCGGAGAAGCCCAGGCCGCCATATTCCTTCGGGATGATCATGCCGAAGAACTTGTTCTTCTTGATGAAGGCCCACAGCTCCGGCGGCAGGTCGGCATGGACGTGGGTGATTTCCCAGTCGTTGACCATCGCGCACAACTCTTCGACGGGGCCATCAAGGAAGGCCTGTTCTTCGGCAGTCAGCTGCGGCTTGGGGTAGTTGAGCAGGATGTTCCAGTCCGGATCACCGGTGAACAGTTCGCCCTCGAATCCGACCGAACCGGTTTCCAGCGCGATGCGCTCGGTCTGCGACAGCGGCGGCAGCACCTTGCGGAACACCTTCATCATCGGGCCGGTCAGCAGCGGCTTGCGGATGAACGGCAGCAGCAGCGGCACGGCGATGACGGCCAACACGGCGGCCGCCACGATCGTGGCGGTCTGGTTGACGTAGGGGATGAACCAGCAGGCGACCAGCAGGGCCACGCTGATCAGCGTCCAGGTAACCAGCCGCATGCGGTGGTAGGCGACGAACGCGCCTGCCAGCAGCAGGGCGAGGAAGGGAAGAACGATGCTCATGAGCGTGCTCCGGTGACGTGCTCGTTTGTGGCGGACGAAGCCGCAGCATCCGCTGCGGGCAACACGTCCAGATAGTCCAACACAGTAGCGGTAAAGGCGTCGTTGTCATCGCCTGCGACCATATGCGTGGCCTGCGGCAGCTGTACATGGCGCGCGTGCGGCGCCAACGCCAGGAATTCGGCCACGGTCTGCGGCGTGACCAGATCGCTGCGGCCGCCGCTGACCAGCAGCAGCGGGCACTTCACCTGGCGCGCGGCCTCGGCCAGTGCGTCCTGGTGCTGCTCGCTGTCGCGGGCCAGTTCGGCCACCAGGCGCGGGTCCCAATGCCAGCGCCAGCGGCCGTGTCCGTCTTCGCGTAGCAAGGCACGCAGCGACTGCTCGGATTTGCGCGGGCGGTGAGGCATGTAGGCTGAGATCACATCGGCGGCCTGGGCCAGCGAGGCAAAGCCGTCGGGATGGGCGGTCATGAAGGCGAGGATGCGTTCGACGCCGGCGATATCCCAGCGCGGCGTGATGTCGACCAGTACCATCGCCGAGAACAGGCCGGGCCAGCGCGACTCAGCCAGCAGGCCGAACAGCCCGCCCATCGACGCTGCAACGAGCACCGGCGCACGCGGCTGTTCACCGGCCAGCACGATCAGGTCATCAGCGAACTGTTCGCCGTGATAGGGCAGGTCGGTGGCATTCCAGTCTGAATCGCCATGGCCGCGCGCGTCGTAAGCGAGTGTCTGCAGGCCGGCCGCAGACAGGGCGCGTGCGGTGGCGTTCCAGGCGTGGCGGGTCTGGCCGAAGCCGTGCGCGAACAGCACGCGACCACGACGACCGTGCTCGCTGGCCGTGGCCGCGAGGCGGGCGCCATGGGCGGCCTCCAGGCGCAGGTCATGGAACGCAGCGGGAGTAGGGGACATAACCATACTTGCTAGTATGGATCGCTTGCGGGGGAAGTCAATACTGCATCGTATGGTGCGTTGCAGGTTAGGGTCCAGGGGGGGGGCTTTGACGGTTTCGCCTGCAACGGCGTACTGCAACGAACCCCGGCGTATGGTTAAATCAGTCCATGAATCAACCTGACGCTTCCGCCGGCGAACCGCGCGCCGGCCGCAACAGCCGCCTGAGTGCCGAAGACTGGGCCCAGGCGGCCCTCGACCTGATTGCTGAACAAGGCGTAGGCGCCGTTGCGGTGGAACCGCTGGCGCGGCGACTCGGCGTGACCAAGGGCAGTTTCTACTGGCATTTCCCTTCGCGCGATGCATTGCTGCAGGCGGCGCTGGAGCGCTGGGAACTGTTCGAACAGGAACAGGTGTTCGGCAGCCTGGAAGACGTACCGGATCCGCGTGTGCGCCTGCGCCAGCTGTTCCAGATGGTGGCGCATGAAGTGCAGCCGCACATCATCTACAGCGAGCTGCTGAAGGCGCTGGACCATCCGATGGTGCGGCCGGTGATCGACCGGGTTTCGCAGCGTCGCCTCGACTATCTGGTTGCCTCGTTCCGCCAGGCAGGGCTCAGCTCGACCGATGCACGCCATCGCGCACGCCTGGCCTACGCCGCCTATGTCGGCTTCCTGCAGTTGTCGTTGCAGCTGCAGCAGCCGAAGCAGGCGCGCGAGGATTTCGAAGCCTATGTGGAGCACCTGATCGAGACGCTGATTCCGAACGGTTGAGCGTTGTTGCTTTGTTGAGTGCAGAAGGCCGCGGCAATTGCCGCGGCCTTTTTCGTTGGGTGCTGCCGCAGCCTGGAATGCACAAAAAACAACGGCCCCTTGCGGGACCGTTGCTGCATCAGCCGATCAGTGGATCGATCAGAACTTCTGCTTGTACTGCATGTACATGTAGCGGCCCGGCAGGTCGTACTGCGGGTCGAACATGTTGTACGAGGTCGAGTACGAGACCGGCGGATCCTTGTCCCACACGTTGTTCAGGCCGACCATGATGGTGCCCTTCCACGGCGTGTTGTAACGGAACTGGATGTCGTGGTAGGTGGTCGCGCCCATGTGGTTCTTGCCGTTCTGGCCATCGGAGCAGTAGCCCACCAGGTCGGCGTCACCCACCGGATCGAACGGGCAGTCTTCGGTCATGCCCGACTTGTAGCGCAAGCCGTAGTTGACGCCGAAATCGCCGTACGACCAGTCGACGTACAGGTTGGAGCGGATACGCCAGTACGGATCCTGGTCGAGGTAACGGCCGGCGCGGCCATCCAGCGGTGCATCTTCGGTCGACTTCGTATCCCACTTGGACAGGTAGGTGCCGTCCAGGCTGATGGTGAACTGACCGATCGAGGTTTCCGGCAGCTTGTACAGGATGCCCAGATCCCAGCCTTCCACCTTGTACGACGACAGGTTCTGCAGCGGCATGTCGACGTTTGTGATGGTGTAGCGCTGGGTGGCAGTGCCGTAGTTCGGATCACGGGTGATCAGGCCACAGTAGGCTGCCTGTTCCTGCGGGGAACCACCGTAGCAGCGATCCATGATGTCCTGGATGGCCGGGCGGGTGATGGCGTCCTCGATCTTGATCTGCCACCAGTCCAGGGTCACGTTCAGGCCCTGCACGAAGCTCGGGCTCCACACCAGGCCCAGCGTCTTGCTGGTCGAGGTTTCCGGCTTCAGATCCGGATTCGACTTCCAGGTGAATGCTTCCGGCGTCTGCTTGTTCGCACCGCTGCCGGCACCGGGCTGCTGGAAGTTCGCCGGGACGCCTTCGGCGGCGCATTGGGCGGCAACCGCACCAGTGCGACGACCGCTGGATGCGGAGCAGGGATCGGCGTAGGTTTCGAACGAATCGGTGTTGCCGCGATACAGATTGTTGATGCTCGGAGCGCGGAAGCCTTCGGAGTAGTTGCCGCGGACCATCAGGTCGTCGATCGGCTTCCAGCGGAAACCGAACTTGTTGTTGGTGGTGTTGCCGAAGTTGCTGTAGTCAGAGAAACGCGAGGCGACACTGAGGTCGAGCAGCTTGGCGCCCGGCAGATCGGCCAGCACAGGAATCGAGAGTTCCAGGAAGAACTCGTCCAGGTCGTAAGCGCCCTTGGTGGGAGCTGCACCGTTGCCGGTGCTGAGGCCTGCAGCGATGAAGGCATCTGGATCGAACTGGCCGCTTTCCTTACGACCCTCATAACCGGCTGCAAAGCCAAGCGCACCCGCCGGGAGCTGCACGATTTCACCGGAGATGTTGGCGTAATAGCTCTTGGACACCAGGCTGGCAGAGTCATGCGCCGTGAACGAAGCGTAGTCCAGCGCAGCCTGCGAGATGGAACCCAGGCCGCCAAGCGGGTTGATCGGTACGCAGCCGGTGATGACCGCACCGGCAGAGGTCAGGCAGACCGGCTGACCGTCGCGGATCGCTGACGGACCGTAGGCTTCCGCCAGGCGCTGGCGGTTGAACAGACCATAGGTCAGGTCGTTCTGGTCGGTCTTGTCGTAACGGTAGCCGACATCCCAGTCGAAGTTCCTGTCAGCGATCTCGAAGAAGCCTTCGAAGCCGCCGTAGAAGTGCCAGTTCTTGACGTTCTGATTGAACGAGCGGCCGCCGGTTTCATTGAAACGACGCGACACGCTGGTCAGATCCACACCGTAGGGGTTGTAGATGCTCGATGCGCTCAGGCGCTGGCCAGTCACGGGCATGGCCGCCAACAGCTGCTCGGACTTGCGCTCGTTGTACATCGCCTCGGTGCGGAAGGTGATGTTGTCGGTAACGTTGTACGAACCGACCGCGAACAGCGAGGTGCGCTCGTTGGGGGTCAGCAGGTAGTTGTCCGGAGAAGTGTTGTAGCCGTGGACATTGGCGTTGAAGGGGGTCTCAACACCATTGATGATGACGTAGCGCTGGTCATTGCGGATGTACGAGCCCGGCAGGCCGGTGCTGCTCTGGCCGCCAAAGAACGGCGGACCACCGGCGGAGATCTTGCGATCACCAGCCATCACTTCCTTTTCATTCACGTAGGACGCACCGAGCACGAGTGACGCGCGATCGGTGGTGGTACCGATGGTGAAATCGGCGGCTTCGCGTTCGCCGTCGCCCTGGCTGTACTGTCCCTTGTAGAAGTTCGCTTCCGCGCCGTCGAAGTTCTGCTTGGTGATGATGTTCACCACGCCGGCGATGGCGTCCGAACCATAGATGGTCGATGCGCCGTCCTTGAGGACGTCGATGCGCTCGATCATCGCGGTCGGGATGGTGTTCAGGTCGACGCTGCCATCCAGGCCGGTGGTCCAGCGACGGCCGTTGACCAATACCAGGGTGCGCTCGGAACCGAGGTTACGCAGGCTGATGCCGGCCGAGCCATCACCGCCGTTGTTGAACGTACGGTTCAGCGCGGCGCCGTTGGCGGCGACGCGCTGCAGGATGTCGGCGACCGAGGTCACGCCCTGCTTTTCGATGTCGGCGCGGGTCAGGCTCAGGACCGGCTGCGAGGTTTCGATGTCGGTGCTCTTGATGCGCGAACCGGTGACCGAGATGCGGTCAAGGTTGGTCGCTTCCTGAGCCTGGGCGGTGGCTGTGGACGCCACACCGGCAACGAGCGCGACCAGAACGGCGTCGCGCAGCTTGTTGGACTGGAAATTCATTGGCTCTCTCTCTCCAAGAAATCTTGGCTGGGTTAATGCCCGGCGGGGGAGCGAAAAGCGCTCCCAAATCGCGAGGGCTGAACCGATAGTAGCGGGCGTTGGCCAAGAATTAAAGCTGCGTTAATCAAGCCTGTGATTTTGGTAAAAATGAAATTTCACACTGGAAATCAAAGGGTTGAAGTGCACGTGCGCTGACGATGTCTCGTTTGTTAGCGCAAAGTGACGAAAAAAGTTCTCGTTGATGTGTATCACAGTGTGTCGGCATGCGTTGCGCGGTATCCAGTACGCCGAAAAGCGCGCTGCGTGTATCACGAGCGCGCATATGCAACGGGCGCCTTTCGGCGCCCGGAAGAAGTCATTGCAGTGAAGACCCACGTGGGCCGGGTCAGAGATCCTGTTCGTAACGCACGTACGGCACGGTGCCATCGTCATTGCTTTCATTGCGCGGGGAGAACGGATTCTTGCCCCGGCTGATCACGTTCTCGGCGCCAACGGTCAGCTGGCCGGACCACGGGGTGCGCCAGGTCAGGCCGATGCCCAGGCCTTCCCACTTGCCAGGCTTGCCCGGCACGTCGATCACGCGGCCGATGATGCTGCCGGTGAAATTGCCGTACCCGGCGCCAATGCTCAGGCTTTTGCTGTCCCAGCGGTCGGCGATGGACGGCGCTGCGTCGGCCAACGGTACCAGCCGCGCCTTGGCGTAGGTACCGGCAATCGAGACAAAACCCTCGCGGCCGATGTTCTTCTGCGCGAACACGGTCAGATCGTTCTGCTCGGCGCGCAGCGAGGGTGTCTTGTTCGGGCCGGACAGCCACGCCGGCAGGGTTTCACGGCCCGTGCCCGCGGTGATGCCGAGGCGGCCGCTGCCGCGGTTCAGCGCGGCAGTCCCGGTGAAGCGGCGGCTGTTGAGGTCGTCATCGTCACCCAGGCTGGCCAGCATGCAGTGACTGGCCAGGCCGCTCATGCTGGTCCCGCTGCTGCTGTTGCAGAGCAGGCCCAGCGAATCGCCGGAGGACAGGCCGAAAGCCGCATCCAGCGAGTTGCGGCCGAAGTGCCAGCGGGCGCCGGCAGCCTGTTCACCGGTGGGCTCCAGGTACAGCAATGCCTCGACCTTGCCGCTGCCCTTGTTCCATACCGGCAGCACGGTCCGGGTGTCCTTGCTCTGCGCGTGCGCGCCCGTGATCGCGCCAAGGGCGATCAGCAGGGCCAGCGGTAGACGCAGGAAGGTACGCATCGGACCAGTTCAGACAAGGACAGACAACGGAAGTTCCCGTAGAGACGGGAACTTGATCGTAGGGCGTTTATGAATTCTTAACAAGCCTTGATCCCCCCAGATGCAAGACAAGCTGTTCACTGAAGGCGTTCGGGCGCCGGTACAGTCCCCTCGGCACCGTGGAACAGTATGCCGAACTCCGTCAAAGGAAAGTGATACTCCCGCCCGCAGAATTCGCAACGGACCTCGACGGCGCCGGTGTCCGCGGCCGCGGCACGTGCCTCGTCCTCGCCCAGCGACTGCAGCATCGATGCGACCCGCTCGCGGGAACAGGAGCAGGCGAAGGACAGCGGCTTGTCGCCCATCAGTTCCGGCTTCTCCTCGTGGAACAGGCGGTGCAGCAGCTGCTCGGCCGGGGTGGCCAGCAGTTCGGCCTTGCCCAGGGTCTCGAACAGGGCGCTGGCACGCGCCCAGCCGTCCTCGTCACCCTCATCGCCTGGCAGCTTCTGCAGCAGCAGGCCGGCGGCGCCATTGCGGTCGGCGGCCAGCAGCAGGCGCGTCGGCAGCTGCTCGGACTGGCGGAAGTAGTCCTCGAAGGCCTCGTCCAGCTCCGGTGCGGTCAGTGCGACCAGGCTCTGGTAGCGCTGCGGCTCGCGCGGGTCCAGGCCCGGGTTTTCGATGGTGATCGCGAGAAGGGCGTCATCACCCAGGCTGGACAGGTCGCGCGGCGCATCGGCCCCCTCGCTGAGCTGGGCGATGCCGCGCAGGGTACCGGCGGCGGTGCATTCGGCGAACAGGGTGCGCAGGGCGGTGCTGCTACGCAGCTGGATCGACAGGCGCCCATCGATCTTGGTATGGCCGGTGAACAGCGCCGAGGCAACACAGGCCTCGCCGAGCAGTTCGGCAGCGGTGTCCGGGTACGCGGCGTGGGACAGGATTTCCTGCCAGGTGGCCTGCAGGCGCACGTGGACGCCACGGACGCCAGCGTCGGGCAGCAGGAAGCGGATCAGGGAATCGGGGTTGGCGGTCATCGGCTCACATCGCGCGTAAACGGGGGCGGTTGCCGGATAATGCGCCGACAACCAGATAGAAGAAGGATGCACCAGTAATGGGGGCAGGGGGAGAGCAGCACAAGGTGGAAGCCGTAGCAGAAGGCCCACGCCGCAGGCGCTGGCGCTGGAAACGGCTGCTGTGGCTGCCGGTGTTGCTGGCGGCCTTCAGCTGCCTGCAGGTGCTGGTGCTGCGGTTCATCGACCCGCCGGTATCCACGGTCATGCTGTGGCGCTATGGCGAGGCGCTGGGCGAGGCCGATTGGTCCTATCGCCTGCATTACCAGTGGCGCGACCTGGACCAGATGGCGCCGAGCCTGCCGATCTCGCTGGTGGCGGCCGAAGACCAGCGCTTCCCCGTCCACAATGGCTTCGACCTGCAGGCCATCGAGAAGGCCCGCGACCACAATGCCAAGGGCGGGCGACTGCGTGGCGCCAGCACGATCAGCCAGCAGGTGGCCAAGAACCTGTTCCTCTGGCAGGGCCGCAGCTGGATCCGCAAGGGGCTGGAGGTCTGGTACACCGTGCTGATCGAAGCGCTGTGGCCAAAGGAGCGCATCCTGGAGATGTACGCCAACATTGCTGAGTTCGGCGATGGTGTATATGGCGCGCAGGCAGCGGCACAGACATTCTGGGGCAAGGATGCGGCGCGGTTGAGCCCGGCCGATAGCGCGCGGCTGGCGGCGGTGTTGCCGGCGCCGCGGCGCTACAACGCGGCAAAGCCAGGGCCGTACGTGCAGCGGCGTGCGGCCTGGATCCAGCGCCAGGCACGGCAGCTGGGTGGGGCCGCGTACCTTTCGGAAGAGTGAGCGCGCGCTGCCTGATCTGCGGGCGGCGGCAACGTACAATCCGGGCATGACCCGCGAACGGCTTACTTTCGTCATCGCCGCCTACAACGAGGCCCTGGCATTGCCGTTGCTGCATCCGCGGTTGTGCGCGGTGCTCGACGCGCTGCCCGACATCGACGGCCACATCCTGTACGTGGACGACGGCAGCCATGACGGCACGTGGGAGGTGATCGCCCGCCTGGCCCAGTCCGATGCGCGGGTTTCCGCACTGAAGCTGTCGCGCAATTTCGGCAAGGAAGCGGCGCTGACCGCCGGGCTGGACCTGGTGCGCGAAGGCGCGGCGATGATCCTCGACGCCGACGGCCAGGATCCGCCGGAACTGGTGCCGCAGTTCGTCGCGCGCTGGCGTGAGGGCCATGACAACGTGTATGGCACGCGCATGGCCCGCGACGGCGAGGCCTGGATCAAGCGCGCCACGGCGGCGATGTTCTACCGGGTGATCGGTCGTCTGTCACGCACGCCGATCCCGGCCGATACCGGTGATTTCCGCCTGCTGTCGCCGCGTGCGCTGAGTGCGCTGCGCGAGATGCGTGAGCGCCACCGCTTCATGAAGGGGCTCTTCAGTTGGGTGGGTTTCAAGCGGATCGCGGTCCCCTATCACCGCCATGCGCGCGTGGCCGGCACCAGCAAGTTCAGCCTGTGGCGGCTGTGGAACTTCGCGCTGGAGGGCATTACCGGCTTCTCCACCGTGCCGTTGCGGGCGGCGACCTACCTGGGGCTGGCAACGGCGGCGGTGGCCTTCGTATTCGGTGTGTGGGTGATCATCAAGGCGGCGCTGTATGGCGACCGGGTGGCGGGCTGGCCGACGATGATGGCGGTGATCCTTTTCCTGGGCGGGGTGCAGCTGATCGCGCTGGGCCTGATCGGTGAGTACCTGGGGCGGCTGTACGAAGAGTCCAAGCAGCGGCCGTTGTACCTGGTTGACACGTGGCTAGCATCCGCCGTGGCAGACTCTGCCCTGCAACCCACCCTTGGAGGGCAGGCAGATGACCACGGTACGGCAACTGTTGGACGGCAAGTCTCCTGAAGTGCATGCGGTCGCGCCGGAGGCGGCGGTGATCGATGCGATCCGGCTGATGGCGGAAAAGGGTATTGGTGCGGTGCTGGTGATGGAGGGGCCGCGGCTGGTCGGCATTCTTTCCGAGCGCGATTACGCGCGCAAGATCGTGCTGCGTGATCGTTCCTCACGAGATACGGCGGTGGCCGAGATCATGACCGCACAGGTGGTGACGGTCTCGCCGGGCGAGCAGGTGGAGCATTGCCTGCAGCTGGTGACCGACTACCGCATCCGCCACCTGCCGGTGGTGGAAGGCGCGCAGGTGCTGGGGGTGATCTCGATCGGCGATCTGGTGAAGTCGGTGATCGATGCGCAGCGGCGCGAGCTGGACCAGCTGCAGCAGTACATCGTCGCCGGGTGAGGGTGTCGCTGGCGGGCCTGCGGCCCGCCGGCCCGCTTTTCGAAGCCAGAGCCAGAGCTGAGAGCAGCGCCTTCCTGTCCTGCGGGGAGGCGGAGGGCATGGGCGTGCAGGACACGCCGTGAATCCATCCATGGGGGCTCGATGGCGCCATCCATGGCGCCAACGGTCCTGCACGCCCATGCCCTCCGCCTCTGGACACATTTCTGCGAGCGCGGTGCGTACATGCGCGGTGCCTCGCCTTTTGTAGGTGCCAACCTTGGTTGGCAACAGCTTTTGACTTTGCTTTTTTCTTTTGACTTTGAATTTCCGCTCTCGTTCCGCGCGCGCAGGAAACTGTCGGAAGGGGGACGGGTGACGCAGGCAGGACCGTTGGCGCCATGGATGGCGCCATCGAGCCTACAGGGACGTACTTGCGGCGTGTCCTGCCTGCGTCACCCGTCCCCCTCAAGCCGCGATCAATGCAGGCGCCGCGAACAACGCTGTAAGCCTACTTCGCATACTGCCCGCCGCAGTCGGCATCCTTCCCCGGCCCCAGTTCGATCGTCGCCAGCAACGCCGCCGGCGGCGCGATGCTGCCCAGCGCCAGGGCTACGGCGCCACGAATACCCAACGCCTTGAAGTCGGGCCGGAATGACGGGTCCTTGAAGGTGCCACTGATGTGCAGCGGAGAACGCAGTACCAGAATGCTCCTGTCCTTCGGGCGTGGCTTCAGCAGCAGGTCCAGGGTCTCGTCGCGCAGGCTCACCGTGCCTTCGCCGATGAGGATCGTGTCGGTGGTGTCCACCGCCATCGCCTGGCTGGTCATCAGGCCGTCGCGCACGCCGAAGTCGGCGAAGGCGCAGCGCAGGGGGATCTGCTTGTCGCCGGTCACCAGGAATTTCAGCGATTCGGTGATGTCCAGCCCCGCCAGTTCCATTACCAGGTTGCCGACATGGCCGCGGCCCATCGCCAGGCCGACCTTGCCACTGCTGCTGCCGAGCATTGCGGCGACCGAGTTGCCGTGGCCGCTCAGGTCCACCTCGCCGCCGATGCCACCCTTGGCCTGTTCAGCCAGCTTGGCGTCAGGGAACAACTGGCCCAGCTGCACGCCGCGCACGCTGGCCTTCAGCGCGGTGCTGATCTGCGGACGGCGCGCGTCCATGCGGATCGTGCTGCGGATGTCGCCGCCGGCGACGCCGAAGTTCAGCGGGTCCAACCGCAGCACGCCGTCATCCAGCAACAGGTGCGCATCCATGTCGTCCAGCGGCAACGAAGGGGCGTTGATGCGGTGGGCCTTCCAGCGCACGTCGGCATCCATGGCGCGCAGCTTGCCCAGGTTGTAGGGCGTGTCGGGCAGCACCCGTGCACGGGCGGCAATCCGTGCGGCCTCGGCCTTCTGCTCTGCGTTGGCCGTTTCGCCGCCGCCGGTTTTTGGCGGGGCGCCGACGAAGCCGGCAAGGTCATCAAAGTCCAGGCGCCTGGATTGCAGCGTGGCGGTCAGCCGTGGACGATCGCGTCCCACCTCGAACTGCAGGTTGCCCCCCAGGTCGCTGTCGCCGACCTTGCCAGTGAAGCTGTCGTAACGCCAGACGTCGTGGTCGCGTTTGAGGCGTCCGTTCAACGCATAGGGCGGTGAGGGCGGGATGGCGATGCCGAGCAGAGGATAGAGATCGGCCAGGTCCTGGCCGCTGAGCGCGAACTGCAGGTCGAACACGCGCAGCTGGAAGGGGTTGGTCAGCGTGCCACTGGCGACTGCGTGAGTGGCGCCGGCCCGGCCATCGAGATGGATGCGGAACGGGTGGTCGCTGTCGGTCAGTTCCAGGGGGGATTCAGTGCCGCCGCGCAGCGTGAACCGATTGCCCTGCCAGCGGCCTTTACCCTGCACCAGCAGCGGTGGCGCAGTGTCGGCCTGCTTCGGTTGGCCGCTGCGCACGTCCACGAGGATGTCGGTGCGGCCCAGCGTGTCGAGGAACTGCAGGCGACCGTCGTCGATGCGCAGCCGCTTGAGTTGGGGGCTTGCCCCGCCGGTGCTGCCGCCGAGGAAATCCCAGTTGCCCGGGTCTCCCTTGCGCGGTGCGGTTTCCAGCAGCACATCCGGCCGGGTCAGGCGTACTTCGGGCAGCTGCACGCTGCCGCGCAGCAGGGGCCACACCCGCACATCGATCTCGACGCGGTCCGCCGTGGCCATGGCGGGCTGTTTTGCCCAGCTGGCATTGGCGAAGGTGATCGCATCGGCGCGGATCGTGCTGGTGCGGCCGAGGTCGACATCCAGGTTCCCGATGTGCAGTGCGCGGCCGGTGCGTGCCTGCACCGCACGCTCCACGGGCCCTTTGAACCAGTTCCAGTCCCACAACGCGAACAGCACCAGTATTGCCGCCAGCATGAAGACCAGGATCGTCAGCCAGCGCCGGCCACGTGGGCCGGGACGGCGGAGGCGCCAGCGGTGCGTGCGCTTTGCAGCAGGGGAGGCGGCAGCATTCACGCTGCCATGGTTGCCCCCTCTTCGTGGACAGGGCGCGAAGCGTCCATGTGCATGGCGTGCACGCGCTGCGTTCGAGCGGTCGTTTACAACACCTGCATGGTGACCGCGACAAAGTGGCAGACACTGCCGCCGATCACGAACAGGTGCCAGATCGCATGCGAGTACGGGATCGATTCACGGTGGTAGAAATAGGTGCCCAGCGTGTACGACAGGCCGCCGGCAAACAGCCAGGCGAGGGTGCCACCGTCGATCGAGGCCCACATCGGCTTGATCGCCACGATCACCAGCCAGCCCATGGCGATGTAGATCACCGTGGAGAGCACCTTGAAGCGGCCGGTGTAGAACAGCTTGAACACCACACCCGCCAGCGCCAGCGCCCAGATCGCAGTGAACAGGCCCCAGCCCCACGGACCGCGCAGGCCGATCAGGGTGAACGGGGTATAGGTGCCCGCGATCAGCACGTAGATCGCGCAGTGGTCGAACACCTTCAGCCGGCCCTTGGCGACCGGATGCTGGATGGCGTGATACAGGGTGGAGGCGGTGTACAGAAGCAGCAGCGCGATACCGAATACGATCGCGCTGGCCAGCTGCCAGCCGTCGCCGTAGATCGCAGCCAGGGTGATCAACACCGCACTGGCGGCCAGGGCGAATACCGCGCCCAGGCCATGGGTCAGGGCGCTGGCGACTTCTTCACGGATCGAAGCAATGGACGTCGTGGACATGGGCATGGGCGTTGTTCGCGGGGAGGGGGACCCGCGTCCCCCTATCATCGCCGCGATGGCCGCCATGTGCACGCCCGTCACCGTATGGCGGGTGAATCCCAGCGTCGCGCCGACGAACCCATGATCGGTAGATCCACGCCACGCGTGAACCGCCCGCGATGGCTGGGTTGGAGCCCTTTCCTTTCGGAAAGGGATCCAACCCGCTGGCATCAGCCCACCGAAACGGTATGCGCCGCTTCGCGGGTGGCCGAGAAGCGCACGTCCGGCGAGCGTTCCTGCGCCAGCTGCAGGTTGACCCGGGTCGGCGCCAGGTAGACCAGGTGCCCGGCCGCATCCAGGGCCAGGTTCAGCGCGTTCTTCTCGCGGAATTCTTCCAGCTTCTTCTCGTTGCTGCAGTGGACCCAGCGCGCGGTGGTCACACTGACCGGCTCGAAGGTGGCTTCCACGCCGTACTCGTCCTTCAGGCGGTAGGCGGCCACGTCGAACTGCAGCACACCCACCGCACCCAGGATCAGGTCGTTGCTGGTGAGGGGGCGGAAGAACTGGGTTGCGCCTTCCTCGGACAGCTGGGCCAGGCCCTTCTGCAGCTGCTTGAGCTTGAGCGGATCGCGCAGGCGTGCGCGACGGAACAGTTCCGGGGCGAAGTTGGGAATGCCGGTGAAGCTGACCGCTTCGCCTTCGGTGAAGGTGTCGCCGATGGAGATGGTGCCGTGGTTGTGGATGCCGATCACATCGCCCGGCCACGCCTCGGCCGCGATCTCGCGATCGCTGGCCATGAAGGTCAACGCGTTGGCCAGCTTCATTTCCTTGCCGGTACGCACGTGGAAGGTCTTCATGCCGGCGCTGAAACGGCCCGAGCAGACCCGCATGAAGGCCACGCGGTCACGGTGCTGCGGGTCCATGTTGGCCTGGATCTTGAACACAAAGCCGGTCAGCTTGTTCTCTTCCGGTGCGATCTGGCGGCCGGTGGTGGAGCGCGCCTGCGGCGATGGCGCGTGCTCGACGAAGAAGTCCAGCAGTGGCTGCACGCCGAAGTTGTTCACGCCCGAGCCGAAGAACACCGGTGTCTGCTTGCCGGCGCGGTAGGCGTCCAGGTCGAACGGGTGGCTGGCGCCCTGCACCAGTTCCAGCTCGTCGCGCAGGTCGGCCAGCATCTGTGCACCGATCTTCTCGGCCAGGCCGGGGGCGTCGATGGACGGGAAGATGGTGGAGTCCTGGCGGGTGAAGTTGCGGCCTGGCTCATACAGGTGCACTTCGCCGGTCAGCAGGTGCACCACGCCCTTCAGGCGCTGGCCCATGCCGATGGGCCAGGTGACCGGGGCGCACTGGATGCCCAGCACGGTTTCCACTTCATCCAGCAGCTCGATCGGGTCCTTGCCCTCGCGGTCGAGCTTGTTGATGAAGGTCATGATCGGGGTGTCGCGCAGTCGGCAGACTTCCATCAGCTTGATGGTGCGCTCTTCCACGCCCTTGGCCACGTCGATCACCATCAGCGCCGAGTCCACCGCAGTCAGCACGCGGTAGGTGTCCTCGCCGAAGTCGGCGTGGCCGGGGGTGTCGAGCAGGTTGACGATCTTGCCTTCGTACGGGAACTGCATCACCGAGGAGGTGACCGAGATGCCGCGCTCCTTTTCCAGTGCCATCCAGTCGGAGGTGGCGTGGCGGGCGGCCTTGCGGCCCTTGACCGAACCGGCCATCTGGATCGCGCCTCCGAACAGCAGCAGCTTTTCGGTCAGCGTGGTCTTGCCGGCGTCAGGGTGGGAAATGATGGCGAAGGTGCGGCGACGCGACGCTTCGTTGGCGACTTCGGACATGGCAGTGGCGCCCGCCCGGGGCGCTATTCAAAGAGATAAGCGCCCGATTATACCGGCCGGGGCCGGTCAGCGCCCGGTACCGCCGTCTGCTTCGCCCTGGCGGGCGAACTGCAGCTGTCCCGGCCCGGCGAAGATGCGCACCGGCACCGAGCGCAGGCCCATGCCGCGGTTGACCTGCACCACGAAGTGCAGGTGCGGCGCAGTGCTGTAGCCGCTGTTGCCGGACAGGCCGATCGGTTGCCCGGCTCCCACCGCCTGGCCGCGGCGCACGCGCATGCCGCCGTCCTGGAGGTGGCCGTACAGGGCCATGCTGCCGTCGCTGTGCAGCACGCGGATGAAATTGGCACGGGCACCATCGCGCTCGCGGTCCTGGCCATTGCCACGGAAGCCATCCTGGATCTGCATCACCGTGCCCTCGCGCGCGGCCAGCACCAGGGTGCCCTCCGGCAGTGCGAAGTCGACCGCGTCGCGGTTCTCCTCGTCGTCATGGCTGAATCGCCCCTGCGGCGCCTGGTCCACACGCAGGCGGACCGCATCGAACGGCAGGCGATAGGCGACATCTTCGGCCTGCGCGGCCGGGTTGCCCGGCACCGACTGCAGTCGCAGATCCAGCATGCGGCCATCGATCGGGGCGGGCAGGTGGCCGACCACCAGGCTGCTGTCGCCCTGGATCAGCGACTCGACCGGGAGGCCTTCGACCGGGTGTCCGGGGGCGGCGCGCAGCTGGATCTGCAGCGGCCCTGCCAGCCCGTTGTCGATCCGCGCCTGCCATTGCGTACCGACCGGCTGCAGGCGCAACTGGGCCATGGGGGCGGCGCCCTCGGCACTGCCTGCGCGGGTGGCACGGGCGGAAGGGGGAGCCAGTCCCCAGCCCTGCCGCCAGTCGCCGGCGTGTGCGGTCGCGCTCGCCAGCAGAGGCAACAGCAGGCAGGACAGGGGCAGG
This sequence comes from Stenotrophomonas sp. YJH_SMC_37, assembly GCF_059370035.1. NCBI lineage: Bacteria > Pseudomonadati > Pseudomonadota > Gammaproteobacteria > Lysobacterales > Lysobacteraceae > Stenotrophomonas > Stenotrophomonas sp. YJH_SMC_37. The sequence continues at coordinate 126,223 of NZ_JCAFTG010000011.1, forward strand.
CGCGGCATCGGCGTTTCCAGCGAGAGGACCGCCGGGACTGTACCCGATCCTGAACGGGGCGACCGGGACGGCCCTCGCAGAGTGACCCTGAAAATATCTATCGCTTTATCCGCATGAAGGGATTGACAGTGCCGGAAAGGGCTGGCATCGTGACTCCACCATCGAGACCGGCAGAGGGACAGGCCCTTTGAAGCCGGGGCAGCCCGCAGGCGCGCAAGCGTCTGCGTAGGTGCCAAATCCTGCGGGGACCGTGGCGTCCACCGAAAGATGGTTCGAACCATGCACCGCACGTGCATCTCGAACGCGGGCCCCGCGAAGGCTCGATGGCCGATTCCCCAACCGGATCCCGCCATGAGCTTCGCCGCCAGCACCGCCATTCGCCCCGAACCCTTTGTCCCCGTCAGCGTGCCGGTCGCAGACCGCGTGCATGCCGAGCGCGGCGAGTTCGCCGCAGTGTTGTCGATGCGTCACGCAGGTCCCAGTCCGGTGCGCCTGCGCTATGAATGGGTCGGCCCGGCCAATGCGCCGGTGGTGGTACTGGCCGGTGGCATTTCCGCCCATCGCCACGTGGCCTCCAATGCACAGTTCAGCGAGAAGGGCTGGGCCGAAGGCCTGGTCGGCAGCGGGCGCGCGCTGGATCCGCAGCTGCTGCGCGTGCTGGCCGTCGATTTCGTCGGTGCCGACGGTGCGCTGGACGTGCCGATCGATACCGCCGATCAGGCCGACGCATTGGCGCTGGTGCTGGATCATCTCGGCATTCGCGCGCTGAAAGCCTTCGTCGGCTATTCGTATGGCGCGCTGGTCGGCCAGCAGTTCGCGATCCGGCATCGTGCCCGCGTGCGCCAGTTGGTGCTGGCCAGCGGTGCGCATCGTCCGCACCCTTATGCCGCCGCCTGGCGCGCATTGCAGCGTCGCGCGGTCGCGCTGGGCCAGCTGCAGTGCGGCGAAGACCACGGCCTGGCCCTGGCGCGGCAGTTTGCCATGCTCAGCTACCGCACCCCGGAAGAATTCGGCGAGCGCTTCGATGCCGCACCGGAAGTGATCAATGGCCGCGTGCGCGTGGCTGCCGAAGACTATCTCGACGCGGCCGGCGCGCAGTACGTCGCGCGCACGCCAGTGACCGCTTACCTGCGCCTGTCCGAATCGATCGATCTGCACCGCGTCGACCCGGCCGCGATCCTGCCGCCGACCGTGGTGGTGGCCGTGGAGGGCGACCGCCTGGTGCCGCTGGCCGACCTGGTCGGCCTGGTCGAAGGGCTGGGCCCGCGCGGCAGCCTGCGCGTTCTGCGCTCGCCCTATGGCCACGACGCCTTCCTCAAAGAAACCGATCGCATTGACGCGATCCTCGCCACCGCCTTCCGTACTTCTGGAGAGTCCGCATGAGCCTGCACGCCAACGAGCCGTCCTGTAGCCGCACCACTGCCGCTGTCCGTGCCGGCATCGATCGGGACACTGCGCATGGCGCGGTCACGCCGCCGATCGTGCTGTCGTCGAACTTCAGCTTTGAAGGTTTCGGCAACAAGCGCCAGTACGACTACACGCGCAGTGGCAACCCGACCCGCGACCTGTTGGGCGAGGCGCTGGCGGAACTGGAGGGCGGCGCCGGTGGCGTCATCACGGCGACCGGCATGGGCGCGATCAACCTGGTGCTGAACGCACTGCTGCAGCCGGGCGATACCCTGGTGGTGCCGCACGATGCGTACGGCGGCAGCTGGCGCCTGTTCAATGCGCTGGCCAGGAAGGGCCACTTTGAACTGGTCACCGCCGACCTGACCGATCCGCGTGCACTGGCGCAGGCGTTGGCCACCCAGCCGAAGCTGGTGCTGGTCGAAACGCCGTCCAACCCGCTGCTGCGCATCACCGACCTGCGCTTCGTCATCGATGCCGCGCACAAGGCCGGCGCACTCGTGGTGGTCGACAACACGTTCCTGTCGCCAGCGCTGCAGCAACCGCTGTCGTTCGGTGCGGACCTGGTGCTGCACTCCACCACCAAGTACATCAACGGCCACAGCGATGTGGTGGGCGGGGCAGTGGTCGCGCGTGATCCGGCACTGCACGAGCAGCTGGTGTGGTGGGGCAACGCGCTGGGCCTGACGGGTTCACCGTTCGATGCCTTCCTGACCCTGCGCGGCCTGCGCACGCTGGATGCGCGCCTGCGCGTGCACCAGGAAAACACCGCGTCGATCGTTGCCCTGCTGGACCAGCATCCGGCGGTCGGCCGCGTCTATTACCCGGGGCTGGCCGATCACCCAGGCCACAGCATCGCCACGCGCCAGCAGAGTGGTTTCGGTGCGATGCTCTCGTTCGAACTGGCCGACTGCGAAGGCGACGATCCGCATGCCGCAGTGCGTGCATTCGTCGATGGCCTGCGCTGTTTCACGCTGGCCGAATCACTGGGCGGCGTCGAAAGCCTGATCGCGCATCCGGCCACCATGACCCACGCCGCGATGAGCGCCGAAGCGCGAGCCGCTGCCGGCATCAGCGAAGGCCTGCTGCGCCTGTCGGTCGGCATCGAGGCCGAGCGTGACCTGTTGGCCGATCTCGGCGCCGCTCTGCAGCGTGCCGAAGCGGTGATTGATGCGGCTGCGCGCCGCAAACAGGCGGTGGATGCATGAGCGCGCTCGCCGCAGAGATTCCTGCTCTGGGCGTGGGACGACTGGCGCTGCTTGGCACCGGCACGGTCGGCTCGGCCTTCGTACAGCGCTACCAGGCGTTGCAGGCACGTGGGCTGGAACTGCCCAGCGTGCAGTGGCTGGCCAATTCACGCACTGCGTTGGAGATCGATCGTGACCTGGCGGTGCCGCTGGAACTGGCACGGCGTGCACCGCGCGATGGCCAGAGTTCGCCACCGTGGGCGAGTGCCGAAGGACTGGAGCGTGGCGACGTGGTGGTCGACGCCACCGCCAGCGAAGACGTAGCCGCGCGCCACGTACAGTGGCTGGCGCGCGGCGTGCACGTGGTCACCGCCAACAAGCTGGGGCGTGGTGCACAGCTGGCACGCGCGCAGGCCATTGCCGAGCGTTGCGCAGACACGGGTGCGCGCTACGGCGACAGCGCTACCGTCGGCGCCGGCCTGCCGCTGTTGAGCAGCCTGCGTGCGCTGCTGGCCGGTGGTGATCACATCCATGCCATCGAGGGCGTGCTGTCCGGTTCGCTGGCGTGGCTGTTCCATCGCTATGACGGCAAGTCGCCGTTCTCGGCGGCGGTGCGCGAGGCGCTGGCGGCCGGCTACACCGAGCCGGATCCGCGACTTGACCTGTCCGGCGAGGACGTGCGGCGCAAGCTGCTGATCCTGGCCCGCAGCAGCGGGCTGGCGCTGGATGCGTCGCAGGTAGAGGTGGATTCACTGGTGCCTGAAGCGCTGGCAGCGCTGCCGCTGGAGGATGCGGTGGCGGCGCTCGAGCAGCTGGATGCGCCGTTGCAGGCGCGCTGGCAGCAGGCGCGCGACAATGGTCGTGTGCTGCGCTTCGTTGGCCGCGTTGATGCCGAGGGTGCACAGGTGGGCCTGCGTGAGCTTCCGGCCGACCATCCCTTGGCGCAGGGCGCGGGCACCGACAACCGCGTCGCCATCCATAGTGATCGCTATCGCCTGCAGCCGCTGTTGATCCAGGGACCGGGCGCGGGTGCGGAAGTGACTGCGGCCGCGCTGCTGGATGATGTGTTGCGGATCGTCGGCTGATCGCACCGCTCCTGTAGACCCGAGCCCACGCCCGGCTGCTCCTGGCAGGATCCCCATCCTGCCGCATGAGCCGAGCGCGGGCTCGGCTCTACAGGGGCACGCTTGCCGGTCAGCGCGACTTCAACGCCTTCAACAGCGCGCTGTTGAACTGCTTCGGGTCCTGCACCTGTGGCGAATGGCCCAGTTCGGCGAACTCGATCAGCGTCGCGCCCGGAATCGCCGCGGCTGCCGCTCTGCCGAGTGCCGGATAGTTGCCCAGCGTCGCCTTCACCGTCGGCGGCGCCAGGTCACGGCCGATCGCGGTACGGTCCTTCTGGCCGATGAACAACGTGGTGGGTACCTGCAGGTTCTTCAGTTCGTAGACTACCGGCTGGTTGAACACCATGTCCGAGGCCAGGGCCTGGCTCCAGGCAACGGCCTGCTTGCCCGGACCTTCGTACATGCCTGACTGCATCCGCGCCCACGGCTCGTAGGCCGGCTTCCATTTGCCGTCGTAGTACACGTCCAGCTGGTAGCGGCGGATGCTGTCATAGCTGATGTTCATTTCGCCGGCGTACCACGCGTCCACGCTGCGCCACGGCACGCCCAGCGCCTTCCAGTCCTCCAGCCCGATCGGGTTGACCAGTGCCAGGCTGCGCAGGTCCTGTGGGAACATCAGCGCGTAGCGCACTGCCAGCATGCCACCCATCGAATGACCGACCAGGTGCACCGGCACATCACCCAACTGCAGTTGCTGCAGCAACGCATGGGTGTTGGCGGCCAGCTGCGCGAAGCTGTACTGGTAGCGCTCGGGCTTGCTGGATTTGCAGAAACCCACCTGGTCCGGGGCGATCACCCGGTAGCCGGCGGCAACCAGGGGCTTGATCGATTCCTTCCAGGTGGCCGCGCAGAAATTCTTGCCATGCAGCAGCACCACCACGCCGATGGGCGCCTTCTTCGGCGCGATGTCCAGGTAGGCCATCTCCAGCGGCTGTCGCTGCGATTCCAGCGCGAAGGTCTTCACTGGATAGCCGTAGTCGAAGCCCTCCAGGCGCGGCCCATAGCTGGGCGCGGCGAGGGCGGACAGCGGAAGGCAGGCAAGCAGGGCGGTAGCGATCACGCGCATGGGGCAGTCCTGGGCAGGGGAGCCCCGAGCCTAACCGCAACGCAGTGATGGTGTCGTCCGACCGGCCAGGGACAACGGGGTAGAGTCGACTGTCAGTCGACTGCGCTTCGATCAGACCGCGAACATCCCGCGCTGCGCGCGATAGTCGACTGACAGTCGACTCTAGCTGCGGCCCGGCGCCATCGCGCCGGGCCCGGTCGACCTCAACACTCGATGACGTTCACCGCCAGGCCACCGCGGCTGGTTTCCTTGTACTTGTCCTGCATGTCGCGGCCGGTATCGCGCATGGTCTTGATCACCTTGTCCAGCGACACCTTGTGCTTGCCGTCGCCGCGCATCGCCATGCGCGAGGCATTGATCGCCTTCACCGCACCCATCGCGTTGCGTTCGATGCAGGGGATCTGCACCAGGCCGCCAATCGGGTCGCAGGTCAGGCCGAGGTTGTGCTCCATGCCGATTTCAGCGGCATTCTCGATCTGGCTGGGATTGCCACCCAGTGCCGCGACCAGGCCACCGGCGGCCATCGAGCAGGCCACGCCCACTTCGCCCTGGCAACCCACTTCGGCGCCCGAGATCGAGGCGTTTTCCTTGTACAGGATGCCGATCGCTGCCGAGGTCAGCAGGAAGTCGAATACGCGCTGCTCATTGGCGCCGGGGCAGAAACGGTCGAAGTAATGCAGCACCGCCGGCAGCACGCCGGCGGCACCGTTGGTCGGCGCAGTTACCACACGGCCACCGGCGGCATTTTCTTCGTTCACCGCCAGTGCGTACAGATTGACCCAGTCCAGCGTGGTCAGCGGATCGCGCATTGCCGCTTCCGGCTTCGACGACAGCTCGCGGTACAGCGCCGGCGCACGACGGCCCACCTTCAGGCCACCCGGCAGCACGCCTTCCTCGCGGATACCGCGCGCCACGCAAGACTGCATTGCGCTCCAGATCTCGCGCAGCTGGGCACGAATCTCGTCTTCGCTGCGCCAGCACTTCTCGTTCTCGAACATCAGCTGGGCAATGCTCAGGCCGCTGCGTGCGGTCTGCGCCAGCAGCTCGTCGCCGCTCTTGAACGGGTAGGGCAACGGGGTCTCATCGGGCACGATCCGGTCGTCGGCCGCGTCGTCCTGGTTGACCACGAAGCCGCCGCCGACGGAGTAGTAATCGCGGGTAGCGATTACTTCGTCCTCGGCGTTGTAGGCGGTGAAGCGCATGCCGTTGGTGTGGTACGGCAGCTTCTGGCGCTTGTTCATGCCCAGGTCGCGCTTCTCGTCGAAAGCGATCTCGTGCTGGCCCATCAGCTGGATGCGCTTGCTGCTGCGGATGCGCTCGAGCGTAGCCGGAATGATGTCCGGGTCGATCAGGTTCGGGCGCTGGCCTTCCAGGCCGAGCAGGATCGCCTTGTCGGTGCCGTGGCCGCGGCCGGTCAGCGCCAGCGAGCCATAGACATCGGCGCGGATGCGCGCGACCTCGGGCAGGCGGCCCGGATCGAGCAGCCAGCGATGGATGAATCGCTCGGCGGCCTTCATCGGCCCGACGGTGTGCGAGGAACTCGGGCCAATGCCGATCTTGAAAACGTCGAACGTGCTGACAGCCATGGATGCCGTACTGCGGGTACCGGAAGAGACCGCTATTCTAGCGGCTCACGCCGCACTTCCATGGCTGCGGCGCAGCATTTCGGCAGAGGGAGCAAAACCGGTGTTGACTCTGTTCCAGCGTGACGATTGCCACCTGTGCGACATGGCCCTGGCCGAACTGGCCAAGGCGCGGGCGCCGGAGTTCGAATCGGTGTTCCTGGATGACCAGCCGGCGCTGGAATCGCGCTACGGCGCGCGGGTGCCGGTGCTCCGCGACGAGCGCGATGACCGCGAGCTGGACTGGCCGTTCGACGCGGCCACGGTGCAGGCCTGGCTGGCTGAAAGCTCTTTGTAGAGCCGAGCCATGCTCGGCTGACGCGCGCAGCGCGACCTGGACGGCAGCCGAGCATGGCTTGTATGTTCCTCCCGGCTCCTACGCGGTATGTAGGAGCCAGGGTGGAGGGACCGTCAACATGATATCTGCGGATAGCAGCCGACAGACGAGCCGAGCGATCCCCATCCCGCACCTTAACGTCGATAA